>JBBIIV010000020.1:0-23855 GCA_037446295.1 Nitrospirota bacterium
TTAGATCCGATTAAGCGCCTGATTTAGGTCAGCTATCAGGTCATCAATATCTTCAAGTCCAAGAGCGACCCTAACAAGATTATCCACCATCCCTATTGAATGACGATATTCACTTGGATAGTCAAAAAAAGACATTGTTGACATTTGGGTTATAAGGCTCTCAGTGCCGCCAAGACTCGGGGTTATAAGAAAAAGTTCCAAAGAGTCAATAAATTTGGCGGTCTCACTATCGCCGCCTTTCAAAAGAAATGTTATAACGCTCCCAAAACCTTTCATCTGCCTGACCGCTTTCTTATAATCCGGATGTGATTTCAGTCCTGGATACCAGACCTTTTCTATCCTACGGTGGGATTCGAGCATTTGGGCAATTTTTAAGCCAGCCTTGTTATGATGCTCCATTCTAATGGCAAATGTCTTCAACCCTCTTTCCAAAAGAAAGCATGTAAAAGGTTCAGCAATAGAACCTATCATGCGCTGTATCCGATAAAGGTCGTCCAATAAACTGGATTTACCGAGCGCAACACCGGCAAGGAGGTCATTGTGACCGCCAAGATACTTCGTAGCTGAGTGTATAATAATATCAACACCAAGTTCCAGTGGTTTTATGTTGAAAGGAGTGGCCATTGTTGTATCAATGACAGTTAGCATCTTATGTTTTTTAGCAATTTTTACTATAGAGGATATATCAATTACGCGCAAATAAGGGTTTGTAGGCAATTCAGTAAAGATAATGTTTGTGTTCCGCCTTATATCAGCAGCTATAGCTTCAACCGTTGGTTCTGTGATTGAGTATGAAAGTCCAAACTTAGAAAGCATATTTATGGCAAAGTCCCTCGTCTGACGATAGCAATCGCTTGTAAAGATTATATGTCCGCCTGGTTTCATATACGTAATTATGGTTAAAATGACTGCACTCATTCCTGATGAAAACAATATCGCCCTTTCAGCCCCTTCTATTGCAGCAAGTTTACGCTCACATTCCTGCTGTGTTGGGTTGCCGTAACGACCATACTCATGCTCACGCAAAATAACGCCTTCACCTTTAGCCTTCATAAAATCCACAACCTCTGCTATCTTGTCAAAATAGTAATTTGAGGTTTGAACTATTGGAGTAGAAACAGAGTGGTATGCCTTTGGTTGACGGGATGTGCCATGAATAGCGAGGGTGGCGGGCTTCCAATTTTTTCTACGCGAAGTCGTTTTGGGCATCATTCCCTCCTACGAGACTAATTTCTATGGCGTTTCAGGAAACTATCCGTAAGTTTTTAATAAAAAAATATATGTTTACCGCATTTCTTAAGGAAACACTCGCCGTTAAGATTACCATAATATATCCTGTATTATCAATTAAAAAATATAGCTGGCAATGCCAATCTTGACAAATAGCCTCGTTTTTTATTAGCATAATTAGCTATTCTTTAGTTGAAGCTTATTTTTAAGATAGGTGGTTTTAGCAATGAAGACAAAATTCGCAAAAGAAGAAGATATTGATAAGAAATGGTATGTCGTTGATGCAAAAGGGCAGATCCTCGGACGCATGGCAGCCAAGATAGCTGTTTATTTGAGAGGGAAACATAAACCTGTTTATACCCCAAATTCTGACACGGGCGATTTTATAATCGTCATCAATGCCGATAGTATCAAAATTACAGGTAACAAGCTTGACGATAAATTTTACTATAGGCATACCGGCTACATTGGCAGCCTCAAGACGAAAAGCCTTAAAGAAAGGATGTCATATGAGCCTGAAAAGGTCATTATGGATGCTGTCTGGGGGATGCTCCCCAAAAACAGGCTTGGCAGGGCAATGTTTAAAAAATTGAAGGTTTACCGCGGCTCAACTCACCCACACAGCGCGCAAAAACCAGAGTTGATAGAAATTTCAAAATAAGGAGCGAGTGATTTTATGCCTTCTATTGAATATCAAGCAACAGGCAGAAGAAAAAGAGCTGTAGCCAGTGTTGTCCTATCTCAGGGTGACGGTAAGATAATAGTGAACGACAGGGATCTGGAGACCTATTTCCCCCGCGAAACTCTCAGAATGGTTATCAAGCAACCTCTGCAAATAACAGGGATGGCTGATAAATATAATATCAATGCAAAGGTTGTCGGAGGCGGTATGAGCGGTCAGGCAGGGGCTCTCAGACATGGTATATCCAGGGCTCTTGTCAAGGTTGACAGCGACTTAAAAACAAGACTTAAAAAAGAGGGTGTCCTCACTCGTGATCCCCGAGAAGTAGAGAGGAAAAAATACGGTCAAAAAGGCGCAAGAAAGAGATTTCAGTTTTCAAAGAGATGATACCGTGCTCTATATGCGCTGTCAGTTTTTCCTATAAAGTTCGGGGCAATTTCCTGTGCAGGAGATTGTTCCGACTTGTTAGTGTCTGTTAATAAACTATATGAAAAGATTCCTGTCATTTCGTTCGAAATCACAGAAATCTTTGAGTTTTCAAGATTCCTCCCTTCGGTCGGAATGGTAAAATAATGGGTTTATCGACTTTATAAACAGACTCTTATTAGTCTCCCTTAAAAGCTCAAAATAACTATAATATTAATTTTTTTGGAGATTAACAACATGCTTAAAGTCGCGGTATGCGGCGGAAGCGGTTATGCAGGCGCTGAGTTGCTCAGAATCCTCGCTTTTCACCCCAAGGTCAGAATAACCGCCGTTACATCTGAAAAATCCTCTGGCAGCCAAGTAAACAGCGTCTTTCCTCATCTTTATTGTTATAGCAACCTTATTTATGAACCTCTGGATAAAGATAAACTTATAGAGAAAGCAGATTTATTTTTTATGGCATTGCCACATGCGGCTTCACAGGAAGCTGTAAATTTTTTCTTTCAAAATGGCAAAATGGTAATTGATATCTCTGCAGATTACCGCCTTTCTAGTCCGCTTGTATATGAGCAATGGTATAAAACGCCGCATAATTATCCCGAAACCCTTAAATATGCGGTATATGGACTCCCTGAAATCAATCGTGCAAAAATAAAGAATTCCAGGCTCATTTCAAACCCTGGTTGTTATCCAACATCCGCAATTCTGGGATTGTATCCAGCCATAAGCCAGGAACTTATAGAACTTGAACACCTGATTATAGATTCTAAATCCGGCACATCAGGGGCCGGAAGAAAAGGAAGTGTTGATTTTTCTTATTGTGAGGTAAATGAAGGCTTTAAGGCTTATGGAATAGGCGTCCATAGGCATACACCTGAGATTGAGCAGGAACTTTCATTGATTGCAAAAAGGGATATTAAAGTAAATTTCACCCCCCATCTGCTTCCAATGGACAGGGGAATCATTTCCACAATATACGCTGAATTAAAAATGGATGTTGATACGAAACAAGTAATATCAGAGTATAAAGAAAAATACAAAAACGAACCCTTTATAAGGGTTTTGGATGAAGGAATCTTCCCGAACTCCAAAAATATAAGAGGCTCCAACTTCTGTGAGATAGGGATTAAGGCAGTTAGAAGGACTAATACTTTGATTATTATTTCAGCTATTGATAATCTCGTAAAGGGTGCAGCAGGGCAGGCTGTGCACAACATGAATATAATGAGTGGATTTGAGGAAACTACCGCCTTAATGTCGCCTGCCTTGTTTCCATAGCATTATTTTTTCTTGACTGCATCCTTGATAAGCGCTTGCCCTATTACATTCCTTTGAATCTGATTTGTCCCTTCATAAATCTGAAGTATCTTTGCATCTCTCATCATTTTTTCAACAGGGTACTCCCTCATGTATCCAGCCCCCCCCATTACCTGAACCGCATCAGTAGCAACCTTCATGCATATATCTGTTGCAAAGGTTTTTGCCATAGCAGATTCCTTAGACACATCTTTAGTATCACTGTCGATATAGCGAGCAACACTATAGACCAAAGCCCTTGCAGCCTCTATCTGTATCGCCATATCAACAAGCATATGTTGAACAGCCTGAAAACTAATGATCGGGTGTCCAAATTGATGCCTTTGCCTAGCAAAGTTGAGCGCCTCATCGAAAGCCCCCTGTGCCAGCCCGACCCCTTGAGCTCCGACTCCTGTCCTGGCTTTATCGAGGGTTTTCATGGCGATGATAAAACCCATCCCATCCCTTCCAATAATATTTTCTCTTGGTATCCTGCAGTTGTCAAAGATGAGTTCACAAGTAGTAGATGACCTTATGCCCATCTTCTTTTCCTTCTTGCCAAAAGAAAACCCCTCTATGCCCTTTTCAACAATAAAGGCAGATGCGCCCCTTGGACCTTTTGATTTATCAGTCAAAGCTATTATTGAATAAATATCAGCAACACCACCATTTGTTATCCAAAGCTTTGAACCGTTAAGAATATATTCATTGCCCTGCAGGATGGCAGTAGTCTGTATTCCTCCGGCATCGCTACCTGCATTAGCTTCCGTTAAACCAAAGGCAACAAGTTTTTTACCTGCAGCGATGTCAGGTAGATATTTTATCTTCTGTTCTTCAGAACCGAAAAGCAATATTGGATAAGTTCCGAGTGCGTTTGCGGCATAGCTTGTTGAAACCCCGAGACAAGCCCTCGAAAACTCTTCAATTGCGATACATAAATCAAGGCTCCCCCTGCCGAGCCCGCCATATTCCTCTGGTATGAAAAGTCCAAGCATGTCAGCCTGTGCAATCGTCTTCATTATTTCTGTTGGAAACTCCTCATCTTCATCAAGCTGAGCCCTGACAGGAACAATCCTCTCTTCTGCAATCTGTCTCGCAAGATCTCTGATCATTTCCTGCTCTTCAGTTAAAAAATAGTCCATAAAAAAACCTCCCAATGTTGAGAAAAGTTGTTTAACCGCTAATATCTATACCATCTATTAGGAGGGATGGAGAGCCAATATTACCATAAAACCTGAGATCATCGCCAATAAGAACTATCTTATTGAAAAGTTCCAGGATATTCCCAGAGATAATAGCCTCTTTAACAGGCTGTTTAAACTTTCCGCTCTCAATCCACAATCCTGATACACCCACTGAAAACTCGCCAGATATAGGATTCGCTGTATGCATTCCCATTGTTTCAAATACATATATGCCTTTATCGATACCCTTAACAAGGGCAGCAAAATCCTCTACATGCACAGCATCAGCAGCCTTAATATATAAATTGGTTGGAGACACAGAAGGCAAATTGTGAAAGCCGCCCCTAATTCCATTGCCGGTCGAGTGAACTCCGTCCTTCATCGCAGTATAAGTATTATACAAGAAAGTTTTCAAAACTCCATTATCGATAAGGATCTTGCGTTGAGAAGGGACCCCCTCATCGTCAAATGGTCGGCTGCCGAGCATTTTATTAACAACGCCGTTATCAATAATACTAAATCTCTCGCTGCAAACTTTCTGCCCTATTTTATTTGATAATGGCGACTTCCCCTTCTGAACAGATTCGGATGATAAAGCTACTGAAAGAAGGGTTAAAAAATCCACAGCCACTGAACTATCAAGAAGTATAAACCCCTTTACTGATGCAATCCTCCGAGAATCGAGTTGGTCAACTGCCTTTTTTGCAGCCGTCTCTCCAGTTTTCTTAAAATCGATATCCTGCAAAAACCTGCTGCCACAAAAATCCCATCCAACCTGATTTTCACTGCCGTTTTGTGCGATAGCCATTATTTGTGCTGTGCACCCTGTTGCAATATAATTCAAAGCTACGCCAAGAGAATTAAATATATATGTTTCTCCAATAGTAAAATTCCCGGCAGCTTTTCTTATCTTTTTAATCCTGTTATCCTTATTCAATGCTGCCCGCTCCATTAGCAATATGTTTTCTAAAGCTTCAGTCTCCGAAATAGCAGCGATATTCTTATCATAAACCTCTACTACAGAAGGTTTTTGATAAGACGGCATACAGAGAAAGCTATCCGGTTCAGCATATTTGGCAGCTTCCATCGCATTATCTACAACCCGAGGGGCATCCTTAAGGTCTGTAGAATATGAAAAACCAAGCTTCTTATTCCTAATAACCCTCACTGAATATCCGTAGGAGATAGAAGACTCAAGAGTTTCAATCTTATGATCCTTAACAGCAATGCTCAGGTTTTTGAAGGTTTTAAAAAAAAACTCTGCCTGCTGAGCCCCGAATGAAATTGCCCTATCAATCATATCTGATGCATACTCAAAAGTGATCAAATCATCCCTCATCATAATAGGTGGCTGAAGCTGTTGGAGACTCCCATACTGTTACAGCAGACACCTTAATACTACTGTTCCCAGACATCGCTTCCTTTAATGAATCAAAAATCCACTTCGAGATGTTCTCTGAAGATGGGTTTTTTTCTGCAAAAGGATGCAAGGCGTTAAGGAGCTTATGGTCAAGCTTTGATATTATTTCATTGGTTATTTCTTTTATTTCATGAAAATCAATCACTAGATCAATATCGTTTAAGGTATTGGATGTTATAAATACCTGAACCCTCCAGTTGTGACCGTGAAGATTTTCACACTTGCCTTTATACCCCCTTAACTGGTGTGCGGAAGAAAAGCCAGTTTCTATCATCAATTTATACACAGAATTTCCCTCTCATTTCAAAATGATTGTTTTAATGCAGCTATATAAGGCAAATTTCTAAATTTATTCTCAAAATCAAGCCCATAGCCTACTACAAACTCATCTAAAATTTCAAAACCTACATAGTCAATTTGGACATCTACTATCCTTCTCGCCTTTTTATCGAGTAAAACGGAAGTCTTTAAACTCGCTGGACAAAGAGTAAGCAAGCGCTCCCTGATATAGTTGATAGATATGCCTGTATCAACTATATCATCAACGAGCAGTATATCTTTGCCGGCTATATCCTCCTTGGGTTCATAAAATATCTTAACTTCCCCCGTAGAGGTTGTTTTAATATAACTTGAGGCAATAATAAAATCTACTCTTAATGGTACCTTCAATGCCCTGACGAGATCAGCAAAAAACACAAAAGCCCCCTTTAAGATACCAATTGCAAGGATTTCTTTGCCTATATAGTCAAAAGAAATCCTGTCAGCCAACTCAGATACCCTTGAGTGTATAGTTTTAGCGCTTAATAAAGGTTTGGTGAAATCATAATTAGTCATATATCCCTCACTTCAAGATTCCAGATAAAACTATTACAGTGACTGTCGAAAAATTGCCTTTTTATAATCCTATCACAAGCAATCAAAACCGAGACGCCTGCCATCTTGGCGCAAAATAAAGCGCTTTCATTTAGTTTATTGAATAGCCATGTGCAGCAATATATCAATACATAGCAAAGCTATCAAACGCTCTCTTATTTGTTGTGCAAAAATAAGCTATATATTTTACAATTTTTTTTGAAAGTTTTTCATTTATTATTTTCATCCGGTGTCAAGCTAAAATAGAGAAATATTTGATGCAATAGAAATAACCTTCCCTTGTTCACAAAAGGCATCCTTGCCTTGTTTATAGAACTCAATCATAACACACAACCCTTAACCCAAAAAATGCATTTCGTTGCAAAAAAGCAGGCACATAAGCATGAAAACCGGTTGTCCTAAAACACCTCAAACATGCAATGCCGGAATCCCAATAAAATGAAAGTGTCAGGTGTCAGAGTGTCAAGGTGTCATTTGATGCTTTGATACTATAAAATGTTTGAGGGTATTTATGCCTGATAAACAAAATTTCAATTGCATTTTCCAGGTTAAAGTTAGAGATTATTACAAAAGTTCGTAAAGCCTGTATATCTGATATTTGCCTCGGTCTAATAACGACTCTCAGAACCTATCGCCATTTGACAAGAGATAAATAACTGTTTTAAAATGAAAAACCCTGGGGGAGGCTTATAAAGTCTGAGATTCTCTCATTCTTAAACTGAGAAAAACCCCTCGAACCTGACGCGGGTAATGCCGTCGTAGGAAACGGGACTAAACTCCTTTTAACGCTCATTTCCCTTCCACTCAGGAAGGTTTTTTTTTGGCAAGAGGAATTTAAAATTATGACTATTAAGGTCAATGGGGAGAGATACATTACTAAAGCTCAAACATTGAGCCAGCTTCTTGAACAGTTGCGAATCATTCCTGAAAGGGTTGCAGTCGAGGTTAATCTCAGAATTGTAAAGAAGCCCGAATACGACAGTTTTCGTATCAATGAAGGGGACATTGTAGAAATCGTTAATTTTGTGGGCGGAGGATAGAATTTTCCCACTACTTTTTGATAGTTAGATCAGTAGTGTCCGGTAAAAAATGTAATAATTATTATGGTCTGTCATTCCCGTGTAAACTGGAATCCAGTAATAATAATGACTTGCTGGATTCCTGCTCCCGATTAAGACCTTCGAGGGCAAGCTTTGCAGGAATGAAGTCAAAAACCTTTTTAAACATGACCAATAAAAATATTGCATTATCAATACTTCAATTTGTTTGCCGTTCACTACTGTTGTTAGATAATAAAATTAAATTAATATCTCATGGGAGGGCGGATGCAGGAAGACAGATTAATTATTAAGGGCATTGAATTCAGATCAAGGCTCTGGATAGGAACGGGCAAGTATAAAGATTTTGAAGAAACCGCAAGGGCAGTTGAGGCGTCAGGCGCTGATGTCGTTACCGTTGCTGTAAGAAGGGTTAATATAACAGACAGCAAATCCCCCAACCTGCTTGACTATTTAAATCCCAAAAAATACAAAATACTCCCAAATACTGCTGGCTGTTACACGGTTAAAGATGCCTTAAGATATTCCCGTTTGGCTCGTGAGGCAGGAGTCTCCGATATGATAAAACTCGAGGTCATCGGAGATGAAAAGACCTTATTCCCCGATACTGCAGGGCTTCTTGAAGCCACAGAGATACTTGTAAAGGAAGGCTTTATTGTTTTTCCTTACACTAACGATGACCCAATTATCGCAAAACGACTCGAAGATGCAGGCGCTGCCGCTGTTATGCCTTTGGGCGCTCCGATAGGTTCGGGGTTGGGCATAAGAAACCCCTATAATTTAAAGATTATCCTTGAAGCTGCAAAACTTCCTATAATCGTTGATGCTGGGGTAGGGACATCGTCTGATGCTGCTATTGCCATGGAGCTTGGCTGTGATGCTGTTTTGATAAATACAGCAATAGCAGGCGCTAAAGACCCTATAATGATGGCGGAGGCAATGAAACACGCCGTGATTGCCGGCAGGCTTGCATATAAAGCAGGCAGAATAACTAAAAAATTATATGCTACAGCAAGCAGCCCGCTTGAAGGGATGTTGATTTAAGTAAAAAGAGGCTTTTCTTTATGACCCCAAGACTTTACCTTGTAAGTGACAGGAGTTTGTTTAAAGATGATGAAGACTTATATAAAGCCATCAGGATCGCCTTCAAAGCCGGGTTAAAAGCAGTGCAATTAAGGGAGAAGACTTTGCCAGCAGGTCAGGTCCTTGAGATGGCTAACAAATTGCGAGCCATTGCAGAAGATTTTGGGGGGTGCCTTTTTATAAATGAGAGGGTAGATATAGCGCTTTGTGTAGGAGCAGAAGGCGTGCATCTAGGTCAGTCTGGAATCCCTGTCTCAGCCGCAAGAAAGATTGCAAGCAAAAACCTCTTAATAGCCGTCTCGACTCATTCTGTGCAAGAAGCCTTAGAGGCTGAAACGAATGGCGCTGATTTTATAACTTATGGACCTGTTTATCAAACACCATCAAAAATGAAATATGGCGCACCTGTTGGTTTGGACTCTTTAAGGGAAGCAAAAAGTAAGGTTGCTATCCCTCTACTTGGCATTGGTGGGATCAATCTTGACAATGCAAAGGATGTTATCTCAGCAGGCGCTGATGGAATCGCTATGATAAGGGGTATTCTGAGCGAAAAAAATATAGATTATACCGTAAAAAAATATTTATCAATACTTGGAGAAAAACAATGACACGAATAGAGTATGCAAGGAAAGGCATTATTACTGAGGAGATGGAAAGGGCCGCCGCTAAAGAAGGTATATCTTCAGAAAAGCTCGCCATTAATATAGCAAACGGTTATGCAGTTATAACGAGAAATAACAATCATGACATTGCTCCGCTTGGGATAGGTGCGGGATTGAGGACCAAGATTAATGCCAATATCGGCACTTCCAGAGACAGGGTATCTTATGAAGATGAGCTTAAAAAACTCTCTGTATTGATAGAATACGGAGCTGATGCTGTGATGGACTTATCAACTGGCGGAGCGATCAAAGAACTCAGAAAAGCCCTCATTGAAAGGTCAACTATTGCTGTAGGAACCGTCCCAATTTATGAATCTGTTGTCAGAACGGTAGAAAATTCACGAAACATCGGTAAAATGACGGCAGATGATATTTTTAATGTCATAAATGAACATGCCTCAGACGGTGTCGATTTTATAACTGTTCACTGTGGGGTCACTAAAAAGGTCGTTGAAAGACTTAAATCCGAAGACAGAATTCTTGACATTGTTAGCAGAGGCGGCGCTTTCATTCTTGAATGGATGATACTTAACGATAAAGAAAACCCCTTATATGAACAATATGATAGGCTTCTTGAGATAGCTAAGAAATATGATTTGACACTTAGTCTGGGAGATGGTTTGAGACCCGGATGCCTTGATGACGCTACAGATAGGGCTCAAATCGAAGAATTGATTATACTTGGGGAATTAAGGGATGTAGCTTTAAAAAAAGGCGTTCAGGTTATTATAGAAGGGCCAGGGCATGTCCCGATAAACCAAGTTGAATTAAACATTAAACTCCAAAAATCGATCTGCAAAGGAGCTCCTTTTTATGTGCTTGGACCGCTTGTTACAGATTTGGCGATGGGTTACGACCACATAGCAGCCGCAATAGGAGGGGCAATAGCAGGGGCGGCAGGGGCAGACTTTCTCTGCTATGTAACACCTTCCGAACATATACGACTGCCGGATATCGAAGATGTAAAAGAGGGCGTTATAGCTTCAAAAATAGCAGCTCACGCTGCCGATATTGCGAAAGGGGTAACAGGCGCGTTAGAGAAGGACAGAAAAATGGCAGCCTACAGAAAAAACCTCGATTGGGATGGTCAGATATCAATGAGCTTCAATCCCGAAAAGGTAAAAAAACTCCGAAAAGAGTTCCCGCCTTCTCTTGAGGAGGTTTGTAGTATGTGTGGGGAATTTTGCGCTATAAAAACTGTAGAGAGGGCGCTGCATAAAAAATGAACCTTATCCTACTGAGCAAGTCTGATGATAATTTTATTTGAGGAATCTATATTATTTAGTGTCTGTTTATAAAGTCGATAAACCCATTATTTTGCCATTCCGACCGAAAGGAGGAATCTTAAAACTCAAAGATTTCTCACTTCGTTCGAAATGACAGAAAGATTTTCATACAGTTTATAAACAGACACTATTTAGCCGCCTTCAGACTGTACAAATGCTCATCATTATAGCTGGATTTTTGGGTTTAGAAGCAGACTATAAAGAATGCCGAATGAAAAGAAAAGATGGCAAGAAATAAGATATGCAAAAAGCCTGTGCTTAAACAGCATTATTATAATCCATAAGGACTGCGTAAACACAGGCTCGTTGACTTATCTTATCGCTAGAAAGAAGCTGAAGCCTCTATTTAAGTATCCCTGCATTTATCAAAACGCCTTTAAGCTTTTCTTTATTAGCAGTGGACATCTCACAGAGCGGAAGTTTAAATTCTTCATTTATTTTGCCCATTAAGGCTAAAGATGTTTTTACCGGAATCGGGTTCGTTTCGATAAACATCGCATAATTCAAAGGTTCTAGCTTATAGTGTAATTCCCTTGATGCGGCTATATCGCCCCTCTGCCATGCATTAAACATATTAGCGCTGTCTTTAGGGGCAATGTTCGCTGTTACAGAGATAGCCCCGCTGCCACCAAGTGCGAGCATTGCAAAGGTTGTGAAGTCGTCACCAGAAATAAGCGCCAATCTATCACCACAGAGCCTTACTAATTCGCTCGCCTGTTTCATATCCCCGGTAGCTTCTTTGAGAGCTACAATATTCCTGCACTCCAACAAACGAGCAACGGTTGAAGGGAGCATATTTACAGCAGTCCTTCCAGGGACATTGTAAAGGACTATTGGGATATCAACTGTCTCTGCTACAACCTTATAATGCTTATAAAGCCCCTCCTGAGTGGGTTTATTATAGTAAGGGGTGACCATCAACGCCCCATCAGCCCCCAGTTCTTTTGCCTTTTTGGTCAGTATTATGGCTTCTTCGGTTGAATTAGCCCCTGTGCCTGCAATTACAGGGATGCGCTTATTTGCTGCCTTAACCGCTACCTCGATGACCTTGTAATGCTCATCAAAGTCTAATGTTGAAGCCTCACCCGTAGTGCCGCAAGGGACAATACCATGAGTTCCTTCTAAGATATGCCATTCAATCAAGTCGCCATAAGCCTTTTCGTCAAACTTCCCGTTCTTAAACGGAGTCACGATTGCAACAATCGATCCCTTAAACATCTTATTTGCCTCCTCTTTAAAGTTGAGTTAATTCTCAAAACAGCGTCTGCCTAAATATATTCACACCTTGTGACCTTTAGACAGATACAATCCCCTCAAAGACCTCTACAGCTGGACCAGTCATATAAACATGATTATTTTCTTCCCATTCGATAAACAAATCCCCCCCAGGTAAATGAATAAGGACATTTCTTTCTGTAAGTTGCTTAATCATAGCAACTACCCCAACAGCCGCTGCGCCTGTGCCGCAAGCCATAGTCTCGCCAACTCCTCTCTCCCAGACCCTCATATAAAGATTGTTCTTATCTTTAAAATTTACAAACTCTACATTTGTCCTTTTCGGAAAGGCTTCATGATTTTCAATCTCAGGACCATAAACATGCACAGGAAACACTGAAATCTCATCTTCTACAAAAATAACTGCATGAGGATTGCCCATAGACACACAGGTGATATGAAACTTATTGTCAAGAACATTAAGAGGATAATCAATCACCATCTCTTGGCCATCTGCAACCAGCGAACTTAATTTGACAGGAACTTTTGCCGGGGCAAATACAGGCTCTCCCATATCCACCTTTACCATATCTCTTTTGCGTTCCGGACAGATTATACCTGCAAGGGTCTCTATTTTAAGTATATTTTTGATAGAAAGCCCTTTATCCCATATATACTTGGCAAGACACCTGATACCATTTCCGCACATCTCAACTTCACTGCCATCTGCATTAAAAATTTTCATCTTAAAATCAGCAACATCAGACGAATATAAAAGCAGAAGCTGGTCAGCGCCAATGCCAAACCTCCGATGGCATAATCCTTCGCTTAGCTTGTTCAACTTAAAGAATGACACCTCTTCTGCCTGCCTTATGCAGTCAATCAGTATAAAGTCATTTCCTAAGCCGTGCATTTTTGTAAAAGATATTTTCAAGGGATTTTCTCCATAAATTCAAAACAACAGCATAACTATACAAATCCGGGAATTATTTCACCCCTGAGCAAATCCCCGTATGTTTCTCTTTTGCGAACAAGAGCAAAATCTCCGTCTTTTACCAGAACCTCCGCCGCCCTTGGGCGGCTGTTGTAATTAGATGACATGGAGTAACCATACGCCCCTGCGCTCATGACGGAAAGATACTCACCCTGTTTTACCCTCTGAATTTGTCTGTCCTTAGCAAGAAAATCTCCTGACTCGCATATGGGACCAACAATGTCGGCTGTAATCTTTGTCCTGCTCTTTTTTATGACAGGCTGTATATTGTGATATGCCCCATATATCGAAGGTCTTATAAGATCGTTCATCCCAGCATCCACAATAACAAAATCCTTGCTTGAGCTTTTTTTCAAATAAAGGACTTTTGTTACAAGTATGCCGGCATTGCCTACTATAGACCTGCCGGGCTCTGCTATAATGGTAAGTCTATGTTTAGATATAAGAGGCAGAATGCTCTGAGCAAGATGAGAGGGCAACGGAGGTTTCTCATCCTTATAGGCAATCCCAAGCCCACCGCCTATATCAAGATATTGGATTGATATCCCCTTACTTATCAAGGAATCAATTAAAAGCAATATCCTCTTAATAGCATCGGCGAATGGGGTTATTGATGTTATTTGAGAGCCTATGTGTTTATGGACGCCAATCACCTTGATATTTTTCAACTTAACAGCTATGCTGTAAAATTCAAGGGCATTTTCTATCGGGATGCCAAATTTATGCTGTTTCAAGCCCGTAGATATATAAGGGTGGGTTTGAGGGTCTATGTCTGGATTCACCCTCAAAGCAACAGGGGCTTTCACTTTCATACTTTTTGCAATCCTGTCAATTTCAAGAAGTTCATTATCAGACTCTACATTAAACATGAGTATTTTCTTGTTAAGGGCATAGGCGATCTCATCCTCAGTTTTTCCTACGCCTGCATAAACAATCTTTTTCAAGGAAACCCCAGCCTTGATAGCCCTGTAAAGCTCTCCGCCTGAAACCACATCAGCGCCGCAGTCATGTTTGGCAAGGAGTCGGATAATCGCGGAATTAGAGTTAGCCTTAAGTGCAAAACAAATTATATGAGGCACTGAATTAAAGGCATTTTGATAAGCTCTGAAATGCCTTAAAATGGTTTTATAGCTGTAAATATAAACAGGGGTTCCAGTTTGTTTAACGATCTCTGTCACTGGCACATCTTCGGCAAATAAGATTCCCTTTTGATAATTAAAAAAGTGCATAACAATATCCTAATGTGTATTAATTGTTTCCTAAAATAATACAAAATAATGTTGGAAAAATCAAAGAGATTGCTAAAATAACTCTTAAAATAGCAGTAAATTCAATATAATTAGTCGGAAATGCCTTGCCGTTTAATGTTCCAAATTTCATTGTTTTGCCGACACTTAAAACACGGGAGTAAAAAAGATAAGATTGACAAAATAAGTGTTGATTAACCCAAAAAAATGCATTTCGCTTTAAAAAGAGCGGGCATTTATGCCTGCCAAACAAAAATTCAATTGCAATTTCTGGAGTTAGAAATAAACATAATAAGGCGAACAGCTTATCGATATGATAAAATAAATTGTCTTTTTCATGCTTCATGTAGAAAATACTTATTGATTATGAAAGCCAATGTATCCAAGATTTTTTTCTCGGGCATTGCTGGCAGCGGGATGTCAGCGATAGCAGCATTTATATCAGGCAAAGGACATATGGTATCAGGTTCAGACAGGGTATTTGATGCCAACCCACAACACCCCGCGCTTAAGCTATTCAGAGCAAAAGGTATAGATATAGTGCCTCAAGATGGCAATGGCATTGATGAGACATTTGACCTTGTAGTATTCAGCACAGCGGTAGAGCATAATAATATCGAATATAAAAAAGCGAACTCACTTAGGTTGCCAATAATCCTCCGTCCTGAATACCTTGCCGAAATTATAAAGGAATATGAAACAATTGCTGTTGCCGGCACAAGCGGCAAATCCACAACAAGCGGTCTGCTTGCTTTTATCATGCATGGACTTGGCATGAACCCTAATTTTATAGGAGGTGGAAGGATAAAATCTTTTAAGACAGAGGCAAATCTCGGCAATTCTTTAATTGGCAACTCTAACTTGATGGTTATCGAGGCATGTGAATCTGATGGCACAATCATAAATTATTATCCTAAAAATTCAATTATCCTAAACCTAGCCCTTGACCATCACAGCATCGATAAAACATCTGAGATGTTTAAAATCCTTGATAAACACACCTCAGGTATCACTGTCATTAATGCTGATGATAAAAATCTTAGAAAGATGGATATAAGAAATGCCATTTCCTTCTCTATTGAAAATGATGCCGATTACAAAGCAGAAAACGTTTATTGCGACCATTTCTTTTCTATCTTTTCAGTCAGGGGGACTAAGTTTAAACTCTCTATTGCAGGCAGACATAATATATATAATGCGCTTGGAGCTATAACCATCTTGTCCCAAATGGGAGCGCCTCTTAACGAAATTGAGTCTATACTTACGGAATTCTCTGGAATAGAGAGACGTTTCGATATATACCTCAATAATCAAAAACATCTTGTTGTAGATGATTATGCCCACAATCCGCATAAGATTTCCGCTCTTATGCAGACAACATCAAAAATTAGAAACAATATCTGCTATATATTCCAACCGCACGGGTACGCACCCTTAAAAATGATGTGGGATGAATATGTCAGCACATTTACCTCCAATTTGCTGGATACAGACCATCTGATAGTGCTTCCTGTGTTTTACACAGGTGGAACAGTGAAAAGAGATATATCGAGTCGTGACCTCGCAAAGGCTATAAAAAGAGGTGGAAAATCCGCAGAGGCGGTTGAGAATAGAAACGATGTTTTACTGCGAATTAGTAATTGGAAAAATTATATAATATTTGGAGCGCGTGATGATTCCTTGTCAGCATTTGCCAGTAAGGTGGCTGAACAGATCAATTTAACGAGTTATTCATATCTTTAAAAAAAAGCATTAATCGAGCTTTAAAACATTACCTCTTTTGCTCCTTGAAACCATCCAGTAAGTAACAGCATATCCTATAAGTCCAGAAATCAGCGCCAAAACAGTAGTTCCTATCAAAAAAGGAGGCAAAAGGGATTGCATTTCATAAAAAAACTGATAAAAGTTCATCTCGTCCCAGTTGATATTGGGTATTATTTGCTGCATGCCGAGCAGTTGGGCGCCAAACCATGTGGCGAAAGTATAAATGGGGACAATCGTCCATGGATTGGTTATATATACCCCTGCTATCGTCACAAACTTATTAAGACTGAATATCCACGCAGCCGCTATGCCTAATATCGTATGGATCCCAATAAAAGGGGACATCCCGAGAAAGATTCCAACACCGAATGATAATGCTATTTTGTGAGGAGAGTCATTTATCATTACAATCTGTTTGATTCTATTGAAGGAAATCAAAATGCTGATAACCCTCCCCTTTAAGAGTAGACGCGCTGCCGTCTGAATCTATAACAATTCTTTCATTTGGGGTAATCTCACCAATGCAAGTTACTGCGCGACTCCCTGAATTTAAAGTGTCTATAAAACCTGATGGTGTATCTTTATCAATTTTTATACCTTTAATTTCAGGTGGAAGAGTGAACAATAACTCATAGTCTTCACCACCCGAGATGGCAAGGCGAAAAGGGTCGAGCCCAAGTATTCGAGCAATCTCTCTTACTTGATTGCTGATAGGAATTTTGCTTAAATAAATTTTAGCGCCAACATTGCTATCATCGCAAACCCTGATTAAATCAATAAAAAGACCGTCACTCACATCAATCATAGATGTTGCTTTATCAGCGAAATGCCCAGGATGCTGAACAACCGGCATTAAATGCCTTTTTATAAGGGGCTCTGCAAGGCGAAAATCTAATTCTTTATGCTCCGAATTGACAATTACTTTAAGCCTTGTTTTGGTATTTCCTGGGAAGTCTTTTTCCAAGAAGTCATGCCTTTTAATTATCTCCTTGTCAGCCCGAATTAGCCTCTTTAATATCTCCAGCCCGCAAGAGGAATCTCCTAAGGTGCCTGTAATATATATCTTATCGCCTGGCTTTGCTCCGGCCCTGGTTACGAATCTTTCAACTGCTCCAACTATAGTTGCGGAAAATGACATCTCCTTAAGAACAGAAGATATATCGCCACCCAAAAGCCTCAATCCATAGATGCTAAGGGCAGATGAAATTCCATTAAAAAAGTCCCTAAAAAATTCTTCGTCGGTATCTCCCATCATGGCTGTATTCAGAAAGATAAAAACCGGAGAACCGCCCATTGCATAAATGTCGCTCGCATTGACCGAAACGAGTTTAAAGCCGAGTTGATAAGGCGAGGTATAATCAAGGTTGAAGTGAACACCCTCTGTCATCATATCCGTTGTAACCAAGATTTTATCTCCCGGGCATGAAAATACAGCGGCATCATCCCCTATGCCAACGATTACATCTCCGCCCTTCTGCGGCAAACTAAGATTAAACCTTTTTCTTATTTCTTCTAATAACCGAAGTTCTCCGATGGTGCGTAGTTTCACTTTTCCCTTTCTTTTTCTTGCCGTCTCCGATTGCTGCTTTTAAGACATCATCCATCGTCTCGGCAAGAACAAAATTAACACCTTCTTTTACATATTTAGGGAGTTCATCAAGATCCTTCTTGTTCCTATGTGGGATGATAACCGTTTTGATCCCCATTCTCTTAGCGGCAAGTGTCTTTTCCTTAAGCCCACCTACAGGCAGCACCCTTCCCCTCAGGGTCACCTCTCCTGTCATCGCAACATCCCTTTTAACCGGCCTGCCAGTGAGGATGGATGCTATTGTAGCTGCCATGGTTATCCCTGCCGAAGGACCATCCTTAGGTATCGCCCCAGCAGGCACATGAATATGTAAGTCGCTTTTAGAAAGAACATCTTCACTGATATCCAGTTCTTTTGCGCGCGACTTTACATAGCTCAGCGCCGCATGAGCGGATTCTTTCATTACATCTCCCAACTGCCCGGTGAGGGTCAAGCTGCCCTTGCCTTTCATTATTGTAGATTCGATAAAAATGACATCCCCGCCTGCCTCTGTCCAGGCAAGTCCAGTGGCTACGCCGACTATGTCTTTCTTCATTTCCTCTTCTGGCAGAAAGCGCGGCGCACCGAGATATTTATGAATGTTTTTTGAAGAAATATTGAATTTGTCAGCTTTCTCTTCCGCAACCTTTTTTGCAACCTTCCTGCATAGATTTGCTATTTGACGCTCGAGATTCCTTACCCCTGCCTCCCTTGTGTAGTGGGAGATAATTTGCCTTATAGCTGACTCCCCTATTTTCAATATACCTGCATTTATGCCATGCTCATCAAATTGTTTAGGGATTAAATACTTTTTTGCTATTTGGAGCTTCTCCTCATCCGTATAGCCCGAAAGATAAAGTATCTCCATGCGATCCTTTAAAGGACCTGGTATCGTATCGGCAAGGTTGCCTGTTGTGATGAACATCACATTAGACAGGTCAAACGGCACAGTCAGGTAATGGTCCATGAAGGAATAATTCTGTTCAGGATCGAGAACTTCAAGAAGCGCTGAGGACGGATCTCCTCTGAAGTCCATACCTATTTTATCTACTTCATCGAGCATGAATACAGGATTATTCGTTCCAGCGGTCTTTATCCCTTGAACTATCCTACCTGGCAAAGAACCTACATATGTCCTTCTATGCCCCCTGATTTCTGCCTCATCACGAACGCCTCCTAAAGACATCCTAATAAATTCCCTCCCGAGCGCTCTGGCTATAGAACGCCCTAAAGAGGTTTTCCCAACTCCAGGAGGTCCAATGAAGCATAATATGGGACCCTTCATCTTTGCCTTCAATTTCCTTACACTTAGATATTCCAAAATCCTCTCTTTTATTTTTTCCAGATCATAATGATCTTCATTAAGAACCTTTTCAGCCAATTTAATGTTAAGTTGATCCTCTGTGCTTTTAGACCATGGCAACTCAGTAAGCCATTCAAGATAAGTCCTTGTAGTTCCAGCCTCGGCACTGTCTGGATGCATCTTTTCGAGACGCTTCAGTTGTTTCTCAGCTTCCTTAAAAACTTTTTCGGGCATCTTAGCTTCTTCTATCTTCCTCCTAAACTCTCTTATCTCTTCACCACGCTCATCTATATCGCCCAATTCCCTTTGAATTGCCTTGAGTTGTTCTCTGAGAAAATACTCCCTCTGAGTCTTGTCTATCTCGCCCCGTGCCTCTGTTTGTATCTTCTGCTGAAGAGTAAGAAGCTGTATCTCCCTGCTTAAAATCTCCCCTATCCGATTCAGTCGTGTTATGGGATCAGACATCTCGAGTATCTCCTGAGCCTGTTCAGTTCTCAACCCAAGATTTGACGAGATAAGATCGGCTAGCCTTCCTGGATCGTCAATATTTTCAATTGCTATCATTATGTCAGGTGGAGCTGCCTTGCCCAAAGATATTGTTTTTTCGACCTGTTCCCTAACATTTCTTATCAATGCTTCATTTTCAAGGCGAGGTTCTTCTACCTTTTCGTCAGCAATTTTTTCTATCTCCGCCACAAAAAAAGGCTCCCTCTGGGTAAACAGCAAAGCCTTAGCCTTTGTGAGTCCCTGAACAAGAATCTTAACCCTTCCATCAGGCAGTTTGAGCATCCGCATTATGACACAGACCGTTCCGATAGAGTAGAGGTCCTCGGGAGTCGGCGTTTCGATATTGACATCCTTCTGTGTCAGAAGCAAAATCATCCTATGAGAATTTAGAGAATTGTCAATAGCTTTTATAGAAACATCTCTGCCTACAAACAAAGGTAGTATCATATATGGAAAAACTACAACATCCCTGACAGGCAGGACAGGCAGTTCATCTGGAATCTCAAGATCTTTTGAATCAGTATCTTTAATTATCTCATTCATTATTCATCCTCCATTACAACATCAGCTTCAGCGAATCAGAAAAAAATTAAATCGTTATTCATCTTTTCTCTATTTTAATCTTAATCAACTTATCCTTAAGCTTTGGAAACTTGATCGTTACAACCCCATTTTCATAAAAAGCCGTTCCAGCGACTGTATTAACAGGAATCGGAATTCTTATAACCCTCCTTACAGTCTTTAAGTTTCTTTCCATGCATAAGTATTTAAGCCTCTCTTCATGGCAGTCTTCCTTAATGGTAAGCAGCAATCCCTCAATTATCAATAAATCCTCATAGACCTTAAGAAAAATATTCCTGACATCTATCCCTGGTATGTCTATCTTGAATATGAGGTCGTCTTCAGTCTCGTAAAGGTCAATCAATGGCTCCTTATAACTCTTGACCTCGTAGAAAAACAGGGTTCTTTTCATGATAAAGTCTTAATCCTCTCGATAAGATATTGCTTAAATCTAAGAGATAGTTCACCGTTGGCAAGGGCGAAGTCAACTGTTGCCTTAAGATAACCAAACTTCTCGCCAGCATCATATCTCCGGCACTTTATAGGGTATCCGTAAAGAGGCATTTTCTGAGCTATCTTTTTAAGGGCGTCTGTAAGTTGAATCTCCCCGCCTACGCCAGGCTTTTGCCTCTCAAGCACATCAAATATATCAGGGGTGAGTATATACCTTCCAATTATAGCAAGGTTTGATGGGGATTTCCCAGGTTCAGGCTTTTCTACAAGGTCGTTAATTCTGTAAATACCGTCTGTAAGTCCTCCATCAATTATCCCGTAACGATAAACCTCGGATATTGGCACCTCCTGCAATGCAATAACTGGGCTTTTTTTTTCATTAAAAACCTTTATCATATCCCATAGAAGGCTGTTGTCTATCTCAAGCAAGTCATCGCTGAGGATAACCGCAAATGGCTGATTTCCCACAAAAGGTTTAGCGCATAAAACGGCATGACCGAGTCCAAGCGCCGCGCGCTGTCGAATGTATGCAAAATTAATGTTATTCAGCTTGGTGACGTCTTTAAGAAGCTTCTCCTTGCCTGTTGTTTTAAGCTTTTCTTCCAACTCATAAGCACAGTCAAAATGGTCTTCGATAGACCTTTTATTCTTCCCCGTAATGATTATAAACTCATCCAGCCCTGCCCTAACAGCCTCCTCGACAGCATATTGTATCAAAGGTTTATCAACTATAGGCAGCATTTCTTTTGGAGATGCCTTAGTTGCAGGCAAAAACCGTGTCCCAAGTCCTGCAGCCGGCAGTACGGCCTTTCTTAATGATATTGCTGTTTTTGATGTTTTCAAAAAACCTCCTGTCGTAAAAACCCCAAAACATGAATGATAGTTAATATCAAACCATAGGATATTAATTTTTATGCCATTATTAGACAATCTCGGTACAGCGTGATTGCGGGCATATGTGTCAAGCTCTGAAACAAAAAATTAGTTATTACACCCTTTCAGAGTCAAGCAATTAGAACTCTCATACCAAAAAATAGAGATAGAAAATGGCAATTCCGAGTCCGCACTTTCTGTCATTCTAAGCCTCTCACTCTCTGTCATTCCAAGTGAAACGAGGAATCTTTCTCGTTCGGGATAAACCATGCACTGAGCAAAGCGAATGTGTCCGTGAGAAATCTTGCTGCCTTCAAATAAAATTCCTCAAGCCCATGGGGTGTTCAGAATAACAAATAAATCAACAGGCTTGCAGATCTATTCCTATTTTTCTAATCATAGAATCATACCTTAAATGCCGCTTGAACCAGAGAGTTATGTTAAAAAAGCAATTACAGAGGAGTTTCGTGATATTTTTGCCTAAAAAGCATCAAAAAATCAATGTTAATTCGTCTATTTTAGCTGCTATATCTTCAGACTGCATCAAAGAAGTCCCTATAAGCATTGCGTCAATGCCAGCTTCATTCAAAGTCATTACATCATCTCTGCTTCTTATCCCGCTTTCTGCAACTACAATCCTGTCAGCAGGAATATATTTTTTAAGCCTTAATGTATTAGATAAGTCAATCTCCATAGTTTTGAGATTTCTGTTATTTATACCTATTATTTTAGCTTTTATAGCGAGCGCAGTTTGGAGTTCATTGTCGTCATGCACCTCAAAAAGCACGGACAGTCCGAGTTCATATCCAAGATAAGAATAATCTTCGGCTTGGCTTCTTTCAAGAATTGCTGCTATAAGCAGGACGGCATCCGCTCTGTTTAGCCTTGATTCATATATTTGATAATCATCAAATATAAAGTCTTTTCTCAGAATTGGTTTAGTTGTAATCTCTTTTATCCGCGAGATATATGATAAGTCGCCCCTGAAAAAATCCTCCTCCGTAAGAATTGACACGGCGCTGACAGGCTTCTTTTCATATATTGAAGCAATTCCAGCAAGGTCAAAGTCTTCCCTTATGACGCCTTTTGAGGGGGATGCACTTTTAACCTCTGCGATAAGCTTGATAGCGGAATCACGCCTGCTAATTGCCCTTTCAAAATCTCTTGTTTTTTCCAAATCACCCAGCCTGCTTTTCAATTCATTGAGAGGCAACCTGTTTTTTGAAAAGGTTAAACGCTCCTTTTTTTTCTCCAATATCTTTCTTACGATATCCACAATATTAATTATAGATTTATTCAAAAGAAGTTTTCCATTTCTTCAATCGGAAAATGAATTTCATTTCAAAAAAGCAGGCGTACATACCCGAAAACTCTTTATCCTGAAACATCTCAGACATGCAATGCCGCAATCCCGATAAGATGAAAGGGTCAGGTATCAGAGTGTCATTTGATGCTATAAAATGTTTGAGGGTATTTATGCCTACTAAACAAAATTTCAATTGCAGTTTCCGAGTTAAAGCAGGCTAACCAATGTTATGGCAAACAAGCAAAAAGGAGGGAAAGCCATAGTGAGAAAGCTTAAAAGTCAAAGTGAAATATGCGAAAAAAATTTATGAATATTTGAAGCTTCTTGCAGCGCAATGTTTTTAAATCATTCCCATGTGATAAACTGAATCCCAGCTTCTCTGATATTCAATTTCACGGACTTAAGCCATACAACTTTTCCAAAGAGGGTAACTAAAATAGGCATATTAGGAAATGGAATTTTCATGCAAAGAGTCGAACCAATGTCAAAGACGGTGTCATAACTATAAGCCCTTATTTTCACGCCTCCACTGCATATATCAACTATATCAGCTTGCCTAAAATGGTCTTTTCGTCCTCTTGAAATCAAATTCCAAGCCTTAAAATAAAGGGTATTAAAATACTTGACCCTCTGGTTATCTCTCCTTTCCTGCTCTTGTATCATATCGTTCTCCCTTTAAATTATAAATTTTTCAATGAATGAGAATCAAGTTTTTTAATGTCTCTCGATTCATGCTGGCGCTGAAATGCATCAAATATATTCATTTAAAAAAATTGTAGTTATTTTGCCAGTAATAACTTATAAATTAAAGCAATTTTTACATTAAAGCTTTTCAATACCATCTATAAATAGAGTCTGCTTATAA
>JBBIIV010000021.1:0-22096 GCA_037446295.1 Nitrospirota bacterium
ACGCCGACATCGGAATAATAAAAAACCTTTCAAGAAATGAAGAATATCCAGTAAAGCCAATTCCGCCCTTTATGCAAGAATTGATTTCAGCTGGTGGGCTGATCGAATGGACGAAGAGGAGGTTGAAAGAAAAGGCATCATGACTAAAATCTATAATATCGCAGTTATCCCTGGCGACGGCACTGGACCCGAAGTTATAAGGGAAGGGGTAAAGGTTTTAAATGCTATCTCTTATATATTTGGCTTTCATCTTGATTTTGATTATCTGGATTATGGAGGCGAAAGATATCTGAGAACAGGAGAAACATTGCCAGAAGGAGCTATTGAAAAGCTTAAAAGATATCAGGCGATATACCTTGGAGCCATAGGGCATCCTGATGTAAAGCCAGGGATCCTGGAGAAGGATATTTTGCTCAGACTTAGATTTGAGCTCGACCAGTATATAAACTTAAGACCTGTTAAGCTATATCCTGGTGTTGATTGCCCATTGAAAAACAAGTCCCCAAAGGATATTGATTTTGTTGTCATCAGGGAAAATACGGAAGGTTTGTATGCAGGTGCAGGCGGGTTTCTTAAAAAGGGCACAAAGGATGAAGTGGCAATCCAGGAGTCAATCAATACAAGAAAGGGAGTAGAACGCTGCATTCGTTATGCCTTTGAATACTGCCGAAAAAGAGATAAGATGAATAAACTAACACTTGTCGGCAAGACTAATGTCCTGACATATGCCTTTGACCTCTGGGAGAGAACATTTTATGAGGTTGCTAGGGAATACCCTGCAATAAAGGCTGATTATGCTCATGTAGATGCCATAACGATGTGGTTTGTCAAGAATCCCGAGTGGTTTGATGTGATAGTAACTGATAATATGTTCGGGGATATAATTACAGACCTAGGGGCTATGATACAGGGAGGAATGGGAATTGCTGCAGGAGGTAATATTAATCCTTACGGGGTGTCCATGTTTGAGCCGATTGGCGGTTCTTCTCCGAAATATGCCGGAAAGAATGTAATAAACCCCCTTGCTGCAATATGTGCAGGTGGAATGATGCTCGAATACCTCGGCGAAAATGATGCAGGCAATGCAATAGAGAAAGCCGTTATGAAAGTTACAGGGAATAACCTCAAGAGTCTTTCTGCAGGTGAAATGGGCTATTCAACCTCCGATGTCGGGGATCTCGTAGTAAAGTATCTGGCAGAAACATAAAGGCATTTAAAATATAAGGAGACAATTAAATGTTGAAGAAAAAAGAAAAATATGTAGTTGCCGTCGTAGGGGCGACAGGGGCCGTTGGGAATGAAATGATCGCTACACTGGAAGGAAGGGACTTTCCGGTTGAAAAGATAAGATTGTTTGCGTCAGAGAAATCAGAAGGCAAAAAGCTCCAGTTCAAGGGAGCGGACTTTGTTGTTGAAGCCCTCAATGAGAACTCATTCAAAGGGATAGATATCGCTTTATTCTCTGCGGGTGCTGAGCGTTCGAAGATATGGGCGCCTGTAGCCGCAAAATCAGGGTGCGTAGTAGTCGATAATTCAAGCCAGTGGAGGATGGATCCTGAGATTCCGCTTGTTGTGCCGGAGGTAAATGCACACGACTTGAAGTGGCACAAGGGAATCATCGCCAACCCGAATTGTTCTACCATCCAGATGGTGGTTGTCTTAAAGCCGATACATGATGCCGCTAAAATTAAAAGGGTAGTGGTAACAACCTTTCAGGCTGTCTCCGGGACGGGCAAGAAAGCCATGGATGAACTCTTGCAACAAACGACGGATTTGTTGAACTTTAGAGAGGCAAAATGCAATGTCTATCCACATCAAATAGCATTCAATGTGCTCCCGCACATAGACAAATTTCTTGACAATGGCTATACAAAAGAAGAGATGAAGATGGTGAACGAGACCAAAAAGATTATGGGAGATGACTCTATACGGGTGACTGCTACTACTGTTAGAGTGCCTGTATTTAAGGGTCATTCAGAGTCTGTCAACATTGAAACAGATAAAAAACTAACACCTGAAGATGTGCGGTCACTCCTGTCAAAATCACCTGGGATTACGATCCTCGATGTTCCTGAGAAAAATGTATATCCACTTCCTATAGATGTCGCCGGGAAGGACGATGTATATGTTGGCAGAATCAGGACTGACGAGTCCATTGACAATGGCATTAATATTTGGATCGTCTCTGATAACCTCAGAAAAGGAGCGGCGCTTAACGCCGTCCAGATAGCCGAGGAATTAATTAAATAATTGTGATTATGGAGGTGGTAAAAGATGTCTGACAAAAACTATTTCTTCACATCAGAGTCTGTTACGGAAGGACATCCCGATAAGATTGCAGATCAGATTTCGGATGCAATTCTCGACTCTATTCTTGCCAAAGATCCCCTATCAAGGGTGGCTTGCGAGACCCTTGTAACTACAGGACTGGCCTTCGTTGCAGGAGAGGTAACTACAACCTGTTATGTCGATATTCCAAGCATCGTTAGGGATACGATAAGGGATATAGGCTATACAAGGGCAAAATACGGTTTTGATTATGAAACATGCGCCGTTATCACTTCTATACATGAGCAATCATCTGATATTGCATTGGGTGTTGATACAGGTGGTGCAGGAGATCAGGGATTGATGTTCGGTTTTGCATGCAACGAAACCCCGGAGCTTATGCCAACGCCCATTATGCTTGCGCATAAACTCGCCCAGAGATTAACGGAGGTCAGAAAAAAGGACATACTCGGCTATCTTAGGCCTGACGGCAAGACTCAAGTAACGGTTGAATATAGAAACAGCAAACCTGTCAGGGTTGACACTATAGTGGTATCATCCCAGCACAGCCCGGATATCACTTTGAGAGAGATGAGGGAGGATATAATAGAGAAGGTTATCAAGCCGGTCATCCCGCTGGAACTGCTTGACGAGGAAAATATTACTTACCATATAAATCCTACCGGCAGGTTTGTTGTCGGCGGCCCGATGGGAGATACCGGGCTCACTGGCAGGAAGATAATTGTAGATACATATGGAGGAGTCGGGAGTCACGGCGGCGGTTGTTTTTCAGGCAAAGACCCGACAAAGGTTGACCGTTCAGGTTCTTACATGGCCCGTTATATAGCCAAGAATCTTGTTGCTGCGGGCATGGCAGAAAAACTCGAGATTCAGATTGCATATGCTATAGGTGTGCCGGAACCGGTATCAATATTTGTAGATACATACAGGACAGGTAAATTATCCGATGAAAAGATTGCTTCAATAGTCAAAAAGAACTATGATCTGACGCCGGGGGCTGTAATCAAACACCTTAACCTGAGAAGGCCGATTTTCAGGAAAACGGCTGCATACGGCCATTTCGGGAGAACAGATGAAGATTTTACATGGGAAAATACCGATATGGCTGATTTTCTGAGAAAAGAGGCGGGCATTTAATTCATCAAGGAGAGGATAAATGGGCGACTATGATATCAAGGATATAAATCTTGCGGAAAAAGGAAAATTACGCACTGAATGGGCGGAAATGCAAATGCCTGTTTTGAGAATGATACATGAAAGATTTACTAAAGAACTGCCATTGAAAGGCGTGAGAGTGTCGGCGTGCCTCCACGTCACTACAGAAACGGCCAACCTGATGAAGGTTCTCAAGGCTGGGGGCGCGGATATATATCTCTGCGCCTCCAACCCCTTAAGCACACAGGATGATGTCGCTGCATCAATTGTCAGGGATTTGAATATTAAGACCTTCGCCATCAAAGGCGAGGATAGGGATACATACTATTCGCATATAGCCGATGCGCTGGCTGTCAAACCGCATATCACCCTTGACGACGGCGCTGACCTTGTATCAACCATTCATAAGGACATGAGGGATTTACTTGAAAACGTTATCGGCGGAACAGAAGAAACAACCACCGGCGTTATAAGACTCAAGGCGATGGCGGAAAGCGGCGAATTGAAATATCCTATCATTGCCGTAAATGATGCATATACCAAATACCTGTTCGATAATAGATATGGAACGGGTCAGAGCACAATAGACGGCATCATGAGGGCGACAAACAGACTCATAGCGGGCTCCGTATTTGTAGTTTGCGGATACGGTTGGTGTGGAAGGGGCGTTGCGGCAAGGGCTAAAGGACTCGGAGCGAAGGTAATTATCACCGAGGTTTCACCCCTTAAGGCTCTTGAAGCGACTATGGATGGATATGAGGTAATGCCTATACTGGAAGCCTCAAAAACCGGAGATATCTTTGTTACTATAACAGGCAACATAAATGTCATATCTGAAAAGTGTTTCTCGGAGATGAAAGACGGTGCGATAGTATGCAATACGGGACATTTCAATGTCGAAATAGATATCGAAAGCCTTGATAACCTCTCATCATCAAAGCGTTTGATAAGAGATTATGTTGAGGAATATACATTGAAAGGCGGGAAAAGGATTTATTTGCTCGCCGAAGGCAGGCTTGTCAATCTTGCGGCTGCTGAAGGTCATCCCTCTGCGGTAATGGATATGAGCTTTGCGAATCAGGCTCTTTCTGTTGAGCACATTGTAAAAAATGCTAAAACACTTGAAAACAAGGTCTATAAGGTGCCTTCAGACATAGACAATGAGATTGCGAGATTGAAACTTAAGGCAATGGGAGTAATCATTGATTCTTTAACCCCGGAGCAGGATAAATACCTCAATAGTTGGGAAATGGGAACTTAGTGGTGATATCTTAAACCTGCCATGCCTGATGATAATAACAAAAAACCTGAATTTAATCCTTGTGACTGGAAATCTGATATTTCCGATACCCTCCCTTTGAATATCAGTAGAATAATCAGGCACAGGGGGAATTTCACATGGAATTCAGTCAAGACTGACAAGTATAAAAAAAATGAAGATAGTTGGTCATCCGTGATACGAAGGGCATTGACAGGCAATCGGGGGGAATCTTCCAAATTTCATTTGAGATATTTTGATATAGGGCCAGGAGGCTATACCAGCCTTGAGAGACATAATCATGAACATGTTGTCATCTGCGTAAGAGGAAAGGGTAGGGTAATATTAAATAGCAAGAAATATTCAGTTGGTTATCTGGATGTTGTTTATATTTCTCCCAACGCCATCCATCAGCTTATAAACCCTTATGACGAACCCTTCGGCTTTTTCTGTATTGTAAACGCTAAGAGAGACAAACCAAAGATAGTATCAAAAAGCAAGTTTAATACAAAATCGAAAAATAGAGATAGAAAGGCGTCATCCCGGCTCAAGCGAAGAGTCTTATAGTTTCGAGCTAAAGATTCCTCACCCCTTTATGTGTGAGGAATAAACAAAATCAATGCGTTTGTAAGTCCGCTACTATTTTTAATAGTTTAAAGCAGTAGTGTCCGGCAAACAACTTGAAGTATTAATAATACAATATTTTTATTGGTCATGTTTAAAAAGGTTTTCGATGTCATTCCTGCGAAGCTTGTCCTCGAAGGTTTTAATCGGGGAGCAGGAATCCAGCAAATCATTATTATTACTGGATTCCAGTTTACACGGGAATGACAGACCATAATAATTATTGCATTTTTACCGGACACTATTGAGTGTAAAGTATTTTCAATAAGTCCTCATCAAGGCTATGATATAAAAACCATAGCTCAAAGGTCTTTGTCTCTAAACCTCGCAAAATATGGAAGGATAATTTTACCATCTCTCTTTTTTGGTTTATAATTTTGAAGCCTGTTTAAAGCCATGTCGTAAAGGAGTTCAGTCTTTTCTTTATCCCGGGGTTTTCTCCTCGATGTTTTTTCTAAAATCAGCCCATTTTTAGTTAGCTCTGCTCTAACTGCGCTGGCAGTTTTTTTTAGGTAGTCATATTTATATACCGGCATTGTAAGCCCCCATTTCATTAAGCACATCATTGAGCAACTCTTCAATCCCCTCGGCACTTCCCCTTTTTTTAAGATATGCTATATCTATTTTTTCATCCAGCCTCTTTTTAACCTCTATTAGCACCTTTGACCACATAAGACTATCACTATCTGACCACCATTTAGAGGCATTCAACCTGTCTATTATAAGGTCTTCAATTGAAATAACCTTAATCTCAAAATCTTCATCAATTACTATCGTATTTACTCTTTCTTCTGCTTCTCTTCCTTCCTCAAGACCTTCGCCAAGCCAGTCTATATAGATATCGAGGTCCTTATTAAACCAAACCCTCCCTTTCTTTATAAAATTCCATTCATATAAAATTTGTTCTGATAATTCCTTTGGAGACTTTATATCAATATCTCCCGTGGTATAACCGCCTTGAGTATAAATCTCTAACGCTTCTCCCCCTACCACTATAGGAAAGCTCCCACCTCGTTTCGTAACTTCTTTTGAAAAAAACGCAATAAACAAAGCTCTTCTTTTCACCATGTCGTCAATTTTCTTGAGAATCTCCATGACTTATTATACCAGTTATTCGGCTTGTGAATTTTGTTTCGCTTAAAAAATTCATTTGCCCGAAAACCCTTTGTCCTGAAACACCTCGGATAAAATAAAAGGGTCAGTTTCATTTAGATAATTTAGTTGAATACAATGGGGGTATGTATGCCTGCCAAACAAAAATTCAATTGCAGTTTCAGGGTTAGTGGGATTAGCGCATGTGCTGCCGGCACCCTCACAGCCTTGCTGCAGAAAATGCCGGCACTGTTCATTTTCGGGAGGGGAAGTAATCTTATGAGATGGTGATTTTTTTCTCCTTTGTTTTTGCCTCTTCCTTCTTGGCAAATACTATTTGGAGGACGCCGTTTTTTAATTCAGCCTCGACCTTGTCAGTATTTACATCTGGAGGCAACCCGATTGTTCTAGAGAAGTTCCCATATACCTTTTCCCTAATATAATAATTTTCCTCCTTGATTTCTTCAGACTTTTTATATTCACCCTTGATAGTAAGCACATCATTAGTGATTGAGATATCCATATCTTCCTTGTTGATTCCAGGCAATTCAGCCTTTATCACCACATCGTTGTCTTTTTCAAACATCTCAATTGATGGTGTAATTACCCCTGTTTCAGGTTTAATATAACCTCTTCTTCTTGCTCCAATAGGAGCAAGAAAATCTTCAAATAGTTTATCAAGCTCCTTTTTCATATCATCCAATTCTTTAGCGGCTGTCCATTTTATAATCGACATTTCAAGCCTCCTATTCCTGAAGAAGACCCTCAGGATATTTTTTTTAAATTGAGCCAAAGGCTCTCTAAATATGACCGCCTGTAGAAAATAGGGACAGCTACCTATTTTGCTTTTGTTGTGATTGAGTTATGGGTCTTGGCATCAAAATAGGTGGCTGTCCCTATTTTCTTATTAACTAAACAACCTCTGCATTGACTATCTCGCTAAAGGTAATGCCTCTATCAGAATAGTCAACCTCTACCGTTGCGCCATCAGAAAAACTCTTGCTAAGTAATTTCATCGCAAGCGGGTTAATAATTTCCCTTTGAATAGCCCTTTTGAGTGGCCTTGCGCCATAAACAGGATCGTAACCCACCATAGCGATATATTCAACAGCTTTTTCTGTTAGTGATATATCGAGTTTTTTGTCTCTGAGATATTTTTTCATTCTATTTACTTGAATGAGAACAATCTGTTTTAGCAGACCCTCGCTCAAGGGGTTGAATATAATTATCTCATCAATCCTGTTGAGAAATTCGGGGCTGAAAAAAGCCCTTAGTTCTTCCAAAACCTTCTGCTTTAATTCTAACTCATTGTCAGATACTGCCCAGTGAGCAGCGGCTCTGTGGGTTCTTTCCTCCAAGATTTCCTGTATATGAACACTCCCGATATTTGATGTCAGTATAACTACGGTATTCCTGAAATCCACTGTTCTGCCATGACCATCTGTCAGTCGCCCGTCATCTAAAAGCTGGAGCAGAAGATTAAAGACCTCATTATGCGCCTTCTCCACCTCATCTAAGAGTATTACCGAGTAAGGTCTTCTTCTAACCGCTTCGGTAAGCTGTCCGCCTTCCTCATACCCGACATAGCCTGGAGGCGCCCCGATAAGTCTTGATACAGTATGCTTCTCCTGATATTCAGACATATCTACCCTTATAAGGGATGATTCGTCGTCAAAAAGAAACTCTGCAAGCGCCTTAGCGAGTTCCGTCTTGCCAACTCCTGTAGGGCCAAGGAATATGAATGAACCTATAGGCCTGTTTGGATCCTGCAAGCCAGCGCGCGACCTTCTGATAGCATTGGATATGGCTGTTATAGCCTCAGCCTGACCAACTACCCTTTGCTCTATCCTGTCTTCCATATGAATAAGTTTTTGGACCTCACTCTCAAGCATCTTGGAAACAGGTATTCCAGTCCACTTGGAGACAACCTCTGCTATGTCTTCGTCATCCACCTCTTCTTTAAGCATTTTTCTTTGAGACTGCGCCTCTTTGAGTCTCTTATTTTCAATATCCAGTGATTTTTTCAGCTCTGGCAATCTACCATATCTGAGTTCAGCGGCACTGCCAAGGTCTCCATCTCTTTCTGCCATTTCTGATTCTATCTTGATTTTTTCTGTCTGTTCCTTTATCTCTCTGATTTTCTGGATCACCTCCTTTTCCATGAGCCATTGAGATTTCAAAACATCCCTTTCAGATTGAAGCTCGGCATATTCAGAACCAAGTTTTTCAAGCTTATCACGGGCGTCTTCGGAATCATCCTTCATCAATCCCTTTTTCTCGATTTCTATCTGCCTCATCTTTCTTTCGATCTCATCCAACTCAACGGGCATACTATCAATCTCCATCCTCAGTTTAGCCGACGCCTCATCAACTAAATCTATAGCTTTATCAGGCAAAAATCTATCGGTTATATACCTCTGAGACAGCAAGACCGCTGCGATGAGAGCAGAGTCCTTTATCTTCACGCCGTGATGCACCTCATACCTTTCCTTAAGCCCTCTAAGGATGGATATAGAATCGTCCGTATCGGGTTCTTTAATTGGTACAGGCTGAAATCTCCTTTCTAAAGCAGGGTCTTGTTCGATATATTTTCTATACTCATTTACAGTGGTAGCCCCTATACACCTAAGCTCGCCCCTTGCCAAAGCTGGTTTGAGCATATTCGAGGCATCCACGGCCCCTTCAGCAGCGCCTGCCCCTACAAGGGTATGAAGTTCGTCTATAAATGTTATGATTTTCCCTTGAGACTGCTCAATTTCCTTTAAAACTGCCTTGAGCCTCTCTTCAAACTCCCCTCTAAACTTAGCGCCTGCTATGATGCCAGCTAAATCAATAACTATAAGCCTTTTGTCCCTCAGGCTTTCAGGGACATCGCCTGATACTATCCTTTGAGCAAGACCCTCAACTATTGCGGTCTTACCAACTCCAGGGTCACCTATCAGAACGGGATTATTCTTTGTCCTCCTTGAAAGAACCTGAATTATCCTCCTGATTTCATCATCTCTTCCAATGACAGGGTCAAGTTTGCCGTTTCTCGCAAGTTCGGTTAGGTCTCTGCCGTATTTTGCCAAAGCCTGATACTTCTCTTCAGGGTTTAAATCGGTTACCCTGTGCCCCCCCCTTATTTCCCTCATTGTTGATAAGACTTTATCAGGAGTTACCCCATATCTCTTTAAGGCTTCTACTGCGGGACCATAGCTGCCAACGATTGACAGGAGTATATGCTCCACGCTTATATATTCATCAGTGAGGTGCATTGCCTCTTCATAAGCCTTCTCCAAAACGGATTTGAGTCTTGGGGAGATATATATCTGCCCTATTGGGGCTGCCCCCGAGACTTTTGGGAACTTATCTATCTCAACATTAATTTCGCTTTTTAGGTCATCTATATTTACATTAAGTCTTTTAAGTATCTGAGTAGTTATTCCTTCCTCATCACTGAGCATGGCAAAAAGAATGTGTTCTACATCTATTTGCTGATTGCCTTTTTTGTCTGCAAACCGTTGAGCTTCCTGCAGCGCCTCCTGACTTTTTTGCGTTAATTTATCCAATCTCATTTATTTCTCCAGTTAAATTTGAAAATGCAAGCAGCTGCATTCCTGCAGCTTGCTGCACAAAGATTTATTTCCGAAATGCTATTTTTGTCTTTGACTAAGCAGGTTTTTGAGTCTCATCTCAAACTGCTCTTTGATATCATCTTCTACAAATCTCATGAGATCTCTCATCTCATCATGCAGAGCCTCCATCCTCTCTCTCATCATGAGTATAATTTCAACCCCTGCCTTGTTCACCCCAAGTTCTTTTGTCAATTCAATGACAAGATTTAGCCTCTCTATATCTTCTTGAGAATAAAGCCTCTGTCTGTTTATCCTTTGTGGGTTTATAAACCCTTCCCTTTCATACATTCTGAGTGTTTGAGGATGAACCTCGAGCATCCTCGATACCACGCTTATCATGTATAAAGGGGATTTTTTATCTTCTCTTTTACGCGCCATTATTTTAATTCCTTTCTCGGGTTCTCCAAATAGAGAGACTCTATCACTTTTATAGCTTCTTTGGCTTTTTCAGGGATTTCCCTGGGAACAGCTATTTTTATTTCAACATACTGATCGCCTCGTTTTTTTGTTTTTGGGGATATAAAACCCTTACCAGATAGCTTCAATTTTTGACCGCTTTGGGTTCCAGGGGGAAGCCTCATCAAGGTTGTGCCATCAATTGTCAAGACTTCGAGCTTTGAACCGAGCGCAGCTTCTCCAAAGGTAACAGGCAGCAGCATATATATATCATCACCCTTTCTGGTAAATATCTGATGGGGCTTAATAGTTACTTCGAGCAAAAGGTCGCCTGTAGAACCCCCACCTATCCCAGAGTTGCCTTTGCCCCTGAGCCTGACAATAGAGCCATTATTCACTCCAGATGGAATTTTCACATTGATTGTCTCAGTCTGTAATATCCTTCCCCTGCCGGTGCACTTTTTACATATCGAGGTAATTTTTTTGCCGGTCCCAGCGCATTCCATGCAAGACTGAGACATCTTGAATAAACCTTTTGATGACTTGGTTTTTCCTGAACCTTGACATTTATCACAGGTCTGATAATTCTCAGCTCCACTGCCTCTGCATGCATTGCATTCAACAGTCCTCGTAAATGTCATTGCTTTGGTAACGCCAGTAAAAGCCTCCTCAAGTGTAAGTTCAATGCCAGCAGAGATATCTTCACCTCTGGCATAACGAGGCTTTGCTCTGCTTTCTGTATCAAAAATGTTTGAGAAAATATCTCCAAAGTTGAAAGCCTCTCTAAAGTTAAAATCTTTAAACCCCTCAAAACTCTCAAAAGTAGTGCCTACGCGATCATACTCTGCCCTTTTCTGCGGATCGCTCAAGACCGCATAAGCCTCATTTATCTCTTTAAATCTTTCTTCAGCCGTTTTATCGCCCGGATTTAAATCTGGATGATATTTACGCGCTAATTTCCTGAATGCCTTTTTTATCTCATCCTGACTCGCATCTTTACTTATATTTAGGGTCGCATAGTAATCTTTTGCAGCCACAGGCATTATTCACCTCGGATTAAAATATATTAGTCATAGTATATCAAGTATTATTAGCAATGTCAAGTAAAATTATTTCTGGAGTTTCCTGAGTTTTTACATAGAGTCTGTTTATTAAGTTGGTTTCTTTGTTATTCTTGCCTGTCTGCATGTTAAGCACAGGCAGGCAAGGGAAGCGCTTCGAGAATCCTTCTGTGACAACCCCCTTTATCCCCCTTTGTTAAGTGGGAATTAAGAAGGATTCCAGACAAGCCGGAATGACAATAGACTATCAGAAGAAGGGGGTCTTGTTATATTTTTACACTATAACCCTTGATATTTAAGGCTCTATCCAATATTTTTGGTGCGAAAGTTGAATAATTTAGTTGAATACAGGGGGGTTGAGGGTATTTATGCCTGCTAAACAAAAATCCAATTGCAGTTTATGGGTTAAGGTTTTATTTAATATTTTTTGCAGCGAAAGTTGAGTTAATAACGAATAATCTGAATTTTGACTTATGTTCGCTTTTCACTGTGTAACATGTGTAAAAAATTTCATAAAATATTCCTTTATTATGAAGGCTGAATTTTTTACGCAGCCTTTTTAATTTTTAAGTCATGGGGCACTCTCATATCTGTCCAAAATAATTTTTTAGATGCTATACAATTGTATGAATATGATACGATTTCTGACGCCAAAGCCATGGGTAACCTCGACGAGGCTGAAGTCGAAGCGGAAGACTCGACCCAGATGCTGAGAAATCAACTTGATGTCTATCAAGTGTTTACATTTGTATAAAGGTAGTTCTTTGGCTAAGAAATCGTGTCATATTCATTTTGTAATATTATTTTGGACACCAATGGGGCGCTCTAAAATTTGAATTTAATCCGATTTGCGTCCTTATTGTAATTCGGTCATCCTTAGGATCAAAAATGACCTTTAGATGTTTAAGATATTCAATGAACACCTCGAAATCAAGCAGTCCAGTATCATATTTATAGCCACTGAAGTCTCTAAGCGAAGCATAGCCATCCCCACCTTTGGATGCTATGTATGAATTAGTGACAAGTTTATATGACTGACGCATATTTAAGGGCTCGTAAACGGCTTGAGAATTTTTAACCTTGATATCAACAACGCGCTCTCCCTTAGGAGATGATTTATTCACAGCATATGTCATACCGGATACATAAGGGTAAAGCGGGTTGGAAAAATTATAAGATAATTGAAAGTCTATACCTTCTTCGAGAGCGGCTTTGATATCAGAGCCTGAGAATTCAATCAAAAATAAGGTATTAGAAAAAGGGAGAACTTCCATAACAGTGCCGACAGATATATCCCCTCTATATATGTCGCGTCTTACCCCTCCTCTATTTAAGAGGGCAATTTGAGCGCCTGTCATCCATGCCATCGAGTCGGCGATTAAAGGTCCAGGTCCAGAATTGAGTCCCACAATAAGATTGTCTTTAGCTTTTGCGATAACAGAATTCATGAGTTCATCCAGTTTTTTCTTATAAGGCTGTAAGATATTTTTTAAAGCCCGATCTTCTTCATATATATTAGCTATTGCCGAGCTTTTAATAATCTCAAGTATCCTTTCGTATTTATCGCTGTTTTGGGGTATTTCCTTATTATCTTGAATAAATGTTGGACCCAAAATTAAAACCGGGTTTTTTGAGTATCCCTTGATATCCCCCATTTCGTCAAAGTCAACCTCGATCAGACCTATCATTCCACCCCATCTCCACGCCTGAACAATCAGGACATCTTTGCCATCAGGAGCTTTAACAACCGTTGGATATCTTCCCTCCGGCTTCATACCCAGCAAACCAAAAGAGGCTGCGTCCCCTAAAAGCGTGTGTGAATGCCCGCCTACGATTATATCAATCCCCGAAATAGTTTCCCCAAGCTTTTTATCTTCATCGTATCCTATGTGCGAAACAACGATAATTTTATTTATTCCCTCTTTCTTTAGATCTTCTATAGTTTTGGCTGTACTGCTTCTTACATCATTGAATTTTATGTCGGCGCCAGGATTTGAGATCTCTGCAGTTTTCTCAGTTGTCAAGCCTATTATGGCGACTCTCTCGCTACTATAATTTTTAATCATATAAGGTTGAACTTTTTTGGCGATTGAGGGAATTTGGGTAAAATCAATATTTGCGGCGATTATTGGAAAGCTTATCTTATCAATGAATTTGGCAACAAAAGTAGTGCCTTTATCAAACTCATGATTACCAAGTGCCATGGCGTCAATTCCAAGCAGATTCAGACATTCAATATCGGCGTCGCCATTAAAAAGAGTAAAATACAGAGTCCCCTGAACCGCATCTCCGGCGTGAAGAAGCATAAAATGATTAGCCTCACTCTTAATTTTATTAAGAGCAGTTTTCAATCTTGGGCAGCCTCCTAAAAACACCTTAGTATCAACACTGTCAAATTTCAGCGCTTCAATGTCTCTGTCAGATTCAAGATGAGAGTGGGTGTCATTAAGGTGCGCGATAGTAAGGGTGATGGGTGCTGCTATATACTTGTGCGTTTGTGAGCATGAACTCAGGAATAAGAAAATAACGAGTAGCAATAAACTTAAGTACTTTAATTTGCAAGATTTTTTAATCATCATATGCTCCTTTTCAATTTTATATACTGTTAGCAGGTGTCCAAAACAATATTGATGCAGGGATAGGGTTAGAGGGAAAGAGCAAAAAAACCTTATAGTTCCTACCCCTTTTGAACCCTCTTACAAGGGACTTATAAGAAGCTTCGCTTTCTACATCTATTTGGCTACAACTAATTCCTGCTTTAGGTTATAATTTCATATATGAATAAGGCAAGTAAAAATCCTCCCGATGATTTTTCATATAAGCCTTTTAAACACCTGAATGACATTATTCGCGATAAAGGCATCCAGCTATCAGAAGAAAAGACAAAAATCTCTGATAATGGACTGAGCGATGAGGAGCTTTTTGCTTCTGAAATGAGCAAGGTAAGGGAGATTAAGGAATTCCGAAGGCTCGCCATAAAAAACAAACAGCCATTTCATAAACCAACTAAAACTGACTCCGACAGGGAGGTTATTAATGCGCTGTCCAACATTGTTAGCGGCAGGGGCGGGTTTAGCCTCAGGGATACTCAGGAATATGTTGAATGGCTTAATCCTAAATATGCAGCTTTTTACAGAAAAGATACAGCGAAAAAATTGCACGAAGGCGCATATTCAGTTCAGGATTATTTAGACATGCATGGAATGACGCTCGATGATGCTGATGTTATTGTTGATAACTTTCTGAATGAATCTATGATTAAAGGTCTTAGGTGTGTAAAGTTCATTCACGGCAGAGGGCTCAGGTCTCCTTCCGGGGCAGCTATTCTTAAAGATGCTTTAATTAAGTGGCTAATGGGAAGGTATCATAAGCATATTATTGCCTTTGCGACCGCCCCGCACTATAATGGAGGACTCGGTGCGTTGCATGTGCTTTTGATGAGGAGAAACACCCGTTAATTTATGAATACCCTCTGATTTTTTCCTGAAATAAATCATGAAAATAGGCACAATAAGCGATTATATCAATATCAAAACAGTAATTATATTTACCCTGCAGTTCTTCCTCGTAATAACTTTTTTTGGTTATCCTGCATGGAAAGACAGGGGAGAGGAATGTCTTAAGTGCCATGCAGATATGCAAAAAATGACAAAACTCGGTTATCCGCAATTTTATGTAACACAGGAGATGATAGAAAAAGAGGGCGGACACCCTAACGTCAGGTGTCAGGAATGCCATCTCGGTAACCCCAGAGCAAAGGAGCCTGATAAGGCTCATAAAGGGATGCTATCTGTCCTGCTTGTAAGTGAGAATGGCGAAATCCTCAAAAGAAAGGACGTTTATCCAAAGTCTTTGATTCCTTCCGGGAAAGATATGATAAGGAATATGCTGCCTCAAATCGAACATGAAGGTGAACTCTATCCCCATCCTGATGTCAGGAATATCTTGTGGCACGATAGGGACCCTGTGACATTCAACTACGACCCAGCTATAACAAAGAAAACATGCGGTAAATCAAATTGCCACCCGCGCGAGGCTAAAGAATTTAACACTACTATTATGGCTACGAATTTCAGGCAGAGGACTATGACCACATGGCTCAAGCCATATGGCCCTCAAAATTGAGGGCCTTCCTTTGCGGACATACCTCCGTCGGAGGTATTAAGAGATAAGGGTTTTTCATTCAAAAATACACAGGAGATAGCAAAAGAGATCAACCTTCCCTTTACGAACGAGCAGGCGACCGCCAAACAGAAATTCTGCAATGCCTGCCATACGGGCTGCCTCGATTGCCATTATCAGCCTGATGAAAAGAAAGGCGTTCACAATTTTGCTTCAAAGCCCTCTTCCCAGACCTGCGGAGGATACGGTAGAAATAGCAGCATGTGCCACGCTGGCTCACTCCACAGTAGAAGGGGAGGCACATATGTAGGCGGGGATTATTCAATACCAACCGGGATGAAAGCCGATACCCATTTCAAAAAGAATATTCACTGCATCGACTGCCATTTGACAGGCGTAAAGGGGATGGGGGACATGCAGAGGAAGGCAAGTTGTCAGGACTGCCATATTGAAATAGAGGATGCACATTCAAAAAGCATCCATAAGAATCTTGAGTGTGCGGCGTGCCATATTAATGAACTGCGTGGATATCAGATTGTCGTATTTGGGCCGGGAATGGTCGCTGGAAAGCAGAACCCTTTCAAGAAATATTCCCTTTATCACGGCGCCCAAAGCCCGCCGGTGATAATGAAAGACCAGAAGGGCAAATGGATGGCCGTAAAGGTCTTTCCGCACTCACTGGGTAATTTCAAGCAGGATGTAAAGCCGTCTGAAGGGATGATGTTCCGATGGAAGGATGCCGAGATAAAAGATCCATATTATGTGGTGGGCACTCACAGCATAGGCGCAAATGATAAACATCTCTTGTGGTTAGAAATTCAGCATGTCTCTCATCCTTATGGCAAGGGTCGAACGTGCGAGAGTTGTCATCAAAAAGAGCAAGTATCTGTATCGACATGGGAATATGAAGATGATCAGGGAGCTAAAGAGCCATTTAAAGGGGGCTACAGGATTATTGCGGGCAAAGATGGGCTCAAAATAACAGATTTAAAGAATACTACCCCGATAAATGTTGCGGAAGGTTATAAGCTTGAGGACTTTGCGTCATGGCTTTTCTTCAAAGACAAATGGCGGATGCCGGGGGATTTCTCGATAAAAACAGACAAAGTTAAATATGATAAATACCTGAACCTGTCAAAGATTATAGGAAAAGAGCTTAAAGCCCTTGATAGTGAAATGAAAAATAAGGATAAAAAGGTTCAAAAAAAATATCGTGAATTAAAAGGTATAGTCCTGCATAATGAGGATGCGGCGGTTGAGCTTATTAAGGATTTCAAGAGCGGTTCAGATCAAAAACGGTGATTATGGCATTAAAAAACACTTTATTATGATTTATAATATAAATATGGTTTATTGCATGAAAAGGTGTCAAGACTGCTTAATCTTTATAAAAATTTAAGGGTGAATGTTTTGGTTTTGCCTTTGGCGGCAATCTATACGAGAAACTAAATGCTGTTTTCTAAAATAGGAGCGCATCCGTGAAAATTGCCATGAGCGGAGCAACAGGCTTTATCGGGGGAAATCTCACAAAAATATTTAAGGATAAAGGTTGTGATATAGAGCCTCTTCTGGTTGAAGATTTCAAGTCTGGAGATGACGCCCTGTCAAAAAAACTCAATAATGCAGATATTGTCATAAATCTTGCAGGCGCGCCGATTATCGCTAAATGGACTGAGGAATACAAAAAGGTTCTCTATAGCAGCCGCATAGATACAACAGATAGGATTGTAAATATAATAAGAGGTCAAAACTCAAAACCAAAGGTCTTTATATCAACTTCTGCTGTAGGCATATACGATGGCGGCGGGGTTTACTCAGAGGATAATGCTAAATATGCCGATGACTTTCTTGGCAGGCTGTGTATTGAATGGGAAAAGGCTGCTCTCAAGGCTAACGATGCTGAAATAAGGACGGTAATCTTTCGTTTTGGGATTGTGCTCGGAAATAACGGCGGAATACTCGCAAATATGCTTCCTGCTTTCAGGCTCGGCTTGGGCGGCACTATCGGCGACGGCAGTCAGGTGTTGTCGTGGGTTCATATAGACGACCTTAAAAGGGCTTTTATAGAGGCAACAAATAATGAAAAATATAGCGGCATTTATAATCTCACAGCTCCCCACCCCATCACAAATAAGGCATTTGCAAGGGCTTTGAGCAAGACGCTTAAGATGCCTGCAATTTTGAGAATACCCATTATTGCACTCAAACTTAAGTTTGGGGAAGGCTCAGCAGTATTAGCAGGCGGTCAGAAAATCCTTCCTAAAAGGCTGCTTGATGCAGGTTTTAAATTTGAATTTGAGACAATCGAAGAGGCTCTGAAGAACCTCTTAACAAAACCCTAGGAAGGGGGATAAAATGAATAGAAGAGAATTTATTAAGTTTTCAGCAGTTACAGGACTTATGTTTTCAAGCGGTCTGCATAATGTTGCGGAATCTGCTACATCTCAAAAATCTGAACTTGCGGTTGCACAAGGGGCATCGCCATCTAAGACTACCCGCGCAGCTATTGAGGCGCTTGGCGGCATTAAAACCTTTATTTCAAAAGGCGATGTAGTTGTAGTTAAACCAAACATGGCTTGGGACAGGGTTCCTGAACAGGCCGCAAATACAAACCCTGAAGTAGTTGCGACCATAGTGCAGATGTGCGTCGAGGCCGGGGCAAAAAAGGTAAAGGTCTTCGACAGGGCTGTCAATGACCCCAGAAGATGTTATGTCCAGAGCGGCATAGCTGATGCCGCACACGCTGCTGGCGCAGAGGTAAGCCATATTGATTACAGAAAATTTAAGGATGTGGATACAAAAGGCTCCTACCTTAAAACCTGGCCTATTTATCAGGATATCCTTGAAGCCGATAAGGTTATAAATGTCCCTATAGCAAAACATCATGGACTCGCTCGCCTCACAATGGCTATCAAGAACTGGATGGGTGTTATGGGCGGCTCGAGGAGCGGGATACATCAGAAGCTTGATGAATGTATAGCAGAACTCGCAGCGTTTATCAAGCCAAGACTCACGGTTCTTGATGCAGTCAGGATTCTTACTGCAAACGGTCCGCAGGGCGGTAACCTCGCAGATGTCAAAAAGCTCGATACCGTTATTGCGAGCGTTGATCAGGTGGCAATCGATTCTTACGGTGCAACCCTTTTTGGGATGAAGGGAAGCGATTTAGGGTATGTAAGGTATGCAAACAAGCTGGGCATAGGGAACATGGATATGTCCAGAGTCAATATAAAGAAGCTGAAGATTTAGATAGAGATGTCTGAACCCTGACACGATTATGATGAAAAATATCAGAAGGCTTTCACAGGGTTTCTTTTTATTGCTTTTTCTGTTTCTCTTCATACAGACAGAGTCGAAAGGGGAAGATGAACTCGGCTATCCAGTAAAGATATTCCTCGATTTCGACCCCTTTTTGTTCATTACCACCATATTGTCCGCCCATACTGTGGAAAAGGCGTTCTATTTATCTTTAATACTCGTTATACTTACAGCAGTATTGGGCAGGGTCTTTTGTGGGTGGATATGTCCATTGGGGACATTAAATAATATTGCAGGTGCACTCAGAAAACAGAGAAAATACTTTCAAAAGGAAAGCTTGTTTAAACTCAAATACTATATACTTATTTTTATTCTCGCAAGCTCCCTGCTGACTGCTCAGATTTCGGGCTTATTTGACCCGCTCTCACTGCTTATCAGGTCTCTTTCTCTTAGCATATACCCGATGTTCAACTACATCGTAACCAGCTTTTTTGAGGCGGTATATGATAGTCGCATCCCGTTCATAACGGCAGTATCGGAGGGCCTTTACTCGTTTCTTAAAAAAAGCATTTTACTGTTTCAGCAGTCTTATTATCAGCAAAGCATTTTAATAGGGGCAATATTTTTACTGATACTTGGGATGAATCTTGTAGAACGCAGGTTCTGGTGCAGGTATTTATGCCCGCTTGGAGCCTTGCTCGGTGTTTTATCCAAATTTTCAATACTCAAAAGGTCGGTCAGCGAAGACTGCAATTCCTGTGGAGCTTGCGCATCAGTGTGTCTGGGCAACGCCTCTCCTGATAAAAACGATTTATGGAGGCATTCAGAGTGTATGTATTGCTGGAACTGCGATGATATCTGCCCCCAGAATGCAGTGAGTTTCAGTTTTTTTGGGAAAAAGAATACACAAGCCCTTAATCTCGGAAGAAGACATGTAGTATTATCAGCCTTTTCTGCGGCAACTGTTGTGCCTTTGCTCAGGCAAAACCCGTTAAGCAAAAAGGGGTATTTTAATCCCATATTAATAAGACCGCCTGGCGCCCTGCCAGAAAGAGAGTTCCTTAAAAGGTGCGTGAGATGCGGGGAGTGCATGAAAGTCTGCCTCACAAATGGACTACAGCCAACATTCCTTGAGGCAGGACTTGAAGGCATATGGACGCCGGTTCTTATCCCAAAAATCGGCTACTGCGAATATAGATGCACCCTTTGCGGGCAGGTATGCCCGACAGGCGCTATCAAAAGGCTTGATATAGAACAAAAAACAAAGGTTAAGATTGGTCTTGCAATGTTAGATAAGGGGAGGTGCCTCCCTTATGCCCACAAAACCCAATGCATAGTGTGTGAGGAGGTCTGCCCCACACCAAAGAAGGCGATATGGTTTGAAAGGCATATAGTTAAGAATAGGGATGGAAAAGAGATTGTTGTCCAACAGCCGCAGGTTGACCTTGAGCTTTGCATTGGCTGCGGCATATGCGAGACAAAATGTCCTGTGATTGATAAACCAGCCATTTATATAACAAGCATTGGCGAGGCAAGGTCTAAAGATAATCAATTACTGATACCTTAGGGATATTAATTCTATTTAGAGGCTGTTTATAAAGTCGATAAACCCGCTATTTTGTCATTCCGACCGAAGGGAGGAATCTTAAATCTCTAAGATTTCTCACTCCGTTCGAAATGACATTGTGGAGCATTTTGTTGCAACGAAATTGGAGAAGACCCGGATATTTTAACTCTAATGACAATTCTGGGTTAAATCTATAAATCCTTTCAAAATTGACCAATAAAATGAGGAGGTTGCCATTAAAGACCAACCCTATGAATTATATCTTGCTATTTTGTTACCCCATTCTTGCGCTTTGAGTAATATTTCTTCTTCATCAGCGAAGGTGTGTTCCCCATTTTCTATCACTAATCTGCCGTTGACCATAACATCCTCCACATCTGATGCCCTCGCAGCATAAACGATATGAGAATAAACATCATACAAGGGCGCAAGGTGAGGTTTTTTCAGGTTTATTGTGATGATGTCAGCATGTTTCCCCACCTCTAAACTTCCTATTTTCCCCCCGAGACCTAAAACCTCAGCCCCCCATCTGGTTGCCATCAAAACAGCCGTTTTTGCATCAAGAACCGTAGGGTCGTTTGAGAGGGCTTTGTGAACTTTTGCCGTTGTAGCCATCTCGCTCAGGATATTAAGGTCGTTATTGCTTGCCGCACTGTCTGTCCCAAAGGTTATCTTTACGCCAGCTGTGAGCATTGTAACAACTGGCGCAAAACCAGAGGCAAGTTTCAAATTGCTCTCCATGCAGTGCGAAACGCCAACCTTGTTTTTAGAGAGTAGTTCAATTTCATCATCATCTATCCATATACAGTGAGCAAGGGTGAGGCTTTCATCCAAAAAGTTTAGCGACTCAAGAAATTTAACAGGTTTTTTGCCATGTCTGAGCAATGTATTTTTCACTTCCCACTCTGTTTCTGACAAATGAATATGTATCGGCGTGTTATACCTTTCAGAGATTGATTTAGATTTTTTAAGAGTCTCTGGACCACAGGTGTAGATTGCATGAGGCGCCATAGAAGGGGAGATTAGTTCATCTCCTCGCCAATTGTTTATGAATCTTATCGCATTTTCAAGATATTCATCGGTAGTTTTTGCAGAGGCTGATGGAAAATCAAGTATGCCCGAACCAAGAACGGCTCTCATTCCCATCTCTTTGGTTCTCTTTGCAGCTGAATCCCCAAAAAAATACATATCGTGATATGTGGTGATGCCAGCACAGAGCATCTCAAGGCAGGCAAGTCCTATGGCGTCATAAATGAACTCAGGGCTAAGCCACTTGTTTTCTGCAGGCCAGATATGGTTTTCAAGCCAAATCTTAAGTGGAAGGTCATCAGACAATCCTCTGAAATAAACCATAGCAGCATGGGTGTGGGTATTGATTAATCCGGGCATGACAGCCTTGTTTTTGCCATTTAAGACAACTTTTGCGGTATAATCATTAAAGATTGCATCTGCACTGCCTACTAAAACTATTTTGTCATCTTTTACTGCGACACCGCCATTTTTTATTAATTCATTATCCTCGTTCATAGTGAGGATATAATCGCCGCATATGATATAATCAACCAACTCCATCCCGATTACCTCTTTTGTTAATATAGTTTAGAATGGCTTATTTAGTGTCTGTCCATAAACTCTTATTGTTATAATAGGCTGTCAT
>JBBIIV010000022.1:0-21561 GCA_037446295.1 Nitrospirota bacterium
TTTAGGCTTTACTTTTTTGCCTTTTTTGCGTTTAACTATCCGTATCTGACATTTCAATCGCATTACGGGGCGTAGCGCAGCCTGGTAGCGCACACGGTTCGGGACCGTGGAGCCGGAGGTTCAAATCCTCTCGCCCCGACCATCCCTTCATTGACACAAGGTCGGGATATCTTCTATTATAAATGTTTAATTAACGGGGCGTAGCGCAGCCTGGTCAGCGCACCTGCCTTGGGCGCAGGGGGTCGGAGGTTCAAATCCTCTCGCCCCGATTGCTCGATTAACTTAGTTTACTCAAATTGCAGATTTACGGTTAAAATAAAATATACCTCTTGCGCCTGTAGCTCAGTAGGATAGAGCAACTGCCTTCTAAGCAGTGGGTCGGGAGTTCGAATCTCTCCAGGCGTGTGTATGGTGGGCGTAGTTCAATGGTCAGAGCACTGGACTGTGGCTCCAGTTGTTGGGGGTTCGAATCCCCTCGCCCACCCCATAACAAAATAGTTTCAGTTTCCCGCTGATAAAGTTTCCTGCTTCTCAAGGTCTGCAGGAGGTGAGAAGCTTGGAAGCTCTCTTGTATATCCAAGCGTCAACCATCTCGAATATCCCCAATCTTATTTTTAACGGTAACTTTAACGCTCTTATCTGCCCCTAATTGTGTTTGAGAGATATTTTAAATAATATTTAAAAAGCCTGAAATTATTAATGTATTTACGTTCGTTTATTAACTTATCTCCATTAACTCTATAAATTATGTTGTTGAGATTATGCCAGTCTTTATTTAATGCTGAACCGATTCTCATAAGGTATTTATAATGCTCCAAGGCAAACTTATGCACCTTATTATTAACCTTCCCAAATGGGTATATAAATATCTCGACTTTTTGAGATAGCCTTTGTTCGATTAGTTTTTTTGAGCCGATAATCTCATCTGATAAATCCGCTTCTCCATCAATAAGATTTACATGGTTTTTTGAGTGAGAAGCTATTTTTACAAGACCGCTGTCAGCCATTTCCTCCATTTCTCGCCATGTGCAAAAGGGAGTTTTTTTAATAAATATTTCATCCTTCATTGCATCCTCATAAGCGACTTTCAGGCGCACCTCGCTGTCAACAGTGGATTCATCGACTATATACCCTGCAGGCACTCCTAAAACTGCTTTAATTTGCTTACTTAATAAAATGGGAAAGGCTCTGTGGTAAAAATCAAAATAAGCGTCATCAAAGGTTAAACAGACAGATAAACCAAAGGAAGGCAGGACATCACCTGGAACTACTATAGGGTAATGCGAGGAGATATAATCAAGATGTTCATTAAACTCGGCGGGGTCGCTTACTCCATGATACATCAGGACGAGAAGCATTATGTTTTCTCTCTACGCTGAAGTTCATACAATTTTGCATATTTAAAAAAAGAACCACCTGCCTTTGCGATTGCCATAACAACCCCGTCGAAACCGTCAAGAATTCCTTTTTGCAGAATATAAATCTTAAAAAACATTGCTACGGCATGGGCAACAGGGGCAATCATATTAACCCTCCTGCCCTTTTCAAAAAGCTCATTGGCAGCTATCGAAGAATAATCATTAACATTTCTAAGCATATCAGAGTAGTTTGAAAAACCGTAATGCTCGATACAGCCATTTATCTTTCCTATCTCCTCGTTTGTCTCCCACCGTTCATGTATCTCGCCATAAAATGCCCCTTTGTTTTTATTAATCAGTCGGACATGCCAGTCAGGCCAATGCCCGCCATATTTAAGCCATCTTTTAGCGATAAAGTGTTTCATTTTAAAACTATACGCTGAATTAGAAGGGGTTATTAAAACATTGGCGATTAAATCCTTTGTCTCTAAAGGCACCCTCTCGTCTGCGTCTAAGACTATTACCCATTCATTTTTGCATTTTTGAATCGCACTGTTTTTTTGATTCGCAAACCCCTTCCACTCCTCCACAAAGACTCTGCATCCAAAGCTTTCAGCTATTTGAGCCGTTTTGTCGGTGCTCCCCGAATCCACTACTACTATATCATCAGCAAAGGAAACGCTTTTGAGGCAATCAGGAAGTCTCTTTTCCTCATTTTTAGTGATAATCGCAACTGATACCTTTATCTTATCAACTCTTTTCAACTCTCATCCCTATAAATACAGCCAAAAGAATCCCTGTTATCCGTGAAAGAATTTGGGTGTCTGTCATGCTACCTATAATTAATACAGCCCCGAATGCAAGCGCTGAATAGCCTAAAATATTATCCTTATGCTTCCAACCCTTTCTTAGGAAAACGATAAAGAGCCACAGGATTGAAATAATCCCTATGATGCCAAAACTGGCACCCATATAAAGAAAACTATTGTGAGGCTGGTCGATGCCTTTAGGCGCTGAATCAAAATCAATCTCATTCAAAGCCTTCTCGAATCCACCAGTGCCCACCCCTATGAGAGGGTTATTGAGAAAAATCTTGATTGAACCCTCCCACATATATATTCTCAAGCCAACGGAGGTTAATTTCTGTCCCTGCTGATAAAGAAGAATTTCCTGTTTAATAAGATTGATTCTGTGCTGAACCATTGGGGAGAACAAAAACATCCCCGCAATCAAAACTGCAGCGATCATGCTTTTTAGAAAATGCCTTCTGCCGGACAGATTATAGACAATCAGAGGGATAAGAATTATAAAAGCAATATAGCCGCTTCTACCGTGAATTATCGAGAGGTTAAAGACGTAAGAGGCAATAAAAATGACTATAATGATTTTCTCCCACGGCTTGCCAGCATGTCTGAAGACAAAAGACAGTATAAGCATACCGAGAACAAGAATAAGGGAATAACTTATATAGGGGTTCATTCCAGTAAGCAAGCCCGTGGCAAAATCTTGCCTGAGAAACGGGACTGCGCCAGCATACTGCAGTATTGCTATAAAAACATTCAAGCTGAGTCCAGCAATAAAAGCCCATATTAGATAAATTGCCTTTTTAAAAGGAATGGACGCAACCGCAAAAGCAAAAAGCCAGTAATAGCTTTTTTGCGCAAAACTTACTCCCTTGTCGAGATCATCTGTCCATAAAAGTCCAATCCAATGCAGAAGCATGAAAAGAATAACGGGCTTAACCCATTCCTGCCCAACCCATATTTTATAGTCCTTAATAAACCTGCCAGAAAATACCCAGGCGATTATCGTCAACCCTCCTGCGATAAGCGGAGGGGATTTGGTCATTGGCAACAGAAAGAGCATTAAACAAAAATTAAAGAAAAGAATATTCTCTGAATTGAGCCAGTTAGAACTTTTATGATTAAAAATCGCCATTATATCAATAGTGTTAAAACAGGATTTATGTCTAAATATGACGCACTCACTTAGTCAAAAACCCAATACCTTCTTAATAGCTAACAATCATGAGAGCCCGAACCTGATTAAATTAAAGACTGTAAGGAACAATAATCTTTTCAAATAAGACCAGGATTTAAAAACCAATCCATATTAATTTATTATGTTAAAATATTTTTTTATATGTCAAAGGATCCCAACAAAAAGGGCGCATCACATTATACCTTTTTAGGGCTTGTTTGAAAAGAGAGGCGATTTTAAAAAAAGCCTTCTTAATTGTCTTTGACCAAGATGGATATCTCTATAATCATTATCAATTGGAACTCAAGGGATTTATTGATTGATTGCATAAAATCCGTATATGCAACAACTCATGATATTGTCTTTGAGATAAGGGTCGTGGATAATGGCAGCTCGGATGGTAGCATAAAAGCCCTAAGAGATGCATTTCCCGATGTAATTATTATCGAAAACAGGCACAATATGGGATTTGCAAAGGCATGCAACCAGGCATTACGGCTGATTAAAGGCAAATACGTAGTTTTGCTTAATACCGACACCATTTTAACTGAGGGCGCGATCAAAACCGCACTGGAATTGATGGAAAAAGAAATTAAAATCGGGATATGCGGCGGACAGCTCTTGAATTCTGATGGGACAAAGCAAAATTCAATCGCAAATATCCCGAGTCTCGCAACCGAGTTACTTAACAAGTCCTTTCTTAGGGGGCTTCTGCCTAAAAAATATTTAGGAAAAGAACATGGGATCTCATCTCCAGTTGAAGTCGAGTCCATTATAGGCGCATTTATGGTGGTAAGAAAACAGGCTATAGATGAAACAGGCTTGATAGATGAATCTTATTTCTTTTTCTTCGAAGAAACAGACTGGTGCTTAAGAATGAAGAAAATGGGGTGGAAGGTGTTTTACCACCCGGATGTCAGGGTATATCACCTGCAGGGACAAACCGTAAAAAAGGTCAATATTAGGGCAAGAATCGAGTATTGGAGATCAAGATATATATTTTTTAAAAAAAATCATAGCAGAGCTACCCTTATAGCCTTGACAATAGGGCTCATGATGAAATTACTGATTAATCTTAGCCTGAATCTTGTACTCGGGGCGGCAACCGCTTTTACCAACAAGAAGGCTGTGGAAAAAAGCAAAATATATCTGAATATTCTTTATTGGCATTTATCTGGACTCCCGGAAGGGTGGGGACTTAAAGGCGAATAGGTTTTTGAGAAAGAAGTTTTATTTTATCATAATTAACCCCGAAACTGCATTTGTTTAGAGTCGTCCGAAAAATAGAGATAGAACTGCAGAACGCTCTATTTATCTGTTATTCCGAACACCCAACGGGCCTGCCCTCAACGGAGTGAATGGGTGTGAGGAATCTTTAAGTTAAACGATAAGATTTCTCGCTCTGCTCGAAATAACAACTTTATATCTCTATTTTTCGGAGTAGTTTTCAATCTTCATTAAGACAACCTTTGCGCCTTCTATGACCTGATCAGGCTTTATCTCCTCCATGCAAGCCTTGACTGTCTGGGACAGGCACACATCTTGTTCGCACTGCCTGCAAGGAAGTCTGCTTATATCAAAAAACAAGCCTTTATCCGTCCAGGGCCTGCAGAACTGAGGCATTGTAGGACCATAAAGCCCTATGACAAAGATGCCAGTCGCTGCTGCTATATGTATTGGTGCAGAATCATTGCCTATGAATAAGTCACTCAAATAGCATAAAGAGGCAAATTCTATAAGATTTAATTCTGTTGTGACAATGTCTGGGGAGCGCACAAGTTTATCAAGTATATCCTTGATTATTTCATCTTCTGATGGACCACCTATAATGAAAATCTTGTATTTGTTAGAAAAAGCATTTATCACCTCTGCAAAGTTGTTTGCACCCCATTGCCTCAAATAGCCTCTGGCACCTGGATGAACGAGAATAGCCCTCTTGTCCCTTTCTATAAGCGTAGGGAATTTGGCTTTTATTGCCTCAATATGAGAGTTGGGGATTTTTAAAGATAATTCTGTATCATATATATATAAGCCTAAATTCTTGAGAATCTGAAGATTGTATTCAATCAGATGAAATTTCTTATCGCTGTCATATCTGAGCTTGTGCGTTAGGAGGGCATTTCTCCACCATGATTCTGAGGCAAAGCCTATCCTTGTCCGGGCACGAGATGCAAAAGCCGCTATAGTTGGCCTATCTGAGTGAGGGACTACAATCACTGTATCAAAATTTCTCTTTCTTAAATCATTAAGAAGTTTAAGAAATTTAAAAACACCAAATCTCGCCTTAATCTCTTTTCTTTTAACAGCGATAACTTCGTAAATCTCTGGAACAAGCCTCAAAAGGATATCTCCTCCGTCATTCACAAGGACTGAAATCCTTGCATTGGGCAAGTTAAGTTTGAGGTTTCTTATAAGCGGTATTAGAAAAAGGCAGTCCCCTATATATCTAAGGTCAATTACAAGGATGTTTTTATTCAAATAGTCAGACAATGGCATGATAATGTATATTATAAGGCAGAAGCATGAGAAAAATTTCACTTGTCCATGTAATTCTTTTTATAGCTACTTTTTCAACCATGCTCGCCGCAGGGGCATTGCAGGCAGGAGTCAATATCTTCAAAGAGCCTGAGAGAATCCTTGAGGGTTTGCCTTTTGCAGCAACTTTGATGACAATACTTCTTGTCCATGAATTGTCACATTATATAACCTCCAAAAAACACAATACAGAGGCTACCCTCCCGTATTTTATTCCAGCCCCTTCCATTATTGGAACATTTGGGGCGTTTATTAAGATGAAATCACCTATAATCACCAGAAAGGCTTTAATAGACATAGGAGCCTCAGGCCCCATTGCTGGCTTCATAGTGTCTATCTCCGCTAGTATAATCGGATTAAGTATGTCTAAAGTCACACCGCTTCAAACGATAGAAAGCTTGCCGGCTATTAGTCTTGGAGATTCGCTCTTGTTTTCTTATTTATCAAGGCTGACACTGGGCGTTACCCCTGATGAATATGATATATTGCTCCATCCGGTAGCTTTTGCAGGCTGGATCGGACTTTTTATAACATTTCTGAATCTCATGCCCATAGGACAACTGGATGGCGGACATATTGCCTATGCGATTTTTGGGCAGAGACATAAACAAATCTCGCTAGCTTTCGTTTTACTCCTAATGCTGCTTGGGTTATTTTTCTGGGAAGGCTGGGCTATATGGTCAATACTTATGTTGATTCTCGGCATTAAACATCCCCCGGTCACATACTGGGAAATCCCCCTCGACCCCAAAAGAAAGTTTATTTCAGTCTTATGTCTGATTATTTTAATAATAACCTTTATACCATCACCCTTTAAGTTTTCGTGAGCAAGGACTGCCCTCCCCTACCCTACTTCCAAAATGCTGACTATGATATTGCCCCTATCGGCATCATCTTTCTCTATCTTCATAACAACGGTTTTATAACTCGTAAGCGCCCTCTCAATAACGCTTTCAACACCCTTGAAACTTGTGCATTCGTAACTTGCGCCATGCCTTATTCGAGCATAGTCGCTCCCTGAAAACATAGCCTCAATCGTCGCTTGAGTTTCGTCCTTCCCCTGGGCAATAAAAATTTCCTTTAATGAACTTATAAGTTCCGCCTGCCTTTGCCTCCATGTTTCGAGAGGATCTTTCATAACCTCTATTGGAGGTGTAAATAAAGGTTTATCAAGTTCACCTGCATAAAACAAGAGCGATTTTTCCACCATATCGAGATCAAAATAATCCACTGATGACGACATATAAAATATCGCAATATCCTCGCCCCTGCTGTCTTTTTCAACAGACAACCATGCCCCCATAACTTTTATTCCATAACTCTCGCCGTATTCATATCTGACTCTCTCTAAAGCCTTTTTCGCCAATTCAGTTAAGGGTTTAATTACCAAGCGCATTTTAATATCACCTATTTTAAATAAATGGTTCCTTTTGAATATATTTTACAGCAACCATCAAAACCAAAACAAAAAATCCACGAATACACATAGCTAATAGTTTAATACGGCGGTAAGCAGCCGCCCGTTAGGGCAAGTCCGTCTTGACTGCCTGGTTCTTCGCCCGAACGGAGCGAGGGCTACAGGCCGTCGCCGCTTACCGCCGTACTCTTCCCCGGGCGAAGCGAGGGTAAGAATAAGAGGTTGAGCAAATATGGATTAAAAATTTATTATATTAACTATGAAATTAATCAGCCAGGTCACAGAAACAATAAAAAAATATTCTATGATTACAGAAGGGGAGCATATTCTAATCGCCCTTTCAGGTGGTGCAGATTCAATATGCCTGCTTCAAATCCTCCATGATATTAAAGATGAATATAAGATTAGCCTCTCAGCCCTTTACATTGACCACCGCTTTAGACCAGAAGAGACCCCTTTTGAGATAGGTTTCTGCAAGAAAATCTGCGGCTCATTGAGTGTCCCATTGATAACAAAATCTATTGAAATCCGGACATTTGCACAGTGCGAAGGAATGAGCAAACAAGAGGCTGCAAGGGAACTTAGGTACAGAGTCTTTTATGAAACAGCAGATGAATTAAAGGCTGATAAGATTGCGCTTGGACATAACATGGACGATCAGGCAGAAACTGCACTGATAAGGCTCATTAGGGGAAGTGGGCCTACAGGACTTGGGGCGATACCGCCAGTAAGAGGGAAGATAATAAGACCTTTAATCGAGGTTGAGAGAACAGAGATAGAGGCTTTTTTAGACAAAGGCAATATCCCTTTCGTTATGGACTCTTCAAACCTTACAGACAGGTATCTGAGGAATAAAATCAGGCTTTTGATAATGCCTGAGATAAAGAAAATTAATCCGGAAGTGGTTAAAACCATTTCACGAACCTCTGATATATTTAGGGATGAAGAAAAATATTTTGATATTCTCGTTACAAAGTCACTTATGAAAATGATCAGCAGAAAGAATGACCGTTCAATAGAGCTATTCATTGCTCCTATGGAGATATTGGATACCGTAATACTAAGAAGGGTTTTAAGAAGGGCGATTGATGCTACACATAAACTGAAAGGGATTTCATTTCTTCATATCGAAGATATTATTCACCTCCTAAAATATGGGAGGAATGGTGATAGAATATTTTTGCCTAACAACATACGGGTTATAAAGAAATATTCCCTGCTGACTATAACATCAGAAGAACCTAGAAGGCTTGCCCCTTATATAATAGAAAAGCCTGGAGAAGTTAGGGTCATGGAATCTTCATTAGCGCTTTTAACCGAACTCATCTCTACTGATGAAACATGTGGTATAGGCGACGGAAAAAAAACCGCTTTAATAAATGGAGACAAGCTGATATTTCCTCTCTCTATTAGATCGAGAAAGAACGGGGATTATTTCTATCCTTTTGGCATGGGGAAGAGGAAAAAGATTCAGGATTACTTTGTTGATAATAAAGTTCCAAGAGATGAAAGAGACGCTGTTCCGCTGCTAATCAATGGGAATGAAGAGATAATGTGGATAGTAGGTTACAGGATTGATGACAGATATAAAATTGAAAAAAACACAAAGAAAATTTTAAAATGTACAGTTAGATATTAGTTATCATCTGTTTATAAACTCTGCATTGCCCTTTTTCCTTATGTTCCACACTATAAGTAATCTACTTATAATAAGCATTCCCTGCTTGACATCGCCATCGGCGCAGCAAGCAAACGGTTTCGTTTTAAGGGATAATAAACTAATTCAATTCAAAGGAGATAATGTTATGATCTCAAAGACAATTTACGATAGAAAAATATGGATTCTATCATTAGCGCTGCTCCTATTTTGCTTTTTAGCTTTTCAGCCCTGTGTCGAGGCAGCTGAAGACGACTCATCTCGGTTTTTAAATCAGTTCGGAAACGCAATGGCTAAGGTTGCTGAACAAGTCAAGCCCGCGATTGTAAATATCTCAACAACAAGACTTGTCAAGGCACAGAGACATCCGTTTTTTGACGATCCATTTTTCAGGAGATTCTTCGGGGATGAGTTTCAAAGACAACAAACAAGAAAAATAACAAATCTCGGATCAGGAGTCATAGCAACCTCTGATGGTTTTATACTTACCAATAATCATGTCATAGAGGGTGCGGAAGATATACTCGTAAAATTATCTGACAACAAAGAATACAAAGGCAAAGTGGTTGGAAAGGATAAAAGAACCGATCTTGCCGTTATACAAATAGAAGAAAAAAATCTTTCAACGATTAAATGGGGGGATTCAAACAAACTCCGTGTTGGAGAGATAGTCCTTGCCATAGGCAATCCATACGGGTTAAATCAGACTATCACGATGGGAATAGTCAGCGCACTTGGCAGATCAGGTATTGGCATAACTGACTATGAAGATTTTATTCAGACCGACGCCGCTATTAACCCTGGCAATTCTGGCGGCGCACTTGTTAATACGAAGGGGGAGTTGATGGGGATAAATACCGCTATATTTAGCACGACCGGTGGTTATCAGGGCATAGGATTTGCCATTCCAGCTAATATGGCAAAAAATATCATGAATAGCATCATCAATCAAGGGAAGGTTACCAGGGGCTGGCTTGGGGTGCATATTCAGCCTCTGACTCCAGAACTCATCAAGCAGTTTAATCTTAAAGATGACAAGGGGGCTTTGCTTTCTGACGTTGTCGAAGGAGGTCCTGCTGAAAAAGGAGGTCTTAAGAGGGGCGATGTTATTGTAGAATATGACGGCAAAGGTATTGAAAGCATAATTCATTTAAGAAATTTGGTAGCTGCTACCAGCCCCGGACAAAAAATAAAAATTAAAGTCATCAGAGACGGCAAGCCATTGCTCCATACCTTAACAATCGAAGAGTTGCCTGCAGACCCTCAAATTGCCTCCGCATCGCAAGCATCAAATACATTTAGGGGGATCTCTGTTGGGGAGTTGAGTGACGAGATTTTTAAGAAATCAGGAATCACTAAAAATATAAAAGGCGTCGTGGTCAGGAGTATAGATGAAACCAGTCCTGCATTAGGAAGACTTAAAGAAGGCGATATCATTACAGAGATTAATAGACGACCAATTTCCGGGGTTGACGATTTCAATAAGACAGCCTCTAAAATACAGCCTGAGCAAGATGTATTAATCTCAATAATAAGAGAAAGCTCTTCGTTGTATCTGGTGTTACCAGCTAAAAACAATTAAAAGCGGCTATATACAATACAACAGGGGCAGCAGCTATCGGGCTTGCGCCCCGTTGTATAAACACTGTGCAATCACACGACTCTTAGAAGCCTTGTCATTATTTCGCTGCTAAGCATGAGCCCTTTACTGGTGAGTCTTAAGTGGTGATTATTTAGTTCAACAAGACCGAATTCAATCATGTCGTTTAATACAGTCTTCATTCTTTTCTGGCTTTCCTCAGGGATTTTATTAATATAAATGCCTTTTGTCTTTCTCAGTCCAAGAAATATAAGCTCCTTTATTCTATCTTGCGCGTTTAATTCGATCCTTTCTACAATGGGATTCTTGCCATTTTCAACAGCCTTAATATAATAATTCACATCCCTAACATTTGAACTTCTCACGCCGTCAACAAAAGAATGGGCTCCAGCGCCCACGCCAAGATAGCAACCGCCATCCCAATAATTCAGATTGTGAATGCATTCATACCCAGGTTTTGCAAAATTAGAAATCTCATAGTGAACATATCCTTGTTTTTCGAGAATCTCTTTTGTCATATAATATATTTGAGTTACAACATGCTCATCAGGCATTAAGATTCTTTTTGCCATAATTTCATTATAAAGATGGGTATCCTTTTCAGGGGTTAATTCATAAATAGAAATATGCTCGGGGTCAAGCTCTATAGTCTTTAACAGAGAGAATTCCCATGATTTAAAATATCTCTCTGAAGATATATTCGAACCAGCTTTTTCTGGGATGCCGTAGATTAAATCAATTGATATGTTTTGAAATCCAGAGCTTTTAATTATATTTATTGCGTCCAGCGCCTTAAAAGCGGTATGGCTTCGCCCGAGAATCTTCAACTCATCATCAATAAAGGATTGGACCCCAATGCTTATCCTGCTTATACCGGCTGATAGTATTTCATCTACCTTGTTTTGATTTATGCTTTCAGGGTTTCCCTCAATGGTTATCTCAGCATCTTTGTCAATGTTGCCATACACCCTGACTGTGTTAACTATGTCCTGAAGCATTCCATCGCAAAGCAAGGTCGGGGTCCCACCGCCGATATAAATCGTTTTAAGTTTTTGTGCAAGTCTTGCAGTAGAGGCTATCTCGCTACAAAGGGCAGAAACATATTTTACTGCAAGTCTCGTATATATCGGGATGGAATAAAAATCGCAATACAAGCATTTATTTGTGCAGAAAGGGACATGTATGTAAAGATGACTTGTCATGTAAATAAGTTTTTAAATTTAGACGATAGAATACATCTTTATAAATCCACCTAAAATTCAGAAGCTGATATAAGTTATAATCATATTATCCTAAAAAAATCTCAATCAAGCAAATGACAATAAAGAGAAAATTACACTGATTAGGCGCTATGTCTGGATTCAATAACATAACCCCAACTGACTCATGCAAATAATTGGCGGGAAATTAATAAACAAGCTGCAACAACAGATAAACTTGATAGCTTTATTAATTTAATCGGGATCGAATCACCTGGGCTGACTGCGTCATTAGCCATAGCAAAGATGGTCAGAGATACTTTAATCAGTAGTTGAATACAGTCGTTTTCCCTTTTGTCTCCATTGCAAGCCTGTCAAAAAGCGTTACTGAATCAGCCTTCGTCCAGATACCTATATAACCTACCATATCGCGGTCCGAGATGTAATCAATTAGCAACTCATTATCTACATATCCCTTGATATAGCCGCCTTCCACAACCACCATAAGTTCATACCACTTGTCGGATTCAATTTTTTTGCTTATCCTTGCCCTTGGTATTCTTTTATTGTTTATAAACTCGAAAAGCATTACATTATCCTCAAGTGCATTAACCCTCAAAACAAAATAATTGCCAATATCTCTGAGTGCGAAAGCTATCCCGCCCGCTCTGTCGATGCTGCCGTCCAACGCTTTTACCCTCAAGGTTATCTTGCCGTCGGACATCTCACTGTTTTTTGCGATGGCAAGGGGAAAAAAGAAATAAGCCTCAATGCTGTCCAGAAAATCCTGAAAAGCATGTCCTACAATCTTGCTAATGATGCCAGCCACCCCAGAGGATATGCTAAAACCTCCTTTTATGCCATCCTCAATACAATAGACTCTGTCATTTTCCTCAAGCCTTTTCCAATATCCGCCGTGAATATAAAAATCAACAGGCTGATCTTCTTTCTTTTTTGAGAGAAAGTCGTAGTCACCGAGCACAAAGGATTTAGAAAGGTTCTCGATATCATTTTGATTGGATATGGCAAGATCAAGCAACCGGCTTGATGCGAGCAGTCTGCCAACATGTTCGAGCTTTTCTACCATTGAGTCTCTGTCATATCTCAAAAGATTAGCTTCAAGCAAATCCCCTTTCATCCTGACCTTAAAATCTAACCACTCAAGAATTTTTGCCAAGAATTGCACCCTCATCGACCGTCCAGCGAATGACCCAGCTCCTCCGGCAAACTGTAGAAAAAGATAATTCTGATCGCTGTTTTCTCCACACAATGTATCAACAGTCGCAAAATGATACCCGAACCGAGCATTCAGGTTAAGGTAGTCTTTTGAGACTATAGCATAGCTTGTAATATCAAGTGATTCAGAGGAATCAGAGGCTGCTGAAGACACAAGGAGCGACATAAATTTTTTCATATCTACAGTAACGCCGCCTGACCAGCTAATGCCTGGATGTGAGAATCCCTTCCATATCGCCTTCATCGGCAGCGACTGAATCTTTTCGGGTGTGAGGATATCGCAAGTCGTTAAACCTTCATCAAGCCCCAAGCCTAAATCTATGATATAAAGGTCAAGCGGTATATTGGAATGGAGCTTTAAAGAATGTTCTCCAATTGCAACAGTCTTAGCGATACCAAACATCGCCCGCATAGCATTTTCATGTGAAAAACGCACTAAGTCATGGATAGTCTTGCACCTTTCTATCGTAAATGAAGGGCTTGCAGGGTCAAGTAGGTTTAAAGGTGATATAAGATCCAATATTTGTTGCGTCTTTTGGTGAACAGGGCTTTCATATATCATCTTTTTAGTTGGCCTAACGTTCATAAGCAGCTCCTGCACCACGCCTTTATAAACAGTAGTCTGATCGGCAAATACAGTTGCCGTCTCGCCTGTTTTGAGCACAGTGGTAGCTTTTTTTGCGTCTACTATAAATGGTATCTCAAATTCACGGGCAACGGAAGACAAATGGCTCGTTATGCTTCCAATATCTGAAATTATTGCCTTTATCCTGCCGAGCACCCTTACATAGTCGGGTGATGCGGTTTTTGCTACCAAGATCGCATTTTCAGGTATATTGTCCAAGTCATTGTCAGTATTCACCACAAATATCTCCCCTGCAGCGATGCCTGCAGATGCAGTTCTGCCTGCGGAAAGAAGCACTGGATTATTTAAAAACTCCCTTTTTTCAACATTTTTGGAAAATGAAATGCTTGGGATCTTTAAGGGCCTGGACTGCAGAATGACAAGATTGTTGTTATGGTCAACAGCCCATTCAATATCCTGAGGACACTGAAAAAACTCCTCCAAGAGCAGAGAATATTTTCTTAGCTTAAAGATGACTTCATTATCTATTGAAGATGTGAACTTTTCATTTTCAGAAGACTTGACCAGCTCTACCCCCCCTGACGGAAGAAGGACTATCTTGTGGTCTTTTACGTTGATATTACTTTCGAGAATCTTTTCGTCAGTTCTGTCAACCAGAAAGATATCCGGAGAAGCCCCTCCACCAACTAAATGTTCGCCTATTCCCCAAATTGAGCTAATCTTTATAGCCTGCCGATCCTGTACTGCTGGATTGACTGTATATGCAACTCCGCTTGCCTTCGAGTTAATCATAGTTATTACAAGAACGGACATAGGGGTTTCCTGTTCGCTAAGACCATACTGAAGCCTATAATTAATCGCCCTTGTAGAATACTTGCTTGCAAGAACAGTCTTGTATGCCTCCAGTATGGAGTCATTGGTCACATTCAAAACTGATACATACTGTCCTGCAAAGCTCGCCTCGGCATCTTCGCCGATAGCGCTGCTTCTCATTGCAATTCTGACGCCTTTGTGTGTCTTTTTTTCGAGTTCCTCATATGCTGCCATGATCTTATCAGCGATAGAAGGAGGGACAGGAGTCTGCATCATTAAATCCTTCAGACTTTCACTCATCTTTCTCATGGCATAAACCGAGTTGAGAGATTTAATTCTTGAAAGTTCAGCCATTATAGGCTTAATAAGTCCAGAATGTTTAAGAAATTCCTCGGACGCATAAGCAGTAATAGCAAAACCATCTGGAACAGGCAGTCCCAATGAATTCTTTATTGCCGCAAGATTTGCTGCCTTACCGCCCACAATGCACTTCATCTCTGGCAGTATATCCTCCATAGGCAGGATTATTTCCGTTCTTGGTAATTTGAGAGGGACATAAGGAGTAAGCTCCTGAGATATCATTTTATCTATCTGCGAAAACCTTTCCTTCAGCATAGGGAATTGATTATCGGTCATCCTGTCAAGATTATATATCAAGCCCCATACAGCTTCCGACAACTCCTGATATTTTTTCATAATGGACACAAGGCTGAAGGGCTTTCCACTATAATACATTTGTTCCATGTCAGCGATAGAACTCAAAGCAATCTTGTTATGGTCAAGAAACTTTCTGAAAAATTTATACCTGGGTGCAAGGTCTTCATGAAATTCCCTAAGTGGTTTACACTTGCCTGATTTTGAAAAGATTTCAAATAATTTTTTCACCTGAAAATACCCTCTCCGTCATCACGAGCGAAGCGAAAAATCTCGTCGTTAGAGATTGCTTTGGCTGCGCCTCGCAATGACATTTTTATCTCCTTTTGTGCCGATAAATCAGCATATGGGTTTCATATTGAGTGTGTTTTAAACTAATTTTTTAATTGTATTTGTAGAAATAGCGATTGACCGTTAGATTTGTTTTATGAATATTTATATATCATCAAAACAGCTATTATAAATAATTTGAAAGTCTTAAAGCTCTCAAAACTAAAATTTTTCGTTGTGTATCTTTGCTACATCGAATAACGCCTTTTCATCGTGAGGCTTTGGGTATTCTGCGGGATAGCCTATCGGCATCAGACACAAAACCCTGTGAGTATCCGGGATAGTAAGAAGTTTCTTTATAAACGCTTCAGGCTCTCCCACGCTACCCTCAGCGCCTTCTGCGATTTGGATATAGCATGTGCCGAGTCCCTGATTAGCAGCTTCGAGATATATGTTCTGAGCACAGATAGCGCAGTCCTCTTTAAACCTGCTCCCCTTTGTCATATCATAGCAAATCACTATTACAACCGGCGCATTTTTAGCAAAAGATGAATATCTTGTGGATAGCGAAAACTGCTTTCTGTAATCCTCATTAGTAACGACTATAAATTCCCATGGTCTAAGATTTTTGGCTGTCGGAGCAAGCATAGCAGCCCTAAGGACTTCAGTCAGCTTCTCATCTTCAATCTTTTTATCCAAGAAGCTCCTTATGCTTCTCCTTTTCTTTATGACTTCAAGCAAATCTGACTCCTAACAAAATAATTCTTAAATAAATAGAAATTATTATATTATCACACTTAAGATTATCTGAAGCAAGATTACCGAAAAATACAGATAGAAAATGGTAATTCAAAGCCCGTACTATCTGCCATCCAGAGGGAAACGAGGAATCTTTTCTTATCGCTCGGGATAAACACAGCGAGGAATCTTCCTGCCTGCCAATAAAAATTCCTCACGCCCGTTGGGTGTTCAGAATGACAAACAAATCTATAGGTTTGCAGGTATATCTAAATTTTTTGGGAATAATTTTAAATAGACTTTTTTTATGTTTGCATGATATAATATTAGGTTTTTAATTGAATCTTGGCTGTCTCATTTCTGAGGCTGGAAGTATTTTATATTAATTCTGAAAATATATTTTTATAGATATTTCTTTGCAATTAAATTTTTTAGGAGGAAGGCGTGTGAAAACAATTGAAAATATTCTTTTCGCAGGGGTTGGTGGTCAGGGTGTAGTTTTAGCAAGCGGTATACTCGCTAAAACCGCATTTGATACTGGGTATGATGTAAAAGACAGCGAGCTCCATGGTATGGCTCAAAGGGGAGGCAGCGTTATAAGCCATGTCCGCTTTGGGGAAACTGTTTACTCGCCGCTTATACCAAAAGGCAAAGCTGATTTTTTTGTTGCTACAGAAGAACTTGAAGGACTTCGTTATGCATCCTTTGTGAAATCAGGAGGCAAGGTTATCCTTAATAAGAGAAGAACCATTCCTGTTACCGTGAATAAAGACTGTCCTTATCCTGAAAACGCCAAATCTAATTTAGAAGCTATGAATTTGGACGTGCTCGAGATTGACGCCCCTAAGGTAGCAAAGGAAATTGGCAGCAGCAAAGTGGAAAACATAGTTCTTATCGGAGCCCTTTCGTCTTTTCTCTCGCTACCTATTGAAAAATGGCAAAACGCCATAAAACAGATGGTGCCGCCAAAGACCGTAGATCTTAATCTAAAGGCTTTTGAAGAGGGAAGAGAAATCGCTAAAAACAGCAAGAAATAAATACTAACATTCCGTCTCCAGTTATGGCAGGTGTGTGTCTTGTTCATGATATAAAACCTATAGAAATGGATTTCCATTATCCACTTAAAACTTAAAAGACAAGATGCAAGGTGACGAAAAGAAATTGCTGGTAGATTCATAAAGATGCGCCGCTCACCCTTAGCTTCTCAATAGCTGGGCAGGTCTATATAGAGTCTGTTTATAAATTGCCGTTTTTTATTTCCGTCATGCCCGAGGCCTGCCCTCGAAGTTTGTAGTCGGGTGTCCTTAGTCGGGCATCCAGACATAAGGAATTGGCTTCCCACTTTCGTGGGAAACCCTGGATTCCTGCTTCCGCAATAATGACAGCCTATTATAACTATGAGAGTTTATGGACAGACACTAGTTAAATTGGCAGAAATATAGATTGGAAGCAAAAAGATTATAAGGAGCATAATGTCTAAAATAGAGGGGATTTGCTAATTTTGAGAGTTGAAGGAGGTATTATTTAAGAAGAAACTTTAGAGATGAACAAATTTTAAGAGTTTTCTGAGAAAACTATCCATACGAGGAATTAAAAAACACCCGAAAATGGATAAATAGCGGGTATGCCAAATTCTATGTCTATTTTTAGGGATGATAAATGCACTTGACAAGCAGTCTTTAATTGAGCCATATCAGATGTTGTTTTTTATATTTAATGATTGTTTCGTAATTTCTAAAGAACGCCTTTTAAGGAGATATGATGTTTTGGCAGCAAGAAATAGAAACTATAGACAAAAGCAACCTTGAAAACTTACAGTTGCTAAGGCTTCAGGAGATGGTCTGCCGTATTTATGAGAATGTCCCTTTCTACAGAGAAAAGTTTAAGGAGATAAACCTAAAGCCTGATAATATAAAGTCCATTTCAGATATAATCAAACTCCCTTTTACGACAAGAGAAGACCTTCGCAACAATTATCCTTATGGTCTGTTAGCCGTACCAAAAACCGGGGTTGTTCGACTCCATACCTCAAGCGGAACGACGGGAAAGCCCAAGGCAATATTCTTCTCAAAAAACGATGTGAACCAATCGGCTGAGCTTATAGCTCGCTGCCTCGTGATGACAGGTATCAAGAGCGATGATGTCTTACAAAATATGATGACTTATGGACTTTTTACAGGGGCTTTGGTCATGCATTATGGCGCAGAAAAAGTAGGAATACTCGTAATTCCTGCAGGGCCTGGCAATACCGAGCGCCAGATAGCTTTGATGCAAGACTTTGGCTCCACTTCTCTTCATCTCACACCCAGTTATGCCCTTTATCTTGCAGAGGTCATAGAAACAAAAGGCTTAATCCCCACCAGAGACCTCTCATTAAGAAGGGCATATATGGGCGCTGAACCGTATTCTGAAGAAACACGAAAAAAACTCGAAAATATGCTCGGTATCGATGTTTACAATTCTTATGGTCTATCAGAGATGAATGGACCAGGCGTCGCCTTTGAGTGCGCGAAAAAATATGGTATGCACATTTGGGAAGACAATTTCATTGTCGAGATTGTTGACCCCGAAACCGGCGAGCAACTCCCAGATGGTAGTCAAGGCGAATTAGTCCTGACCACTTTGTGTAGGGAAGGAATGCCTTTGCTGAGATACCGGACAAAAGATATAACGACGATTATCCCTAACAAATGCGAATGCGGACGCACCCATCGGAGGATAACCCGTATCACAGGCAGGGTGGATGATATGTTTATTGTGCGGGGTGTAAACATCTTTCCTCAACAGATCGAGACAGTGCTTATGTCTATCAGCGGAGTTGCTCAGAATTATCAGATTCATCTTGATGCTTATGATAAAATGACTGTAAAGGTTGAGATAGGGCAAGACTTCTTTGACGGCAATATTGAGCATCTTCTAACCCTTAAATCGAAGATAACCGAGAAATTAAAGTCAGAAATTCTCGTTACACCAAAAGTTGAACTTCTGGAGCCCGGCACGCTACCAGTGAGCGAAGGCAAGGCTCAGAGAGTTATAGACAATAGAACATTATAAAAAGGAGCTGTTATGGCTGGACTAAGAGAGATATCAGTCTTTGCGGAGAATAAACCCGGCAAGGTAGAAAAAATAACAGGGGTTCTTGCCAGAGAAGGAATTAATATACTTGCTGTCTCTATTGCAAGCACAAACGGTTTCGGGATAATAAAGTTTATAGTTGATAAAACGGAACTTGCCTTTACAAAGCTCAAAGAAAACGGCTTTACCGTTTCACTTAACGAGGTATTGGCTATTGAAATGAAGGATGTACCGGGACAGATAAACGAGATTGCCAGGGTTCTTTTGAGAAATGAGATAAATATGGAAAATGCATATGTTTTTGTTGAGGAGTCAAGAAAAAAGGCTTATTTAATCGTGCAGGTTAAAGATATTGAATCTGCAAAAAACCGCCTAAAAAGTGAAAATCTAAAATTATATGAATGATTTTTATGAGGAGGAGATATGATCTGGGATAAAGAAGCTGAGTGTATGCCCCTTGAGCAAAGGCGTAAACTTCAACTTGAAAGATTACAAGCTATAGTAAGAAAAACTTATGAGAATGTGCCTTATTATAAAGCTCGTTTTGACGAAATCGAGATAAAACCAGACGATATTAGGACGCTTGAAGATATCGCAAGACTTCCTTTCACAACCAAAGCCGATTTAAGAGAAGGGTATCCCTTCGGGATATTTGCTGTGCCGTTTACTGAGATAGTAGAAATACATACATCCTCCGGTACCACAGGAAAGCCAGTTGTAGCAGGCTATACAAGAAAAGACATCGATATATGGGGAGAAGTGATGGCTCGTGCCCTCACAATGGTGGGAGCGGGAAAAAACGATATTATTCAGAATGGTTATGGATATGGGTTATTTACAGGGGGGTTGGGCGTCCATTATGGGGCTCAGAAAATCGGCGCTACTGTGTTACCTATATCCGCTGGAAATACAAAACGACAACTCGAAGTAATGCTCGATTTCGGATCCACTATAATTACCTGCACACCGTCTTATGCCTTGCATCTTGCCGAAGCTGCCGCAGAATATAACATAAACCCAAAAGACTTGAAACTGAAAGCAGGCTGCTTCGGTGCTGAAGTCTGGACAGAAAAAATGAGGGATGCCATTGAGGAAAAGTTTAAGCTAATCGCCCTCAATATTTACGGCTTAACCGAACTAATAGGTCCTGGAGTCGCTCAGGAGTGCGAAGATAAAAGTGGGCTTCACATCGCTGAAGACCATTTTTACCCCGAAGTTATCTCCCCTGAAACCCTTGAGCCGCTACCTGACGGACAAAAAGGAGAGCTTGTCTTGACTTCACTTACCCGCGATGGCATGCCAATGATACGTTTCAGAACGAGAGATATCACCTCACTAAGGCGTGAGGTTTGCAAATGCGGCAGGACTCTTGTGAAAATGGATAGAATTATGGGTAGAAGCGATGATATGCTTAAAATAAGAGGGGTGCTGATATTCCCTTCTCAGATAGAAAAAGCCCTTTTGGAGATAAAGGGCATAGAGCCTCATTATCAAATTATAGTCACCCGTCCTCACCATCTTGACGAGCTCGAGGTCCAGGTCGAAACTTCAAAGGATATGTTTTTTGATGAGATCAAACATATAGAAGAAATGAAAAAAAGGATTGCCAATCACATAGAAAAGTCGATTGGCTTGAGGGTTAAGGTAACCCTTGTCGAATCAAAGACCCTGCCCAGAAGCGAAGGCAAGGCGAAAAGGGTCTTCGATAAAAGAGAATTGTAAGTAGGAGGCAAAAATGAGGATTAAGCAAATTTCAGTTTTCCTCGAAAACAAAAAAGGCAGACTTCTTGAGGCTACCGAAGCCCTTGCTAAAGCTGGAATCAATATAAGAGCGCTTTCAATAGCGGATACCTCTGAGTTTGGCATTCTGCGTCTTATTGTTCCTGACCCTTCAAAAGCCAGACAAGTTCTGGAGACAGGGAATTTTACAGTGAGAGAAAACGATGTAATTGCAGTCGGCGTTGCAGATAGTCCGGGAGGGCTTTCAGGCATATTGAAGATCTTGAATGATGCTGATATCAATGTTGAGTATGCCTATGCTTTTGTTCAAAAAAGCGGGGAAAAAGCCGTGGTTGTCTTAAGGATAGAGGACCCGGATGCGGGTTCAAAAGCTCTGATCGAAAAGGGCGTTACCCTGCTTTCGAGCGATGATGTGTATCAGTTGTAACATAAGACTTACCTTCCCTGTGGTAAGACCATGGGGAAGGTAAGTTGATATCGATACCAATCAATCCAATATTTAGTCAAACCTAAATCAAATTCAGCGATAAGAAAAATTCTTTGCTAATATATTTTTTTATAGGCGTAAATTGTCCGAGCAATCTTCTTAATTTTATTTAAACCCGCCAAATACATTGCTTATTTCACATCGATTTTGCCTTAAAATTGATTTTAGTAGTAAGCTATTGTAATTTAATTTATTTTGTTAATAGTCTTTAATTAG
>JBBIIV010000023.1:0-15676 GCA_037446295.1 Nitrospirota bacterium
TGTCTTGGGTTTTAGAGTAGCAGGGAATGATATTGCAAAATTATCATTCTTTCCATGAAAGAGGAAATCAGATATGTCAGAAACTTGTATATCCTTTTTTAGAATTCGTCTGTAGCTTATTTCTCCCTTGTGAGGCTTATCTGTTTTTTTCAACAAATACACCATTGTCTGAATGCTTGCTGTTTCAAAGACCTTGTAGTCTCCAAAATCAATAAACTGCACCAATTGCGCCTCTGACAGAATTTTCTTGCGGAGGATGCTTGCCCCGCTGTTTGTAATCCAATTATTTGTTGCAATAAAACTATGCAAACCGCCTGTTTTGAGAAGGTCTAAAGATAGACATGCAAAGATATACCATAAGTCCATTTTGCCTTGATAATACTTATAAAGTTTAGTGCCTCTTAAATCATGAAATGGCTCTTTGTTTACATACTCTTTCACACAAGGCGGATTGCCTATTACTACATCAAAACCGCCGTTCTCGATAATCTCCCCGAATCCTGCTGTCTTTGAGTTCCAGTCAAAGGGATTTAGTCTGCTCTTGTCTTCATCAGACAATCCAGCTAGAGGGACAGTCCCGAATCTACGGCCTTCGGCCCGTAATTCTGGGACAGTCCCTTCGTAAAGTTGCCCTTGTTCAAAAATATCATACCCAATCAAGCTATTCCCGCATCTGATGTTATTGCTTAAAGGCGGCAATAAATGCTGTTTCTTTGGCAATAAACCCCTTTCTCCTTCCAACGCCTTCAGATAGAGGCTCATCATGGTTATCTCGACAGCCTGAGGGTCAATGTCAACGCCGAACATATTATTCCTCAAAATCCTTGCCTTCTCCCTCAACGGCAAAGTGAAGTCTTCGGGATTGATTTTCATATAAAAGTCAAACTGCATGGTCTGGGCGTCTTTTGGATGCTCCAGATAATATCTGATATGATAATCAATTAAGCATTGATATGCCCCAAGAAGAAATGAGCCGGAGCCGCAGGCGGGGTCGAGGATTCTTATCTTTTCTATCTGTCTCGGCGTCTTGCCCTCAATGGCTCTGCCGACTGTATTTTTGACGATGTAATCAACAATATATTTAGGGGTGTAATAGACGCCTCCCGCCTTTCTGACCTCTGGCTTTTCCTCTACTTTTACCCTTTGAGGCGTGACCCGTATCGTGCTTCCGAGATACCGCTCATATATGCTTCCGAGAAGTTCAACGCCTATTGCATCAAAACGGTATCTGCTTTTTGGAAAATAAAGGCTTTCAATGATCTCCGCCAAAAGGGTTGAATTAACGTCAGATGTTTCACAGGCGTGGGGCTTGAAGATGTCGCCGCTTAAATCATCATTAATCTCTTTAAAAAGATCTTTTAAATGCGCCATTATCGGCTTTCTTTTGCCTTCTTCTCTCCACTGGGCGACAATCTCCCATAATTCCCTGTCGGGTCTAATCCTTCTGTCTTCTGCAATCCTGATAAAGATAATCCTGTCGAGGAGCTTCTGGACAACATCGTTTAAAAGACTCGCATCAAAATCCGGATTTCTCTTATGGATGTCCTTTGCAAGCTCTGTGCGCCATATAGTCAGGTCTTCGAGAAATGATTTATCAGGAGGAATTCTGAGCCTTTTGCTCTTTGTATCTCTCGGAAGAAGTAATTCTAAAGAGCCCTGCTCAACCCTTTCTCTGGAAAGCTCCCATAATTTTTCAATGTTGTCAAGATAGGCTGTGTATTTGAAGCCGAAGATCAAGCCTTCGTGGGGATATCTTGGATTGGGTTTTAAAGAGGCGTCATAAAGCCTGAACTCTTCAAAGTCTGTAAGGATTACGAAATAAACCTCTTTTGTTGACCATGCATAGCTCTTTGCCTGCAAAATATGGTTTGCGTTATCGATGGCTGCAGAAGGCGGCTTTGCCTCAACAAAGAACTTTGTTGCGCCGTTTATCCTGAAGTTATAATCAGGCCTCAGTGTAGTCTCGGAGAAAAGCTCGACTATCACATCCCTTTCATGCGGCGATTTGTGGGCTTTATTCTCTATATCCCATCCAAGAGCCTTGAAAAAGGGATTTATAAAATCGATCATTACCTGCGCCTCAAGATAGCCTCTGGACAGGTAGTGGCTTTTATCTTTTTCAAATTTTGCAGCTAAGGTATTAAGTTTTTCTTTGAACAGGCTGATATCGCTCATCAGCTTGAATTAAGACTTTAACTCCGTCTGTATATAACAAAAAACACTGAAGGTTTCTGAAAAACACGGTTTCTAAATATAGCCGCTTGCCTGTAATAATGATGTAAAAAATCCAAGACTGTCTGTAAGCAGCAGCAGACCAAAAATAATTAATATCATGCCGCTTGCAAAGGTTATTATCCTCATAAATTTATCGAGTTTTCTGGTGTATGTGAAAAAAATATTGACCGCAAAAGTAGCGAGCATAAAAGGGATTGCCAATCCAAGCGAATAGATTGCGAGCAATTTGAGCCCATAAGAAGCTGATGCGTGAGAGCCTGCATATATCAGGATTGTCCCCAGTATAGGCCCTATGCAGGGCGTCCAGCCAACAGAAAAACTGATTCCTATCAAAAATGCGCTGATAATACCAGTAGCGCCTCTATGGACATGAAATCTCCTTTCTCTCATAAGGAAATTAAGCCTTAAGATACCTAAGACAAAAAGCCCGAATAAAATAGTGAGAATGCCGCCTGCGACTCTCAAGACAGACTGATATTCAAGTAGGAACTGACCAATTAAAGAAGATGAGGCGCCGAGCGTTATAAATATAGTTGAAAAACCGGCAATAAAACCGATGGTATTAAAGAGAGGTCTCAAGGTAAATTTAGAATGCGTTAATTCTTCTATAGACAGCCCGGTTACAAACGATATATATGCAGGCACCAAGGGCAAAACACATGGAGAAAAAAAAGACAGCAACCCAGCGGTAAATGCAAGAGCAAATGAGACCTCATTCATCTAAATCCTTACCTGACGATATATAAATGATTTGAGAGGGGCAAATGAGCGCCATTGGTGAGCGTTCTGATTATATAAAATGTTACCTTGCGCATTCTCCCATATCACCCTTGAGCTTTTCTATTGCATGAGGCAGGGCGTCAAGTATTATTTCAAGGCTTTCCTTGACAGCGGCTGGACTGCCCGGAAGGTTAATTATAAGGGTCTGCCCCCTTACTCCTGCAACCCCCCTTGAAAGCATGGATTTTGGGGTCTTTTTTAATCCTTGTATCCTCATGGCTTCGGAAATGCCAGGGACTTCCTTTTCAATAACCTCAAGTGTTGCCTCTGGAGTTACATCCCGTGGCGATAGTCCTGTCCCGCCGGTAGTCAAAATCAGGTCAACGGTTCCACAATACTCGATCATTTTATGTTTTATCAAGTCCCTTTCATCGGGCAGGATTTCATAATATTTAATCTTTCCGATATCCTTGATCATCTCTGAAATCAATTGACCGCTTTTGTCTTCTCTTTCGCCTCTTGAACCTTTATCGCTAATTGACAGAACGGCTACTATTATCATTTTTAACCTGCTCTTTAACTATAGATTTAATTCATCTTGAGAAGCGCCAGCAGATGCCGTTATAGGGTCGCCAATGTGGATTTTCCCCCCTTTAAGTATCCTGACAAATATGCCTTCCTTTGGCATTACGCAATCGCCTGTCTGAAAATATATGGAGCACCTTTCATGGCATACCTTGCCAATCTGGGATACTTCACCGATCATGCTATTGCCAAACAGCAGCCTCTTTCCAATAGGAAGGGATAAAAGGTCAATCCCTTCAGTCGTTATGTTCTCTGCAAAACTTCCCGCAGAGACATCGATGCCCATTTTCCGCATCTTTTCTATACTCTCCACAGCCAGAAGGCTGACCTGCCTATGCCACTTAGATGAGGCATGGGCGTCGCCTTCCAAACCGTAATTGGCGATAGCCAATACTTCATCGACAGGACTTTTGGCTTCGCCCTTTTTTTCGCTTAGATTGATGGATACTATTTTGCCTTTCATAATAATTTTTACAATATCATAAATTGCTGGATTTAATCAGCCTGGTAAAAATTTCAGTCCCTTTTTGTGAGATAAGACGCAAGTGCGGTTATCAGCACTGCTCCTGCTAAAAGCCCCGCTGAGACCGCAACATTACTGAGCAGTTCAGGCTTAAATAAAAGCAGGGCGCCTAATTCAAACATCATAACGCCTGACATCAGCTTAAGCAGTCGCCCTTGTCTTTCGGTGAGCTTCTTTTTCCCAAATGTGGCACCGAAAAGCAAGACAATAGCAGACAAAGGAACAATATAAACGAGATTGTAAAAAACGAGATATAGATAGTAAACCGGGACTGGGAGGTCGTTGAAGGTGAGTATCCGAGTATAAACAAGCGGAAAACCTGCCGTGCAGAGCAGTTCATATGAGTTTGCCGTTACAGCAAGGACTACCGTCCCCAAAAGTATCGATATTGAAGATGTCGATTTCATGAGCTTTCTCATGCGGTCGAAAAGTCCGGGTTTGGCTGATTCCGGTATCGTTAAGGAAAATCCCTTTTTGAAAGCAAAAAAGTCTTTGATATTGATTAATGCTATAATGAGTGAAATAACCCCGGCAGTAGTCGTAATGCCTGATACATTTCCCATAAAAATAAAGAGATTAAGCCATGCAGCCATAAATATAAAATAAATAAACCCCGAGAAGAAGACAAAGGTTCCCCCTACAAAGAATATCTTTTTCCTTGAACCGGCATGGCTCAGGAGCCCTAAAAGCGCAAAGAGGACAAAAAATGCGCATGGATTAAAACTGTCCAGTCCTGCGATAATAAATGTCAACACTGGCAGGGACATATCAGAGACCTCAATAGAGCCTATTAAAGGTATATCTAATGAAGTATGTTTGCTGGCTATCGAGCCTTGTTCCCGATGAGTATCTACTCTGGGTGCATCGCTATTAGCCTCTTTTTTTATTGTAATCCCCGTGGGTTTATCGAAAGGATTCTTGCAGCCTATAGAAAAACAGCTTTGAATGACTTCCTCCATATCCGACTTTATTTGCTCCGAAAAGCCGATGAAAACCTTTTCGCCGATAAAGGCAACTGGGACGCCATGAGGTTTTAATCCATGAGCATTCAGCATCTCTGACATCAAAATTGCATTCTGCCTGTCATGCCAGACCTCGTATTGCATTATCTGAAGTCCTTTATATTTAGACTTCATTTGCTCTAAAAAAATTTTCTCTTTCTCGCAAAACTGACATCCCCTCCCTTCAAAAAAGTAGATTTTAAGAGTCTCTGACTGTCTTTTGATTTCTTTCTGGGGCGTAATGTCATGTAGAAGCGGCTTTATAGATACATCGGAAATGTTTTCCTCGCATTTTTCGACGGGAGTTTGAGTTTGCTCCTGAACGCACATTCCTTCTCTACCGTCTTGCTGGAAAGCCATTGAAGGGGAGATAAAAAACGCAAGAATGAATGACGATAAAAATAAGGGAATTATTTTAGCTGTGTGCATTTTACCATATCGAGCTTCATAAACTTCATGCATCCGTTACAAGAGACGCAATCAGCCTTCTCTTTTCCATCCTTAAATTTATTAGGCAAATCAGGCTCTCTAATTAAGGGCCTTGACATGGCAATTAGGTCAGCCTGTTTTTTTTGGAGGATATCCTCTGCGACCTGCCTCGAACGTATCCCGCCAACCAATATTACCGAAATATTCAATTCTGATTTAAACAAGGTTGACGCCTCCTTGAAATATGCTTCGTCTTCTGGATTTTTAATATTCAGCCTTGCGGTCTTGCTGCCCGACTCATACATACCGCCGCTTATTTCAACGGCATTTATTCCAAGAGACTCAAGCCTTTTAGCAATATTAAGGCTCTCATATGGGCTCAATCCACCTTCCACAAAATCATCCGCATTCATCTTAATAATAATTGGCACAGCGTATCCAGTTTCCTTTCTCATAGATTCATAAACTTCCTCGAGAAAATGAAATCTTCTTTCATCATCACCTCCCCAGTAATCATTACGTCTATTGGTATGGGGTGAAAGGAATTCATTAACTAAATACCCGTGAGCGCCGTGTATTTGAATCCCGTCAAAGCCAGCCTCAAGCGCCCTTCTTGCAGCCCGACCAAAGGCGTCTATAACCTCCCAGATCTCCTCATTTGTCATCTCACGCGGTGTGATCTTGGTTGAAGGGTCATATACCTCTGAAGGGGCTATGGGGAGCTGCCCGCCAAGAAGAGGTGGGAAGCATTGTCTGCCGCCATGAACAAGCTGTATGAATATCCTGCCGCCCAAAGAGTGCACAGCATCAGTGAGCTGTTTGAGTTTCTGTATATAGAAATTATTGTGTATGCAAAGCATGTTGGGCACAGACCTTCCCGAGGTATGGACAAGCGCATTGCCTGTTATTATTAATCCTGCCCCCCCTCTTACAATGCCGCTGTAAAAATCAATAATTGAGTCTGTCACAAAACCGTCAATATCAGCCCTTTTCTCATAGGTAGCAGACCTGACGATGCGGTTTTTAAGCTCGAGCCCTGCCAGATTGTATGTTTCAAATAACATATTCACACCCCTTATCTTATGAGGCTTTTAACAAGTCTCTCTAACGATTTCATTTCTTTGTAGATAACACTTAAAATAAAAATCCTTAGTATTTTTATATCGCCTTTATTTGTATTTCGCAATGCAGTTATATGCTCAGACCAATCTTATCGAGGGAAGTAAGTCTCATAGTGTCATTTGGCGCTTTGATAATGCAAAATGAGATCGCCCCAAACCCTTCTGGTTTTTGAAACATAAATCGTTCACCTAATCACAAATCATTTGACCATCTTCAGAAAATCGTCATAGCTGATAATCGGGACCTTTAGCGATTCAGCCTTTGCATGCTTTGAGCCGGGTGCCTCGCCTGCAATAAGATAATTTGTATTTTTGGTGACAGATGAAGAAACATGACCGCCGTGATTTATAATCATATCCTGTAGTTCCTTTCTTGGGATAGACATAGCGCCTGTGATTACAAAAGTCAAACCATCAATAGGTTTTCGTCCTTTTTTGTCTTTCTGAAAATCCGGATTGCTTATATTCAGCCCAAGCGCTTTGAGAGATTCAAGCGTCCTTAAATTATCAGGGTCATTGAAAAAACCATAAACAGAATCTGCAATCTTATCGCCTATTTGCTTGATGTTTAATACAGCCTCTTTTTTGATATTAAATAGGTCTTCGAGTCTCTCAAAATTTGTAGCAAGCAGCCGTGAGGCATATTCGCCGACATGAAGGATGCCGAGCCCAAAAAGAAATCTGCTCAGGGTGGTGTTCTTGCTTGCGCTGATTGCATCAATGAGATTTTGTGCTGATTTTTCAGCAAATCTCGGAAGCTTATAAAGCTCTTCTTTAGTAAGTTTGTAAATGTCCGTAAAATGACTTATCAAACCGCTTGAGTGCAATAGCCTGATATTTTTTTCGCCCAATCCCTCAATGTTCATAGCGCCCCTTGATGCGAAATGTATTATCCTCTCCTGCACCTGGGCATGACAATTCAAAGATATGCATCTGAGGGCTACTTCCCCCGCCTCACGGACAAGGATAGAATTGCAGGAGGGGCATTTCTCAGGCATGACAAAAGGTCTTTCAGCGCCGCTTCTCCTTTCCTTAAGGGGCATAAGAACATGGGGAATGACATCTCCAGCCCTCTCAATAACTACATAATCACCTTCTCTGATGTCCTTTCTTTTTAGCTCATCCCAGTTGTGAAGGGTAGAACGCGACACCGTAACACCGCCAATTCTAACAGGTTCAAACACGGCATAGGGAGTTATTACTCCTGTCCTTCCAACGCTTCCCCTGATGCTGATTATCTTTGCTATGCCCTGATGAGCCTTGAATTTATAAGCTATCGCCCATCTCGGCTCTCTTGTCTTGGAGCCTAATCTCCTCTGCAGTTCAAAATCGTTAACCTTTATGACCACCCCGTCAGTCTCAAATGGAAAATCAAGCCTTTTTTCATCAACTTCATCTATAATCTTTAAAACATTCTTGATTCCACTTGCGGTCATCACAAACACAGGGGTCGGGAATCTAGTTTCTTTGAGCCAATTGATTAAGCCTTGCTGCGTTTTGAAATCGATCCCAATGACCTTTCCTATCCCGTAACAAGCAAGATGTAGCCTGCGTGAGGCTGTTATAGAAGGGTCGAGTTGCCTTACAGAGCCTGCTGCAGCGTTTCTCGGATTTGCAAATGTGCCTTCCATGTTTTTTCCTCTCTGGAGGTTTAATTTCTCAAAATATTTGATATCCATATATATCTCGCCGCGAATGTCTAAATGTTCAGGGGCATCGAAAGAATCTTTTATTTTAAGAGGCACGGATTTGATTGTCTTTATATTTTGAGTTACATCCTCGCCTATATATCCATCGCCTCTTGTTGAAGCCTTTATAAGCAACCCTTTTACATATGTGAGTTCAATAGCAAGACCATCGTATTTCGGCTCAACAGTGTATTCTATTTCACTATCGTTTTCAAGCAGCCTCTTCAATCTCCGCTCAAAGTCCCATAATTCCTCATAAGAAAAGGCGTTATCAAGAGAAAGCATCGGCTCGGAATGCTTTACCTTCTCAAATTTATCCAGGGGGGGAGCTCCCACCCTCTGAGTAGGGGAATCTGGTAAGATGAAACCATATGCTGCCTCAAGTTCTGAAAGCCTACGGTAAAGTCTGTCATACTCCTCATCGGAGATAACAGGAGAATCAAGAACGTAATAACGGTAGCAATGATAATTGAGTTTCTTTACGAGATCTTCTATCTCATTTCTTACTGATACGTGGATTTCATTGTGCTGATTATTCACTTAAATTCACCTTCAGTAATAAATTCAAGGGCTGCAAGCGCAGTAGTTACCTTATTCTCAATTCTGTCGCCAACAAGCATCAGCTTCTTATGCTTTGACAGCCCTTTTTTTGAGGTAGCTATATAGACAAGACCCCTCTCCTTGCCTTCTATAGTAGTAGGTCCGAGATTGCCTGTGGTTGCGATAGAGCAGTCTGTCCCGAAAAGCAGGCGCACCCTTTCAGCCATCTCTATAGCTGTCTCACTGCTTACAGCTCCATGCAATGCTATCGTTTCAGGCGATATACCGAGAGCCTCAATCTTTGATTCTGTCCAATAACAAATGATCCCGCCCTTAAAAAAAAGGCTCGCCCCTTCTATATCAGTTAAATAACTGCATATAAGCCCGCCAGTGCAAGACTCAGCAGCAGAAATGGTCAGTCCAGAGTTGATGAAATAATCATGCGCCTGACAGATTATCTTTCTTGCATTTTCCTGCATGACTCCTTAGCCCTGTCAAAATGAATTATCATGAATTAATTATACAGCAAATTCATGGCTGAACAGAGGGGTGAAAAAGTTTGCTTCAAAGTGGACAGCATTCGTTCATAAAAAGTAAAATTACAGAAACACGGGACAATCAAAAATTTTTGATGCCCTTTGGATCCCGTAATTCCACAATAGTCTGGCGGATTTTTACCGCAAATTTATGATACCAAAAAATGCATTTCGTTTCAAAAAAACAGGCATAAATGCTGCTAAACAAAAATTTAATTGCGGTTTGGTGGTAATACCGCCATGCATCTACCACGAAAAAAGAGGGAAGATGCCTTATAATCAATATTTATTTTAAATTAGGAGGTTTATTAGATGTTTACATTACTTGAAAATTGCAATCTGCTTGATACTGTCTCTGGCGAGATCTTGCCCTGCGTTAGCGTCCTGATAGAAGGCTCTAAAATCAAGGAAATCAATGAAGGACGATTAAATGTCTCCAACGCCGTAAGTCATGACCTTAAAGGCAAAACCCTGATGCCGGGACTCTGCGACGCGCATGTGCATGTAACAGCGTTTGATCTGAATCTTGCGAAACTTGAGTCTTATTCACCATCATACATAACTGCACGCTCTCTTAAAATCGCTGAAGATATGCTGAAGAGAGGCTTCACCACTGTTAGAGATGCAGGCGGGGCTGATTGGGGGCTTGCCCTTGCGATAAAAGAGAATATTTTTAACTGTCCGAGACTGCTGTTTTGCGGTCATGCCCTTTCTCAGACCGGGGGACACGGTGATTTGAGGGGCCGTAACAATGATCTCAAACACTATTATTCCTACCCAGAGCTTGGTATTCTTGGCCGCCTTTGTGATGGCGCCACTGAGGTGCGCCGAGCAGCAAGGGATGAGCTGAGAAAAGGGGCAACCCACCTAAAGATTATGGCATCGGGCGGGGTTGTATCTCCTAACGACCCTGTCGGCAACAATCAGTTTTCACTTGAAGAAATACGGGCGGTTGTTGAAGAAGCCGAGGCCGCAAAAACTTATGTAATGGCTCATGCATACACAGCTGAATCTATAAAAAGGGCTCTGGACTGCGGTGTAAGGTCGATAGAACACGGCAATTTGATTGATGAAGACGCCCTTGATCTTCTTGTATCAAAAAACGCCTTTCTTGTGCCTACCCTTGCCACATATGAGATGCTCTGCAGAAAAGATTCTGGAATAAACCTCCCTCAAGAGTTGATTGAAAAGGCTGGGGATTTAAAAGAGAAGTCAATAACATCTCTTGAGATGGCATGTTCAAAGCTGGCAAAGATAGCCTTCGGCACAGATTTGCTTGGCCCTTTCCATAAATATCAATCATTGGAATTTATCCTAAGGAGGCAGGTTATGACCCCTATTGAGATCATTAGGTCTGCAACTACTGTGTGCGCTGAACTGTTTAATATGCAGGGGCAGATAGGTGTTATTGCACAAAATGCCTTTGCCGACCTTCTAATTATCGAAGGTAATCCACTTGAAGATATTAAGGTTTTGCTCCCAGAAACCAACAGTATTAAAGCAGTCATGAAAGAAGGCAGATTCATTGTGAATAATCTATAACATTATGTTCGTTAAGGTCATTTTCCCCCTAAAAGTAAAGGCATTTTCCTATAAGATACCAACTGATTTGCCGCACGATTTGATAGGCAGGATAGTGAGAGCTCCTTTGGTGAATCGCGAGATGTATGGAATCGTTTCTGGTGCTAATGAAACTGAAGGGTATATCGAAGATAAATCAGGTAAAATAAAAGAAATACTATCTATTCACGGTCATCTTGGCTCGCCTTCAATCATACCGTTTATAAATTGGCTTTCAAGCTACTACCTCAACCCTGTTGGAATTGCCTTATCCTGCTGCTTTTTTAAAGAGGCGGTTAGTATAATCCATAAGCCTCGTGTCGGAACTGATAAATCCAAGAGCAAGCCAACCGCAACTGAATCTGAACAGCTCATTGAAAAGCCGTCTAATTTCTTTTACGGCGAAGTGGAAAATGCCGTAATTCTTAAAGAAACGATACAGAAGAAGAAATTCAGCGCATTCACGCTCCATTGCCCTTCTATAATTTATGAAAGAGGTTTTCTATGCGAAATTCTGAAAAATATACCAAATATATCTGGGGCAATAGTCCTTGTCCCCGAAATAAGCAGGATTGATAAGACAGCATCTATGCTCAAGGCAATGCTCGGCGGAAGGGTCTGCTCATTGCACAGCAAACAGACTCGAAAAAACAGAATAGAGACGCTGAGAGGAATACTTTCAGGCAAACATGATATTGTTGTAGGAACAAGGTCTGCGGTATTTGCCCCATTAAAAAAGGTATCTTTCATAGCCGTTACAGGCGAACACAGCCCATTATACAAAGCTGAAGAAGGCTTGAGATACAATGCAAGGGATGTAGCCGTCATGAGGGGGTTTCTGGAAAAAGCGCCTGTTCTCCTTTCCTCAATATGTCCTTCTATAGAATCTATCTATAATGTTAGGAATGGCAAATTCATCCCTCTGAAAGTCCGGGATACACAAACCGAGGCGCATTCTCACGGATTCAGTCTTTTTTCAGCAAAAAAAAGACCTGTTATCGAAATTATCAACACTGGCAGCGCCGAAAAAGATGGGCGCTCAATACCTGTAAAGATTATCTCTAATTCAAAAAAACAACTCGCCAAAAAAGAACATCTCCTCTTCGTGGTAAGCACTCAAGGATACTCGCTCATCATGTGCGCCGATTGCGGATACATCTTCCGCTGCCATGCTTGTAATTCGACTCTAAGATTTTATAAAAATGAAGGCGTCTTGAAATGCCGCTTGTGCGGTTGGTTCAGAGGCGCCCCCGATACCTGTGCTGTATGCGGTGGGATTCAATTAAAAGCCTTCGGTTCAGGCGCAGAAAGGATAAGAGAGGAAATCGAGAAGTCATTTGGAAAGAGGGTGTTGATTTTAAATAAAAACAATCTCATTCAAAATACAGACACTAAATTAATGCCATTTGTCATTGGGCGCGGCGGTCAGATGAAACGGCTTGCCGAAAATATATTCACATTAGCCGTTTTTTTCGATGCCGATTTGTTTCTCTCAGAAGCCAGCTTCCGTTCTAATGAAAAAGTGTTTCAAAGCTTGATTGAGATATCTCAATTGATAAAATCGGGGGGACGGATTTTCATTCCTACAAGACATCCTAAGAATAAGATTTTAAAATTCATTAAAAACTATGACTTTAAAGGATTTTATAAGAATGAGCTTCTATTAAGAAAAGAAACGAGCTTCCCCCCTTTTTCAAGATTGATACTCTTTAATATTCTATTTTCAAATCGGGCTTTTAATGATATTGAGAAATTCTTTTTGGAAAAGACTGATGAGACAGTTCAAATCTATGGACCAGTTGAGGTTTCATCTCCAGTAAAGAAGCATAAATATTGCCTTCAATACCTCCTCAAATCCAGAGACAGAAAGAGGCTGAATTCCTTTGCGGCTTTACTTAAAGACAGGTTGGATTCTCTCAAAGGCATTAAGGTAGTTACCGATGTTGACCCGATAAAAGTATAGCCTTTCAGTATAAATAGTTTGGTTGTTCTTAGAGAGGTTTATTTAAAACTTTGTATCACTCTCCAGCCAATAATTAACATAATAAGCACTAAAATTTCAAGAATGGTTATTTTTGCAATTATTATTGCTATTTTTCTCTCAGATAGTTTTAGTCGAAGCCATATCTTATCCATAAACCATCTAAAAAATACTTTTCTTAAGCCACTACCTTCCTGCAATTTTATATACTCGATAATAGCTCTATGCCAGTATTTAAGCTCTACTGAGAGTGTCTCAAGAATAGAAGCGTCGTTAACATTCTCAATATGATATTTTTGAGTAATTTCAATGGAGTTATGGTGATTTTGCTTTAGAGTGAATTCAACTTTTTTTGTAATTGTGTCTTTTAGTGTGAATGCATACGATTCAAAATCGTTTGATGGGGCAACTTGGGCTAATAGTCTTTTATCTGTATTATCAGCATAAAGCTTTATAACCACCTCAAAAATTGAGTTCCCTTCTACAGGAGTTAGTGATATTAGATCCCAATGGGGTGATAATCTCAACAATAGCTGAAGATTTGAGATGACTCTGTAAGTTGTTTCTACTGATACATGCAGATTTGTTGAAACCGATAGACACCCCATAAGATTAAACTATAAGTATCGGACATGATATGCTGTCTTTAATTTTTTTAAATTGTAAAGTATATATATAATCTGCTCGCTTACCCTTAATCTTTCTGCCAAGCACGAGAAGTTGGATTTGATTTTTTTCGCATTCATTGCAAATAACTTTTTCCGGGATACCTACTGATATAATATTATTTATTTTAATCTGGTTTTCTAATGCCATCATATTAATATCTTTCAATGTTTGTTCTGCCTTTTGATAGATATCCTCTTCTAAATGTTTATAGAATTCCATTCTGGTATGTGATGCATTGAGCCATTCTATTCCAGTTATTGATGACCAGTTAGAATTTATCACATAAAGTACGAACAATTCAGCATTATTTTGAGAGGCAAGTTCGAGCGCTAATCTTTCAGCTTTTTTAGCACCCTCCGTTCCATGAGTAGCTACTAGTATTCTTTTGAACATAAAATTATGAAAAAATACGCTGTTCAATGGTTGAACAGCGTATTTTTTCATTACGATGCATTATTATTACTTTAAAAATATCACAACAAGTATAGCTAAAACGAAAGCTATAGTCATCGCTGTGACATCTTCTTTTCTTTCTGAAGCAAAAACACTCAGTAAGCGATCATCCTTTTTGGTTTCTTCAGCCATATACCCTCCAAATTAAATTGTTTCTTTCAGCAAGAATAAGCAGACCCAGAATGATAGGAATGCCTTCAAAAAACCAGCGATAACTCCAATTACGGCTGCTTTGCCGCCAGCCTGTTTCATGGTTTGCCATGTTATCTGCATCCCTAAGGCAATTAAACCATAGGCAAAGAACCACAGCATATATTCTCTCATCAGCTCAAGAGTTGCTGGTTTAGCACGAACTTTTTTATCTGCCTCCGTGAATAGCTTCTTCAACTCCTTGTCCTTTGTGAAGTCTTGAGCCTTTAATACATAGTCTACCTGAGTTGAGCTGGTTATCTGTTTGTCAGCAACCAGCTTCTCAAGGGCTTCTTTTACCTTCGGATTTGTTACAGCGCCTGAATCGATAAAGACTTGAATTTTGTCAAGCTGTTCTTTCTTGAGCTGTTTTTTCTCAGATGGAGCGAAGTTATACCAGTATTTACCATGTTGTTCATAGTCTTTCGGAGTGAAAAAGCCAGCTGACATTAAAGCGAACATTAAAACAAACCCTATTACAAATATCGGAAACTTCTCAATAAGAATTCTACCCATACTTATTTGTTGCTTATTTTCAGCAGGTTCGCTTTTTGCAAACCATATAGCGAGTATAATAACTATAAGAGGCAGTATAAGCACACGAGTAATATTAAAGATTTCAGCTACTTTTAAAGTCTCAATAGTATGTGGGTCAAACACCAAAGCTGCAGCAGCAACCTGAGCTGAATTCAGAATTCCAGTGCCTGCCCAGGCTCCAAATTGTATCTCATTCATCCCTACTGCTTTCCCAACAGGTGGAAAGACAAATAATCCTACAACTCCTACAAGCAAGAGCATACCGATAGCATATGCCATATCAATACCTCTTGCCTTGACAACAGGAGCTACCGCAACAGCTGCAGATACCCCGCAGACCCCTAAACCTGAAGCCATAACACCTGTAAGAGGCCTTTCTGTTCTAAAAGTCCTACCTAACCATAGGACAAAAAATACTGTTCCTAAAACAAATCCAAACACCATAATTACGCTAAGTGAGCCCATATATTTGAGTTCTGTAAGGCTATACATGGCTCCGAGGGTTATAATCCCCATCTTCAGAATGAGCCTTCCTGTCTTGACTCCTGGCAGCATCCATTCCGGGATCTTGATGATATTAACCCATAAAATCCCTATTAATATACCGAGTAGAATATAATTAAAGCCAAATATGGCAGCAAAATTGAATCCGAGAGCTGGTTCTGCTGCCTTTCCCCAGATTCTAAAGATGGGTTCAAGGTAATATCTGTTTAAGATGCATAAGGCTATTATGATTCCGACCCCAGCCGCAGGGGCACGAATAATCCCATCAATTTTAAATCTACCCACTGGAATTATTAGGTTCAATATACCTATCAAAAGAACTGATATGCCAACCCATAAAGCAACCCCTGAATGAACATCGATTGTTTTGATCTGACCAAGATATTTTAAGACATCATTGAGATA
>JBBIIV010000023.1:15776-21145 GCA_037446295.1 Nitrospirota bacterium
TATTAAGGATAGTTACGCAATAATAATGCCATATATAGAAATGCTATATAATTCAGCTATTTAAATAAAAAAGATGTGGAAAATGTTCCTTTTAGAGGACATAGAGGAGCAGATAATGTTTCTTTATGGGAACTTACTTAATTTTAATGCCGTGCTCCTTAAGTTTATTCCATAGGACTTTTCTACTTATGCCAAGTATTTTAGAGGCTTCAATTTTTTTTCCTTCAGTTTTAAGGAGTGCCTGAGTTATTATTTGTTTTTCAAGACATTTTATGCTTTCCTCGAGAGTCATGTTCTGTCGGTTAAAATTTGAGATTGGTAGGCTTGAAAACATCTCATCTGGAAGATGCTTAACCTGTATGATGCCATCATTGCAAAGTATAACTGCTCTTTCTATTGCGTGCTTTAATTCCCTCACATTGCCAGGGTAGTCGTATGATAAAAGGGCATTATAAGCTGTTTCTGATACAGTTATGTGGGGTTTTGAAAACTTCTGGCTGAAAAATTTCAAAAAACTCTTGATAAAGTAAGGGATGTCCTCCTTTCTCTCCCGTAATGGAGGAATTGTAATAGGTACTACATTAATTCTATAAAAAAGATCTTCCCTGAAAGAACCTGATGCAACGCACTCTTTGAGGTTTTTGCTTGTTGCATAAATACACCTAACATTAACCTTTATAGGTTTATTACTACCTAACCGTGTGATAGTCTGGTCTTCCAAAACCCTGAGTAGTTTTGACTGCAGGGAAAGAGGTATCTCTGCTATTTCATCAAAAAAAATCGTCCCATTATTCGTAAATTCAAACTTCCCTTTTCTTGCCTCAGCAGCGCCAGTAAAAGCCCCCCTTTCATGTCCAAAAAGCTCCGACTCAAAAAGGCTGTCGGGTATAGCAGCACAGTTTATCTTCACAAAAAGTTTGTCGCTTCTGCCGCTCATTCCGTGAATTGCGTTTGCCACAAGCTCTTTTCCCGTGCCGCTTTCTCCTAAAATCAATACAGGCACATCTGTTCCAGCAACAGCGGTGATACAGTCAAAAACATCCATCATAGCAGGGCTTACGCCAATTAAATCATGAAGTCCTTCTTTCTGTTTGAGGGTTTGCCTTAGCAGTAATATCTCGTTCTCAAGGTTTTGAAATTTAAAGAATCTTTCTACCGCAATATGAAGTTCTTCATTAGAAAACGGTTTTGCAAGATAATCGAATGCGCCCTCCTTTATAGCCTGAACGGCGCTCCTTATCTCTGCGTAAGCGGTTATAATTATTACACCGATATCCTTCGAGACTGCCTTTGCCTTTTTAAGCACTTCTATGCCGTCATATTCGGGCAGTTTGAGGTCAGTAATAATAAGGTCAAATCTTTCCTTTTCAATCGCCCTCAAAGCTGCTGCTCCGTCTGCAGATTGAAAAACTGCATATCCCTGCGCCTTCAAGAAATGGCTCATGCCAAGCCTCATTATCGGGTTGTCTTCAACTATATGAATGCTTTTCTTCATTGTATTAGAGGTAGTTTCACAGTAAAGGTAGAACCTGCTTGAGAGGCTTCTACGGTCAACTCACCTTTGTGTTGCTCTATTATCGCCTTGCTCACAGTCAAACCTAGCCCTGTTCCTTCCCCAACAGCTTTGGTAGTGAAGAAAGGATCAAATATTTTTGAGAGGATATCTTTTGGTATTCCGCCGCCGGTGTCCGAAACTGACACATAGCAGAATTTATTGTCCTGATAAGTTTTTATTTTTAAGATCCCCTTTTCATCCATTGCCTGCGCCGCATTGATAAATAGATTCAAAAAGACCTGTTCAAGCTTGTTAGAATCGAGAAGTATCTCAGGGATATCCTCTTTGAAATCTCTAAGAATCTTAATGCCTTTCTTAGAAATTGTATATTCCGACAGGATGAGCACATTATCTATAACTTTATTTATCGAAGATTTTTCGAGAATAAGCGGTGTGTTTTTCGAAAAATCCAGAAGCTGTTTTACAATATTCTGTATCCTGTCAAATCCGGTATTAATGACCTCAATATGTTCCCTTTTAGCGGTTTCATCCATTTTTGTATTCAACAGGTTGCTAAAACATAGTTTCATTCCGCCAAGTGGATTGTTTATTTCATGCGCCACACCTGCTGAAAGCTGACCTATAACAGCTAATTTCTCGGTCTCAGCCAACTGCTTCTCTATTTCAGCGGCTTTCTTCAGTCTTTCCTGTGCCTCGAGCAGATGTCTTGCGAGGGTATTGAATGATTCTGTAAGGTCGCCGATTTCATCCCGCCTGTCAATATGAATCTCCTTTCCAAGTGATTCTTTACCACTCGCTATCCCCCTGAAAATCTTTGAGAGATTATCCACAGGTTTTGTTACAATATGCCTAAATGCAGCAAAAAGTGCGGCAAACAAGAGGGACAGACAAATAAAGCCAAGCATAAAGGCATCAAGAGCTGATTTTTTAGCTTGGGCAAATGCCGTGCCAAGAGGAACCGAGACGGAATTTACACCTACTACATTCCCAACCTGCCAATTGAATCCGCTTGATTTGCCATATACTCTTATAAGCTGCGCAGGGGCATCTTCGGGACTGCCGTGACACTGCAAACAGAGAGTATCCATTACAACTGGATCTAATCTGTAAAGATACTGCTCCCCGCCTAATGAAACTATGCCTTTCCATGCCTTCTCCTCTGGGTTTGAACGAAAATAGGAGAGCATCTCTATATGAAAAAAATCTGCGGCATTTTTTTTGTTGATCGGATTATCAGAAAGCCTCTTAAAGATATAATCTTTTTCATCCTTATTAAATCTGCTCATTACCTGCATACTGACATGTGTCGTTGACATGGCTTCAATGATAAATTCATCTCTGGCATTAAGCCTTTCAAGGGCATTAAAAATGGCTGGTCTTAAGGTTTCCCTGACATAATCCCCTGTAGCTTTAACATAAGCCATAATAATCGCTGTCTTTGCTTCGGCATCCTTCACAACCTGAGACCTGAGATAATAATAAAGAAGAATAGACATAAGGGCGCAAAAAATCAGGAGGATTACCCCTACCGCAAAACTAAATTTAAGATTGATGCTGAATCTTTTTTCTCTCATGAGATCAATTTTATCATAGCCAAAAGACTTTCATAAAATGAGCGCTTATAGTATGTGGAGAATCGAGGCTGATGGGGGTTATCAGAAATTTTCTACAAAAATAAATTGGGGTGGTTACGGCGTAGGATTTTCTTTACACTACTGATATCTTCTATTACATGTTTACGGAGTTCTTGAACAGATGAAAACTTTTTCTCATCCCTGATCCTATCTATAAAATGAATCAGTATTTCTTTGCCAACGATATTCTGCGAGAAATTAATTAAATGCACTTCCATGCTCACATTCTCAATATCCCCGAAAGTAGGGTTTTTCCCTATATTGGCTGCACCATCAAAGACATCATAAGCGATAGGAGATAGGCAATGGGTATTATGTCCTTTGTCGCCTATAGCCTCCTGTCCATTGCCTATCGATACCCTCACAGCATACACGCCTTCTTTGGGGAGAACTTCATTGAAGCAATTGATATTGGCAGTGGGGATGTTCAATATCGCAGTGCCCCTGCCCGTGCCTTTAACCACAACGGCTCTCGTATGATAAGCCCTATCGAGCATTTCAGATGCCTCATAAACCCTTCCCTTTTGTATCAAACTCCTTATTTTGCTGCTGCTCACAATACTGCCGTGTATTACCGCATATCTGACTACAGAAAAACCAAAGCTGTATTTTTTAGCCTTTTGCCTAAGCAGGTTTGTATTGCCCTTTTTTCTTTTTCCAAACGAGAAATTATGTCCGACAATCAGCCATTTTATGCCGAGTTTATCAACGAGGATATCCTTGATAAAACTCTCTGGCTCTGTAAGAGAAAACTCCTTATCAAAAGGAATTGTAATTAGCGTTTTTAAGCCTGAGCTTGAGAGCAGTCTAAGCTTATCATAAGCGGTGGTGAGCATTTTTATGTCTCTTTCAGGCGCTAAAATCCTCGCAGGATGAGGCTCAAAGGTTATCGCCATTGGCGTTCCGCCAATCTGACGAGATATTTGAATTACCCTCTTCAGTATCTTTTGATGCCCAATATGAACGCCGTCAAAATTGCCGATCGTCACCACTGGATTTACAAAATCAAATTTTTCTTTTAGCCCATTTATAATCTGCATAACTTGAACATTGCCTCTATTATTTCAGGTCATTAGCCTATTTTTCACTTAATAAACCTCTACATTTTTACAATCAATTATTCCCTTGCCTTACATCAATCTCATAAAGCCTCTGGTATATATCTCTGGCCTGATCTCTTGTATCTTCAACTGTCCCGTTATTATCAATAGAGTAGTCAGATTTTGCAACCTTCATTTCTATAGGAAACTGGCTTTTAAGCCTTTTTCGTGCTTCTTCTTCTGATATTCCTCTGTCATTCAGCCTTTCTATAGCTGCCTCCTCTGTTGTGTGGACAGCGATTATTATATCAAATCTGTTCTGATAACCTCGTTCGAATATGACAGGAGCTTCAATAACTACGATATTAATTCTGCCAACTTTTTTAAGTTCGTTTATCTCCTGCTCTACATATGTGAAAACTTTTGGGTGCAGGATATCCTCAAGGGCAATCCTGAGATGCGGGTAATTAAAAACCGCATCTGCAAGCAACTGCTTATTGATATAATCCCCTTCAACTATATCATCACCAAAGACCTTTTTGATTTCATCTATCACTTCTGGCTCATAAAGCAGTTTTCTGACTATCTCATCAAGGTCAATCGTATGGGCGCCTTGTTCCCTGAACATCTCAGCCACAGTGCTCTTGCCCATCCCGAAATTTCCTGTTAAACCAACTATAAGCATAAATCACTCTTCCTTTTTTATCTTTTATCCCCTAAATAGAGTCTGTTTATAAACTATTACTTTTTTGTCATTCTGGCTTGACCGGAATCTTTCTTAATTCCCCCTTAACAAAGGGGGATAAAGGGGGTTGTCAAATAAGGATTCTCGACGCGCTTCGCTTGCGAGAATGACACAGAAACCGACTTTATAAACAGACACTAAATACCTCATCCAAATTAAGAAGGCAGTGCTGCTACATTTGCCTTATCCTTAAAAGCACTAGCTAATTTTAGTGGCAAAATTAACAAAGTTATCAAACCAATATTTCCTGTAGCCTTCTCCAATCTCGGCTATGCTTTTTGTGTAAAGAAGCAAATTCGTTGAAATACTATATCCGTTATAAGAAAAAACTTTACCCTCAAATATTTTCTTGTAACCGTCTATTTTGTGCTGATAGGCAGCAAAACTTGTTCCCTTCGGGTCAACAAATAGAATCAGGTATCGTTTACCCTTTT
>JBBIIV010000024.1:0-21110 GCA_037446295.1 Nitrospirota bacterium
TAAAAAAGGAGTGTGCATTTTTTTATTGCAAAATCTTTTTCATAGATGACAGCCTTTTATACCAATGAGAGTTTATAAACAGACTCTATATAAATATAAGGAACAAAGCTTCAAAAAAGCTCTACAGATAAAGGAATAACATCTCTGAGCAAAGTCTCATTAAGTCTAATGACAATTCCGGGTTAAATATTAACAATTCTATAACTAAAAATTATCTTGGCAGAGCCTTCAAGGGTTGCCTTCACTGAGCAATACTTCTCCATTGACAGCTCAACAGCCCTTTTAACTGCATCTTCTGAAATATCTTTCCCGCTTATAACAAACTCTATTTCTATTTCAGTAAATTTTTTTGGGTATGATTCTGCCTTTGTTCCTTTGACATTAATAACGATGTCGGTTACTTGCTGTTTCTTTTTTTGCAAAATGGTTCCGATATCCATCCCGGAACACCCTCCGAGCCCGATAAGGAGCAGTTCGGTGGGCCTCATGCCTGTGTTTTTACCGCCTGCCTCTATATCTCCGTCCATTACGATGGCATGTCCTGTAGCTGACTCGCCTAAAAACTGAAGTCCTTCAACCCATTTAATTTTGGCATTCATGAATATCCCTCCAGGAATTATGTTTTTAGCTGAAGCCGCTGAATAAAAACTGACTTCCCGTTCTTATCATCAACCTCAAAGACTACCGCAGATAAAATCCCTGAGCCGCCTGCAACATCATATTTGCGTGGCAAATGAGTGAGAAATCGCTCAATAATTTGCTCTTTTTGAATACCTATAACTGAATTCAAAGGACCTGTCATGCCTACATCCGTGATATAAGCGGTTCCGCCTGGCAGTACCGTCTCGTCAGCTGTCTGAACATGGGTGTGAGTGCCTATCACAGCGCTAACCTTTCCATCCATATAGTACCCGAAGGCTATCTTTTCAGAGGTGGCTTCTGCGTGAAAATCTATAATAATTATATCAGTTAACTCTCTTAGTCTTTCGGTTTCTTTTTCAGCAGCTCTGAACGGACACTCAAGAGTATTCATAAATACTCTGCCTGAGATGCACATAACAGCAATCTGCCTTTTGTCGTTGAGTTTAAAGAGGATGCTTCCAGAACCAGGCGCACCAGATGGATAATTCAAGGGTCTCAGAATCCTGCTTTCTTTGGCTATATAAGACAACGCTTCCTTTTTGTCCCAAACATGGTTGCCGGTGGTAATGACATTAACCCCATAACTAAAAAGTTCTAAAGCTGTTTTCTCGGTTATCCCAAAACCGCCTGCTGAATTTTCGCCATTGGCAATGACAGCATCAATTTTATATCTGTTAATGATATTTGGCAGGAAAAACTTAAGCGTCATTCTTCCTATCTTGCCGACAATATCGCCTACTAGAAGCACTCTCATCATCTATTCCGATCAGATTTATCTAAATAGTGTCTGTCCATAAAGTCGGTTTCTGTGTCATTCTCGCAAGCGAAGCGAGTCGGAAATCCTTATTTGACAACCCCCTTTATCCCCCTTTGTTAAGGGGGAATTAAGAAAGATTCCGGTCAAGCCGGAATGACAAAAAAGTAATAGAGACACTAAATAGTGTCTGTCCATAAACAGACTCTATATAAATATAAGCAAAAAAGCTTCAACAAAGCTTTACAGATAAAGGAATAACATCTCTGAGCAAAGTCTCATTAAGTCTAATGACAATTCTGGGATAATTATGCCTCTTTTATCCCGCCGGAGCAAAGTTTATTTAGCATAATCTACATACCTTGACTCTCTTATAACTGTGACCTTTATCTGCCCGGGATATGTCATCTCAGATTCAATCTTGCGCGCGAGGGATTTTGCGACGAGTGATGTCAGCTCATCATTTAATTCTTCAGGCCTGACGAGTATCCGTATTTCCCTTCCAGCTTGAATAGCGTAACACTTCTCAATTCCATCAAATGACATTGCCATTTCTTCAAGTTTCTCAAGCCTTTTTAGATAATTTTCTATGCTCTCCCTTCTAGCGCCTGGTCTGGCTGCTGACATAGCATCAGCAGCAGCAACAAGTGCAGATTCAATACATATAGGGTCAACATCTCCATGATGAGCAAGAATTGCATTAATTACTTTATTGTTTTCTCCATATTTTTTTGCTAAAACGACCCCGATTTCCTGATGAGAACCTTCCATCTCGTGATCCACTGCCTTTCCAATATCATGCAGCAAGCCCGCTCTTTTTGCGAGCTTGGCATCAATTCCTAATTCATTAGCCATCATTCCGGCAAAATAAGCTACCTCAAGGGAATGCTGGAGGATATTCTGCCCGTAAGATTGCCTATATTTGAGCCTTCCTATGATCTTTACCAGGTCAGGATGAATTGAGGTAAGCCCTAAATCAAAAACGGCTTTCTCTCCTTCTTCTTTGAGTGAATTTTCAACCTCTATTTTAACCTTTTCAGCTATTTCCTCGATTCTCGCAGGATGTATCCTGCCATCGGCTATTAATCTGTCGAGTGCTATTCTCGCAATTTCACGCCTAACAGGGTCATGAGCTGAAAGAGTCACTATCTCGGGGGTATCATCCACAACCAGATCTACCCCCGTGGCAGACTCAAATGCTCTTATATTCCTGCCCTCCCTGCCGATTATTCTTCCCTTCATCTCGTCATTTGGAAGGCTAACGGCAGAAACTGTAGCATCTGCGACATAGTCGCTTGCATATCTTTGAATGGCGAGTCCGATAATCTCTTTTGCCTTTTTCTCTGCATTTTCACGGGCTTCGTCTTCAATCTTTTTCATGAGCTTTGCAGAATCTAATTTTACTTCTGCCTCAACCCTTTTCATAAGTTCCTGCTTTGCCTTTTCCGTTGTGAGTCCAGATAACCGCTCCAGAGTACTAATTTGTTCCATTATGAGTTGCGAATAACGTTTTTCACTCTCAACCAGATTGTTTTCTCTGCTGACTATTTCCTTTTCTTTTTTGTTGAACTCAGCCTCTCTTCTTTCAATTATATCTACCTTTTTTTCAATCTGCTCATCTCTTTGTCTGAGTCTTTTGTCAAGCAAGTTTAACTCTTTGGTTCTCTCCCGAATCTCTTTTTCAGCTTCGGCTTTCAACTGATATGCCGAGTCTTTTGCTGATATAAGAGCTTCTTTCTTAATGTTCTCCGCCTCCCGCCTGGCTTCTTCAATTAGCTTCTCCTTTTCTATTTTTAGGGATTCTTTCTGTTTATCGAGAGATTTTTTCCCGAGAAAAAGAAAAATTAAACCAACAGTTAGAACGGCGGCTACTGCAATTAAGTAAAATAGAGCGCTATTCATAATCTATGTGTGCCTCCATCGGTTTATATGTTCAGCAAGGCATGGCACTGGATCAGCTAAACGGTAAAATGTTTAAACATAAGCACTTAATTGAAGATCAAATGGTTGAAAAAACCCTACACCTAATTGGTTAAGGGCTATCCTGAGGCAGAATATTATGGATAGATAATTGAGACATGAAACAGAATTCTTTCTGAGAATTTACAGGATGCAAAGTTTTTTGATATCTATTAATCTCATCTATGGCAATCTTGAATATACTTTTAAGCCAAAATCCTTTATTGTTTAAATATAAATTCCAGCTATCCATTAATACTGCCTTAAAACCTACCTTGCTGCATCAGTGATATTTTTATTGCCCACCCTGCCGTGAAGTTGAAAAATTATCTCCCTGCAGACAGGTGGGAGCACTGAAGATATCTTAGGCTTCCTTCCAAAATGGGGCTTGCACACCGAATATCTTGCTTTAGCTCCCTAAACGTATTAAATTGTAGGAATAACTTTTCTGCCTTACACAAACAGGGCAGGCTAACAGTACTTATCTATTTATAACAGAAAATATTAAATATTATCAACATCTAAAATTTTATATGTAATATAATAATATAACCCCGAAAACCAAAAAAATTTTATTTAGAGGTGTCAAAAATAAGCGATTGCTTAGCTTTGCTCGCAATGATAAAGTCGGCAATGCCGCCGTTTTGGCGTAATTGCATGGAGTGGAAGCTGCGAAGCAGCCTCATTTTTTAGAGCACCTATTATCAAGACTTTGAATGCTTATTTTGGGCAGATATGATTTTTTATTTAGTTCACAAGACGTTCAGGATGAGAAGATGTATGAAGTATAAGGGATTAGCAAAGCTATCTCTGAATTTTGGTAAAAAGTTTTTTTATTTTATTACAACATTTGAGATAAATATTTATTTAAATCATGTATAATATTTTCTGCTTTAAATTTTGGACTTGTCTTTAGATTTCGAACCTCGAAATTAAAGGTATCTTGATTATTATGGTTGACCAATTTAATAGAACGACATTAAAGTTTTATATCAACCAAATAAGTTAACATAGTAATGATGGGAAAATTTCCTAAAATCATTCAAGGTGGAATGGGCATAGGCGTTTCAAATTGGCGTCTTGCTCGAACCGTAGCAATGCAACAGCAGATAGGAGTCGTCTCGGGGACGGCTATCGATTCTGTTTTCGCGCGGCGGCTCCAAATGGGAGACCCCAACGGGGATATCAGGCGTGCATTGTCTTACTTTCCATGGCAGGATATGGCTCGTCGTGCGTTAGATGCTTATTTGATACAAGGAGGGAAGTCTGACAAAGAACCTTTTAAGTTAATCCCTATGCCTTCTGTAAATATGCCAAGAACTTCGATAGAACTAACAATAATTGCCAACTTTGTCGAAGTTTTTTTATCGAAAGAAGGACATGACGGCATTGTAGGGATTAATTATCTTGAAAAGATTCAGATTCCCACACTGCCTTCTCTTTTTGGTGCGATGCTGGCGGGTGTGGACTGTGTTTTAATGGGCGCTGGAATACCACTTTCTATTCCTGGGATTTTGGATTCTCTTTCACAATGGAAACCTGTGGAACTTAAACTCAATGTAGAAGACAATATACTATTTCATAATTTTTCCCAGCGTTTTGACCCAAGAGAGTTCGGCTCTGGTGATTTGCCAGAATTAACCAGGCCAAAATTCTTTGCGATAGTATCTTCGGATATCGTAGCTAAGACTCTAATCAAAAAAGCATCGGGTAGAGTGGATGGTTTTATCGTCGAGAATTATACTGCAGGTGGTCACAATGCCCCCCCTCGCAAAACCGACAGAACGCATTCGAATGCTGCTCAGCAATTCACCCAGAAAGACATCCCAAATATTGCAAAGATAGCCGAGCTCGGTCGTCCTTTTTGGCTTGGGGGAGGCTATGGAACGCCTGAAAAATTAATAGAAGCTGTTGATATGGAGGCTGACGGCGTGCAAATAGGAACGGCATTTGCTTTCTGCAAAGAGTCTGCAATTGCTGATAGCATTAAACAGGAAGTTATCAGAAGATGTCTCGACCGGGACATTAAGGTTATAACCGACTTTAACGGTTCACCTACGGGCTACCCATTCAAGCTCGTTTTTTTAGAAAATACAGCCCCTTTTCTTAACAGCAATAAACAGAGAAAACGCGTTTGCGACCTTGGTTATTTAAGGCGCATTTACAGCAAGGGCGGTTCCGGGGTTGGGTATCGCTGCCCTGCAGAACCTGTTGATAGTTTTATTGCGAAGGGTGGTTCAGTTGACGAAACATCCGGCAAGCTTTGCTTGTGTAACGGCTTGATGGCTACAATTGGACTTGGTCAAATCCGCGATACCGGCATTGAGCCCCCAATTATTACAAGCGGCGAGGACATTTCAATTGTTGCCAATCTTGCTAAGACTTACGGTTCACGATACAGCGCTAAAGATGTCATAGATTATCTTAAGGGATGAATTTTTTATTAAAAATTGCCAAGCCAAGTATTTGCGAGTGTCTGTTGACTTCTATTCTTTAACCTGGAAACTGCAATTGAATTTTTGTTTAACATGCATAAATACCCTCAAACACTTTATAGTATCAAAGCATCAAAACAATGACACTCTGAGACTCTGAGACTTGCTCTCCCTAGGCTTCGCCTCTCTATGACAATTTTTCTATCTCTATCTTTCAGTTGCTTAATCTGTGCTGCATAAATGCGGCATTGCATGTCCGAGGTGTTTCAGGACAAAGGGTTTTTGGGCATCTATGCTGCTTTTTTTAAACGAAATGCATTTTTTGGGTTAAATTCCCCTCTGTCTTTAAATGAACCACTAAACATATTGATTTAAGAAAGCTTTTTTTCGGTTGGGTTCTTTATATTTTATAAACCATTGTGCGATAATCAAAGTATGTCATATAAACGAATCTTATCCATATTCTCTCTAATTTGTTGTTTGTCTGTTTTATATCCAGCCTGTTTTCGTCAAATCGCTGCAGATGACCTTAGCGTGAGGGTGTCAGGTCATAACAGTCAGATTGCTTATTATGAGTTTATTCTTGGCAGTCTCGCATCAAACGAGCGAAAGTGGGAAGAAGCATTAATTTATTATAAACGCGCCTTAAGCCATGATCCAGAATCCCCATACTTAAGCACCCAAATAAGCCTTACACTTATTAGATTGGGAAAGATATTTGATGCTATAACCATTCTTGAAAAAACTGTAAAACAATATCCGTATTATCTAAATGCGCTTATAGTTCTTGGAGAGGCATACAACTCTCAAAAAAGGGTTGATGACGCGATAGGTATATTTGAGAAGGTTATGAAATTGGCTCCTGACAATAAGGAAGCCAATCTTTTTCTTGGAACCCTATATTTGTCAAAGGGGGATATCTCTAAAAGTATTGACATATTTGAAGCGATATTGCAAAAAGAGCCTGATAATATACTTGCGCTGCACTATCTGGCTACTACCAATTTAAGGCGGAGCGAGCATGATAAGGCTGAACAACAGTTTTTGAAGATTATAGAGATTAATCCTTCTTTCGATTCCGCTTATGTGAATATAGGAATGCTGCAAGAAAGTAGGGGCGATAAAGCCGAGGCAGCCGGCTCTTATAGAAAAGCTCTTGAGGCTAATCCGCATAATTTATTTGCCAGAGAAAGGCTAGCTATGCTTTATATCACTGACAAGGAATACACAATGGCTATCGAGCAACTAAAACTTATTCAAATGCAGGCGCCAGAGAATATAGATATACATAAGAGGCTTGGACTATTGTATCTTCAGGAAAAACAGTATGATAGAGCAATTCATGATTTACGAATAGTTATTGAGGCAAGGCCTGACGATCTTTCTTCAAGATATTATCTTGCCCTTGCTCTTATGGAAATTGGCAGATATGAAGAATCCATTGACCAGTTTAACCATCTGCTTGCTCTTGACCCTAAAAATATAAGCGCTTTTTTAAATCTCGCCTTGATATATTCTAAACAGAAACGGTTTGCTGAGACTGCGAGGGTATATGATGAATTGCTGAGCTTTGAAAAAGGGACTTCAGAGATATTTGTGTATGCAGGCAACGCTTATATCGAACTAAAAAACTATAAAAAAGCAGAGGAAATTCTACTTGAGGGTTTAAGCCTTTTTTCTGATAACAGCGATATCTATTTTCAGCTCGGTATAGTGTATGACAAGACAGGAAGGTTTTTAGAAATGGAAAAATACATCAAAAAAGCTATTGAACTTAGCCCTGATAATGCCGATGCCCTGAATTATCTGGGCTATACATATGCTGACAAGGGGATAAATTTAGGCGAAGCCGTTGTTCTTATACAACGGGCTGTTAAACTGAAGCCTGATAACGGCTACATCACCGACAGTCTTGGATGGGTTTATTTCAGACTTGGAAGGCTGGATGAGGCGCTTGCTTTAATATTAAGGGCGCTTGAACTGACGAAGGACGACCCTGTTATATACGAACATCTTGGGGATATTTATAAGGAGAGAGGCGACTACAGAAAAGCAATTTCAGCATGGATGGATGCGCTCAGATTTCATGAGAAAGAAGATGGCTTGAAGGAAAGGGTGGAAGGCAAGATCAAGGAGTTGGAGTATCGGCTTTCAGATTAAGAGATGTTCACTATTTCAGCCCCAGCCAAAATAAACTGGTCTTTGCATGTCTTAAATAAAAGGCATGACGGTTACCATAATATACTTTCACTGCTTCAGTGTATAAACTTATATGATAAGCTTACTATCGAACCTTCCGATAAAATAGAATTATTATCGAATATAGATGTACCACAGGAGCATAATTTATCATACAAGGCTGCCTTGATGCTTCAAAAACATGCAGGCATAAATAAAGGGGCTAAGATAATACTCTATAAGTCAATACCTGCAGGTGCAGGTCTAGGAGGAGGAAGCAGCGATGCAGCCCATACATTGATGGGATTGAATAAATTTTGGGGACTTGGGCTCGATAATAGCGAGTTGAAATCGCTTTCAGGGGATATAGGCTCGGATGTGCCTTTTTTCTTCCATTGTCCAATAGCTTATGTTGCCGGCAGGGGAGAGGTTGTTAAACCTTTAGTGATTGATACTTCCTATTCGCTGCTCCTAATTAAGCCCCCCGTTTCTGTATCAACAGCAGCCGCATATGAAATGTTAAATCGTCAAAGGCATGGTGTAAATCAATATTATAAAGAGAGTTTTATCCTGTCTGATTTGACAAAGGATGACCATGATAGACATAATATTTACCTAATTTATAAAGCCCTTATTGAAAGGGATTTTTCTATTCTTCAGAGCCATATTAATAATGACTTTGAAGTTGTTATTGCTTCACGTTTTCCAATCATTCAAAAATTGAAAAATGAATTACTCGATTCAGGCGCTTATGTGGCTGTGATGACAGGAAGCGGGTCGGCTGTTTTCGGTCTCTTCCAAAGCAGGCAAGAAGCAGCTGCAGCTTCAGCGAGATTTAAATTCTATTGGAATACAATCGCTGATACTTTAATAAACTCCTGATGTTTGTACTTGTCAGGTTAGCTTGGGGCGTCGACAAGCGGCAAGTCAGCAGATTTTGGATCTGCCATACCCAGGTTCGAATCCTGGCGCCCCAGTTAATTGAAGAGTAAACAAAGCCTGTTTATAAACTATTTTTAGATTTTACTTTACTTAATGCGGAGGGGGGAAATGCCCGATGGTATTACGCTTCTTACAGGAAATGCGAACAAGCCGCTTGCTGTGAAGGTAAGCGAACATATTAATGTTCCTTTAACTGACGCTACAGTCACAAAATTCAGTGATGGCGAGATATTGATTCAGATTAATGAAAATATCAGAGGCTCTGATGTCTTTGTTATACAGCCTACATGTCGTCCTGTCAATGACAATATTATGGAACTGCTTTTGATGATAGATGCTCTTAAGAGGGCATCCGCAAGACGGATAACGGCTGTAATCCCATATTATGGCTATGCGAGGCAGGACAGAAAGGTGCAGCCCAGGGTTCCCATATCATCGAAGCTGATAGCCGACCTGCTTGAAGCTGCAGGCGCCAACAGGATATTGGCAATAGACCTTCACGCCGCTCAAATTCAGGGTTTTTTTAATATCCCGGTTGACCACTTATATGCAGCTCCGATATTGCATGATTATTTCAGGAAACGCGGCTTTGTCGACCTCGTTATTGTTTCGCCAGATGCAGGCGGAGTAGAAAGAGCGAGAGCCTTTGCAAAAAGGCTCAATGCTTCTCTTGCTATCATTGATAAAAGAAGGGAGTTGGCTAATGTCTCTAAGGTCATGCATGTTATAGGTGATGTGAAAAACAGGGATGCCGTTATCCTTGATGACATGATTGATACTGCTGGAACTATTACCCAGGCTGCCGATGCCTTAAAAGCGAACGGCGCCGGCAGGGTATTTGCAGCTTGCACACATGCTGTGCTTTCAGGCGCTGCGATTCAAAAAATAAACGATTCTTCGCTGGAGGAGGTTATCGCGACCGATACAATACCGCTTCAAGATAAGATAGAAAAATGCAGGAAACTGACGGTTTTAAGTATATCTGCCCTTTTGGCGGAGGCGATTAAAAGGATTCATGATGAATCCTCAATAAGCTCTTTATTTGGATAGTGCATAAAAATCTATATTCTTAATACGATGGAGGGAAAATGCAAAGGTTAACCCTTAATGTAAACAAGAGAAATGCGGCTGGAAAAGGCATTGCAAGGGGACTTAGAAGACAGGGTTTTATCCCCGCTGTCCTTTATAGAGCCGGCAAGTCTCAGCCTATCACTCTTTCTTCAAAGGAGTTCTCTTACTTTGTAAGCAAAACAGCGGGTGAGCAGGTTTTAGTAAATCTGGATTTTTCAGGTGAGATTAAGCAGGCGCTTTTGAAGGAATATCAGGTTGATCCTCTAAAAGGCGGGTTGCTTCATGCTGATTTTTTGGAGGTTTCTTCAACTGAAGCGGTGCGTGTTATGGTTCATATTGTTATTACCGGTGAGGCAATAGGAGTAAAAAGGGATAACGGGGTCATGCAGTATGGACTCAGAGAGATTGAGATAGAATGCCTACCCGAAAATATACCTGGTCATATTGATGTAGATGTCTCTAATCTTGGCGTTGGACAATCTATACATGTTGCCGATCTAAATCTGGGCAAAGGAGTAGAAATTCTTACGGGTATGGACGAGCTTGTTGTTACAATCACGGCATTGAAAGGCGAACCCGTTCCTGCTGCTGAAGTTTCTGCTGAGGTTGCAGAACCAGAAGTGGTTGCAAAAAAAGGTAAGAAGGCGGCTGAGGAAGAAGCATAATTCTTTCTGCGAGATTTGTCAGGTTCAACAAAGATTATGATTCTTACACGTCTAATTTTATGAGTTTTAAGTGGATTATAACAGGACTTGGCAATCCCGGGATAAAATATGCTGAAACACGGCATAATATCGGCTTCCAAGTGGTAACCCTTCTATCTCGTGAATATGGCGTCAGCTTCACAAAGGATATGTTTTATGAGTCTGGTGAGGGATTAATAGGAGGCGAAAAGGTTCTATTAGTAAAGCCCCTTACATTTATGAATCGAAGCGGCGAGGCTATAAGATACCTGTTAAACAAAATTAAGGATGATGATAGTAGGCTTATAGTCGTTCATGATGATATAGACCTTCAAACAGGTATTGTCAGAATAAGAAAAAAAGGTTCTTTTGGCGGACATAAAGGGGTCGAGTCAATAATTCAAGAATTAACCACAGAAGATTTTATAAGGATAAAAGTGGGCATAGGCAGGAGTTTGGATGTCCCCGTGGAACGACATGTTCTTGACAGATTTGAGCCCTTTGAAGAAAATATAATCAAGGATGCTATAATTGAAGCGGCATCTGCTGTAGTTAAGATAATCACTCAGGGAGTCGAATTAGCAATGAATGAAATCAATCGTCCCAAAAAACAGCTTGAGCCTGATTAGTTCATTCAATCACCCGTTCAGAAAACAATTGTAATGAAGCTGACTATAAAAAATATACCTGAAGAAAAGATTAAAGCAGATGTGTTGATTCTTCCGTTCTTGGAAGACGGTTTTCCCAACAATTATTCTGTCATTGACCTGCTTGTCGGTGGTTTAATAAAGAAGGTAATCAAATCAAAGGAGTTCACCGGCAAACATGGCACAAATACCCTTCTGCATGTAAGCAATATTAATGTGGACAGGATTTTGCTTACTGGACTTGGCAAGCAAGCTGATATAACATCTGAAATAATAAGACAGGCAGGCGGCAAGGCATTTTCTTTCCTTAAAGCCTTGGGGGTTGAGAGTGCTGCATTTTCAACAAAGGAAATAAATTTTCTTGAAAGCGGCACTGCAGCACACAGTAAACCATATGTATACTTTTTGGAAGGCGGGCTTTTAAGCCTTTATAATTTCAAGAAATATAAGCAACCTGATGATCGCAGAGAGATTAACAATATCATCATCCTTGACACTCAAAATGAAGATGCTTTTAAATCGACCGAGGTAACCGTATCCGCAGTAAATTTTGCCCGCGACCTTATTAATACTCCCTCAAATCAGATGACGCCGTCAATCCTTGCGGCAATTGCCCACTCATTAGCGAGCAGGAATGTAAAAATCCATATTCTTGATACCCAGGAAGCCCTCAAGGAAGGCTTAAACGCTTTTTTATCTGTAGCTAAAGGTTCAGCTGAAATGCCTAAATTTATAATCATTCATTACAAAGGCGGCAAAAGCGATCCATATGTTCTTATCGGGAAATCCATAACCTTTGACAGTGGAGGCATTTCCCTTAAACCGTCAGAAGGAATGGAGAAGATGAAATACGACATGGCAGGAGGAGCGGTGACCCTAGCGGTCATCAAGGCCGCATCCCGACTGGAACTGCCAATCAACATTGTAGGCATACTTCCCGCCACTGAAAATATGCCGGGCGGTAATGCCACTAAACCAGGTGATATTATCGCCAGCGTAGCGGGCAAGACAATAGAAATTGTGAATACCGACGCGGAGGGAAGACTCACAATAGCTGATGCAATCGGTTATGCTATAAAGCATTTCAATCCAAAGGGCATTATTGATATCGCAACTTTGACAGGAGCTTGCAAGATAACATTTGGGAATGAGGCTATAGCAATGATGGGCAACAGTCCAGCTATGATGGAACAATTAAAAAAGGCTTCTGAAGAGACCTATGAAAGGGTGTGGCAAATGCCGCTTTATGATGAATACAAAGACTATCTTAAGAGCGATATCGCTGATATAAAAAACTTTGGCGGCAAAAATGCAGCATTATTGACCGCAGGGTATTTTTTAAAGGAATTTGCAGGTGATGTTCCATGGGTGCATCTTGATATTGCTGGAGCGGCATGGAACGACAAAGAGAAGCCCTACCTCTCAAAAGGCGCTACAGGCATTGGAGTGAGGCTCATCTTGAACTTTTTAAAGGAGAATTGAATATGTTCATTGTCATATTATTTGCTATTCTTTTGTGTCCAACCGCAGCGTTTGCATGGGGACCCCTGACACACATATTTCTTGGAAACGAAATATACTCATTTGCAGCTTTGATTCCCCCGTCTGTTATGCAGCTTATAAACAAACATAGGGAAGACTTTCTATATGGAAACCTTATGGCTGATATGATACTCGGCAAGAAATATCTACCTGATGATAAAAGCTCTCATAGCTGGGAGACTGGCATGAAGCTTTTTGAGCAGGCAGAAAGACCTTCGGAAAAGGCATTTGTTTATGGCTATCTCAGCCATCTTGCTGCCGATACTGTCGCCCATGAGACACTCACTGAAGACAGACGCCAGATGTCTCATGTATGGTTAGAGATTAAGGCAGACAGCATGATAGACAAAGTTTACTGGCTCCATTCAGTCACGATCAGCTCAGTTGTCCAGGAAAGAAATGATAGATTTCTCGAAAACACCCTTCAGAGCTTTATATTCTCATTTAACACAAACAAAAGGATTTATAAGGGCATGGTCTTTCTAACCTTTCTTAACAAAAGAAGGAAACATGGAATAGACCGTAGAATGTTAAGCTGTCTTCATGACGAGTCAATTGTAAGAATGATAGATATTCTTCAAAACAACAAGGATGCTTTTGTTTTAAGCAAAAAGCCGCTTTGATAGCATTGTTTTGTCAGGAGGGGATTATTATGGAATGCATAATGGAAAAAAATAAGGCTTACTGCAACTGCACATACGAACCTTGCGATAAAAAATTTAAATGCTGCGAGTGTTTGCATTACCACAGGAAAAGCGGGCAGCTTCCAGCTTGTTTTTTCACAAAGGATTTTGAGAAGACATACGACCGCTCAGTGGGAAACTTTTTGAGAATGCATAAACGCTGATTAACCCAAAAAATGCAATTCGTTTTAAAAGGGCAGGCGTTTATGCCTGCTTATGCTTAACAAAAATTCAATTGTAGTTTTAGGGTAAAAGATGTGATATTGCAAGACTGACCATCCAATCTCTTCTTTCAGAGCGTGTGATTTATCCTTGTTCTAACCCTTTACGCCACAAGTTAGCTTCAGTTTGACGGCGCTTGAAAATACCTGAGCTTGGATCCCATAATCGCTTCATTGAGACGATTTGATTCTCTACTTCGGTAAGGGCTATCTTCATTTGCTCTTCGTCATATCCTGCGCGGGCTGCATTATCAAGGATTGCTTGAATAGCCCTCATCTCTTTACGCCGTTCTCCTTTCAAGTCGTTGCCCCGGTTATAGACAATGCTGACTAAGACTGCACTACACAATTTTGGGAGGCTGTCGGGGTAAGGGTAAATAGCTATTGTCTCATTGTAGAAACGAGGCAGGGTAGTCTCAACAAATACTGACCATGCAAATTTGAAAGGAACTTCAATCCCAATTTGTCTGAGCTGCTTAACTCTTGATTTGGCACCTGGCTTTCCGATATCGTTTGCAAGCTCATCAAGCGCAATATATGGCAAATATTTACCCCATGCTGAAACAAAGTCATCTTTAGAGTTCCATTTCAGGTCATAGCCAATCCCAATGGTTATACCGCTGAACTCTCCTGGGAAATGAGGCCATCGGGTATGGGTATTGTAATATTCGAGCCCCCTGTCTCTTCGAGCGCTATGAAGGCAACACCGTTTGTGTCAAGCTTTGGAAACGGTTCGGGTCTGGATTCCAGCCAACACCAGAGTAATGACTCAGCAATTCCGGTGACAGGCTGATTTGCTAATTCTTGTGCGTATCTAACGCCTCTGTCTGTAGCGAGTCCAAAGTCCCCATCCGCATTGAGCATTGCGCCTACCCTGTTCAAAAGAGATTGGAGGCGTACGACATCTTGCCCTTTATCGCCTCTTTTTAAAATTAAATTTGGCATATCAGCTCCCCCTGAGGTATTGTTGCTTTATGTGAATTTTATAACAGCTCGAAATTGGAATACGGGATCCAGGACGCCTTGAAGCTCTAATGGCAGCTTAACGGCAAAACCTTTTATCTCGCCTTTTTCAGAGGTGAAATAAACTTAAACCACAGCATCGGCGTCCAGCTCTAAAAAATATTCCCTCTCCCTTGCGGATGTCAAATTGTAACATGGTTCATCCGGGAATTATGTGAGCTTTTTATTAACAGAGGGCGCGTGGGATTATTAGAATGCTGTCTAATCCACTGTATTTTAAAAAAACTTGTAAGGGGCAGATGTGACCTTTCTAAATTTGAGTTATAATAAAGAATCAAACTTCCTGATGTTTTAATCGATAAGAAAATTTCTCTCGATGCCGGTTAAGAGATGACAAATCAGGGAAATCAAAAAATCAAAAAACGCATCCTTAAAAAAGCCCTTCTTTCAGTTGCTGTGTTATGTATATCTATTTTCATTTTGTTCCTTTTTGTTCAAACTCCGCTTTTTGTGAAAGTATTAGCGCAAGCTTTTGGTTTAAATATGAGTGTTAAAGAGATTTCCATCTCTCCGGATCTTGAGGCGGTTGTCAGGGATTTAAGGATTGATGAGGAGGGCAGTGGGGGTATCTCTCTTTTTATATCACATGCATCTCTTCAAGGCGGCACAGATAATTCTTTAAATCCTGTAATAGAAAAGGCGGTTATTTATGAGCCAAAGCTCGCGATAGCTCTTAGCATAAAAGAGAAGAAGTTTGATCTGTCTGCTCTGAAAAAACTGCCTCCGGTAAAGTTTCTTGAGATATTTAATGGCAAGTTTCAGGTTTTAACAGGTTTGGACGGAGAGATAATAGATCTCATGGATATCAACCTTACTATGAAGGATTTTTCACCTCAAAAAGGAGGCAAGATATATTTTAAGTTTAAGGTAAATATTAAATCTACAAAAGGCGGGGTGGCAAGCGGCGATGGGCAGGGGGAGGGGGATTTTTATTTTACAAAGCTTACCCCTGAGCCGGCAGGAAATGGTCTTATCAAGCTCACCCTTAATAATGTCTCTTTTCAGACATTGATGGTTCAAAGTTTATCTCTAAATATATTATTGCAGATAAAATCCGGCGAGCTGATTGTAAGCTCTGAAAGCCCCTTGTTTGCCTCCTTAATATATAAAACCGGGCAGAGGGATTTAGTCGTGAATGATTTACAGTTTATGCCTCATGTGAGTTATGACACCAAGACAGGCAATGTGCAGGTAACAGCGAAAAACGGCAAAATAGGCAGGGTAGGGGGCTTTGATGCCTATTTTCATTCAGTTTTCAAGCCTGGTTATCCATGGAATGTTTCAATAAAAACCTCGATTATAAATATAGAAAAGGCTTCAGAGATAATCAAGCCGTTTCTTAATGTCCCTTATGATAAATGGTCATTTCAGGGCAGCGGCACTATGCACCTCGATATGGCGGGAGATTATATGGATAAAAGACTCTCCGGCAGAGGAAGCGTTTTAATTGAGTTTAAAGACGGGGGTTTCAGCTCCCCTAACAGTGACGTGGCTGCTCAGGGAGTCGGGGGCAAGATTATCATGGACATTAAGGTGCCTTCTCAATCTGAAAGAGGGCGGGTTGATATTTCCTCCCAGTTTACCTTAGGCGAGTTTCTTTGGGGCAAGTATTACAGGGACTTTGCAGGAAGGAGGGCTTTTTTTTCAAGCAATATGGACTTTCAAAGGTCTTTGCCGTTTCAAGCAGATTTTTCTGGCAGTTTTGATCTTTTTGATGGCGGCAGATACTCGTATTCCGGCAATATCAGCCCTCAAAGATGGGCATCTCAGATAACCAGCAAAGATATTAACCTGCAGGAGTTTTATCACTTTATTTTTAGTGATTATGTAAAGCAGGAGTTTCCTTCTCTATCGGATTTTGATTTGCAGGGCAAGGCTGGATTTGAGGTATCTTTAAATGGCGAAAACGAAGAACTTTTTGGAGAAGGCTTGCTGGTTTTGGACAAGGCTAAATTTGCCCTGGGTGACGCTTTATCTGGCGTTATAAGTCTTAACCTTCCCTTTGATTTTTTTTATCCTGACAACGGGGAAAAAAACACACATCCACCTGATTTTGCAAAAACAGGCTATCTTTATATCGAAAGCATCGATTCAATGTATTCGAGGACAAGGGATTTGAGTATTCCTCTGATTTTTTCGAGAAATACTATCTTGATATCAGAAGGAGAGCTTATACCATTTCAAGATATTCCTCTTAGACTCACACACCTGAGGGGTGAACGAGTGCTTTTCGCTGATCGTTCCTTTAGTATCGGGGCGATTATTTATGGTATGGAAATTGAGCCGTTCATTCAAAAGGCTTTGGGCATTGGCATCCCAGGAAGATTTGAGGCGGAATTTTCAGATATTTTTTACCAAAATAAGAGGTTGAGCATAAAGGGCGAAGCGAGAGTCTCGATTTTTGGAGGCAGTGTTGTTGCAGATAATATTCATGGCAGGGATGTCTTTTCTCATTCGAGGGTAATTGGCGGGGACATAGTCTTTGAGGGGATTAATCTCAATGAACTGACCCGCTATATTGAATTGGGCAGGATGTCAGGTATTATAGTAGGCTCCCTTAAAGGGCTTGAGATAGAATACGGACAGCCTTCCAAGTTTATTCTGGATATAGAGTCAGTGAAAACCAAAGGCGTGACTCAAAATGTAAGTGTTGACGCCATTGAAAATTTTTCGATCATCGGGGCAGGTTCACAAGGAATCGGGACAATCCTTAAGAGCGGACTTAATAAATTCTTTAAGGAATATCCTTACAGCAAAATGGGAATAATGTGCACACTTGAGAATGATGTTTTTACTTTGCGTGGGAAGATTCTTGATGGCGGCAAAGAGTATTTGATTCGTAAGGGATTTTTTAGGGGCATTGATGTGATTAACCAGAATCCCGAAAACAATATTAGCTTCAAGGACATGAAGGAAAGGATAAACAGGATATTTGAAAAGGCAAGACAGTCATAGATCAAATAAAATTTAGGGGGTTATTATGAACAGAAAATCTATTTTATTTTTGGCTGTGGTATTATTTGCAGTTACATCTTGCGTAACTGTGAATATCTATTTCCCAGCATCTGCTATCCAGAAGGCTGCAGATTTGATTGTAGAGGATATCAGAGGGACCGAAAAGATGCAGGAGAAACCAAAGGAAAAGAAACAGGACAAGGAAAGCAGCCTAATCAATTATGCAAGGTTAAGCTTTGGGCCCACAAATGCCTTTGCCCAGATAAATATCGAGGTGTCAACTCCTGCGATAAGGGCGCTGAAAGAATCTCTGAAAAGCAGGTTTCCTCAACTAAAGCTTTTTTTTGATGGCGGAGTAATAGGAGAAAACAACAACGGGTATATAGAGTTAAGAGATGCATCTGGGTTAAACCTGAAGCAAAAAGCAGATGTCAACAGACTTATTGAACAGGAAAACAAGGACAGAGAAGCTCTTTATATTGAAATTTTAAGGGCTAACAAGTTTGGAAAAGAGCTAATGCCGGATATTCAAAAAATATTCGCCAATAGCTGGAGGGACAATTCCCGCCCAAACTGGTGGATCCAGAATGATAAGGGCGAGTGGATAAGGAGAAAACAGCCTTGATTTCACAATCAGCTTTTTTCAAATGTCGGGTTAATTTAATGCTTTATCGAGAAATTCAATAAATTATGGTTTTTTCAATTATGCAGGAATATCAACAACCTTTAATGAGGCAGTATTCGGGCATCAAGGCTCAATATCCTGACGCCATCTTGTTTTTCAGGGTAGGAGATTTTTATGAGATGTTCGGAGAAGATGCTAAAACGGCTTCATCCACTCTCCAGATCGCCCTAACAAGCAGGAACAGGGAAAATGACAATCCTGTGCCGATGTGTGGCGTGCCTTATTTCGCTGCTGAGTCCTATATCTCGCGACTCATTAAAAACGGTTATAAAGTAGCCTTGTGCGAGCAAGTTGAAGACCCCAAACACGCAAAGGGTATTGTCCGAAGGGAGGTTGTTAAGGTTATTACTCCAGGAACTCACACCCCCGATGAACCATGTGAAAATTCATACATCCTGAGCATTTTTATACGGCAGGGAATATCTGGCTTTGCTGCAACTGATGTCTCAACAGGTGAGTTTATTCTTTATGAGACTGCTGCCTCTTTTGAGGACGAGATAGCCCGTTTTGAGCCTAATGAGATATTATGCCCTGCGAGTTTTAGATCAAATGCCATTTTTCAGCAGGCAGCAAGCGGTGTGTTCATATCATACATTGATGACTGGAACTTTGAATATACAGAGGCATACAGAGCCTTGCTTAGGCACTTCAAGGTTGCAACATTGAGCGGTTTCGGATGCGATGATATGCATATCGCAATCTCAGCGGCAGGCGCCTTGCTTAATTATCTTGAAGAGACCCAGAAAGGTATAGCATATAAAAAAATAACCGTTTTCAATTTGCACTCATACATGTTTCTTGACGCAACGACCTGCGGGAACCTTGAGATTACGCATAATATGAGGGATGGTTCAAAGGAAGGAACTCTTCTTGGGGTTATGGATGCAACGCTTACCCCTATGGGGGGCAGATTCCTGAGAAGGGCGCTAATAAAACCTCTCTTAAACCACTCTGAGATTGTCTCAAGGTTGAACGCTGTTGAGTCTTTACTGCTTGATTATGAATTGATGGAAGAATTAAAGGCTGTTCTTGATAGGATACAAGATATCGAGAGGCTGGCTATCAAGGTTGGCAGAGGAACTGCGGGACCGCGGGATTTGCAGGCTTTGAAAAATTCTTTGATAAATATACCTGAAATAAAACGGCTTCTTGCGAAATCCACAGATAAATATTTGAGTGATATCGGGGAGTGCATGAATGAATTTGATTCACTTGTGCATCTGATAAGCTCGGCTATCTTGGATAACCCACCATTAAGCCCAGCGGACGGCGGTGTTATAAAAGACGGCTACAGTCTTGAGATTGATGAACTTAGGCAGACTTCCAAAAACAGCAAAGAATTTATAGCCAATCTTGAGAGGCAGGAAAGGCAAAGGACATCGATATCTTCCCTCAAGATCGGGTATAACAGGGTGTTTGGCTACTATATCGAGGTTACAAAGCCAAATTTGGCTTTTGTGCCCCAGGACTATATAAGAAAGCAGACTCTTGTTAATGCTGAGAGGTTTATAACACAGGAATTGAAAGAATACGAAATAAAAGTTTTAAATGCTCAGGACAGACTAAAAGAGCTTGAATTAGCTATATTTCAAGGCATAATTGGGCAGGCAGGGCAATATGAATCGAACCTTCTTGAGGCATCACATCATATAGCCTTTCTTGATTTTATTTATTCACTCGCTGTAACAGCAAAGAAATATGACTATGTGAAGCCAATAGTATCGAATGACGATTTACTAGAGATTAAAGCTGGCAGGCATCCTGTTGTTGAGAGGCTGATACATGGACAGGCAAGCAGTTCTTTTAGTAACAGGTTTGTTCCCAATGATATATTAATGGACAGCAAAGATAACAGGCTTATAATAATCACAGGTCCTAACATGGCTGGAAAGTCAACCTATATGCGCCAGGTTGCTTTAATAGCTATTATGGCTCAGGTAGGCTCTTTTGTCCCCGCGGAGAGCGCTAAAATCGGCATCATAGACAGGATATTCACCCGCATCGGTGCAGTAGATTTCATCTCTAAGGGACAAAGTACCTTTATGGTCGAGATGACAGAGACGGCGAATATTTTAAATAATGCCACACAGAAAAGCCTCATTCTTTTAGATGAGGTAGGCAGAGGAACAAGCACATTTGACGGGGTGAGCATCGCTTGGGCTACTGCTGAATATCTTGCGACAAATGTCAGAGTTAAGACTCTTTTTGCGACACACTATCATGAACTCACTGAAATCGTCTTTAGTGTGGAAGGGGCTAAAAATTATAACGCAGTTGTAAAGGAATGGGGTGATGAGATTATATTTACTCACAAAATAGAAAAGGGGGTTGCCGATAAGAGTTATGGCATTCATGTTGCTAAGCTTGCGGGGCTTCCTCAAGATGTTATAAGCAGGGCAAGGGAGATCTTGAAAAAACTTGAGAAAGGAAGTTTAAGAGAAACGGCTTTTGTTCGACAGCTCAATCTGTTTTTCCCTGATGACCCAATAATCTTTGAACTGCTTAAATTAAATACCGAATCTCTTACTCCTCAGAAAGCGATTAAAAAGTTAATAGAATTAAAGAAAAAAGCAGAGGAAAGGTTATAGATTTTCCAGCGGTAAAAAGTTTTTTGTCTGTTTTAAAACTGCTAAAGCAGAGAGTATCGTATTGCAAATGTGAGAAAGATAGCAAAGAGAGGCGCTTATGAC
>JBBIIV010000025.1:0-20722 GCA_037446295.1 Nitrospirota bacterium
GGTTAGTATAAACTAACGCCCTCGTTGGAGGTGCACTTTTTCATGTTAACATTCCGACCGAAAGGAGGAATCTTAAAACTCAAAGATTTCTCACTTCGTTTCAAATGACAGAAAGATTTTCATAGAGTTTATAAACAGACACTATTTATATCCGTTATAATATAAGGTATAATGATACGCAATACATTCTCGCTTCTTAACGGTATTGGAGAAAAATTTGAACGTCGCCTTTGGGAGCGTGGAATCCTCACATGGGACGATTTCCTCAGCAGTGAAAAGGTTACCGGTTTAAATTCACTTAAAAAGAGCTTATATAATAATGAACTCGTTAAATTATCAGACGAATTGAACAATGGGAATGCAGAATTTTTTGCCCATTTTATGAAAAGAAACCAGCACTGGAGACTTTTTGAGGAGTTCAGGGATGAGGCGGTCTGTCTTGATATAGAAACAAACGGGCTGCACATGAGATATGGAGGTTATATCACCGTCGTTGGTCTTTATGATGGTTTTGAGTGGAGATGCTTGTTAAGGGGCGAGAACCTTACACACCAAAATCTTTGCAGAGAGCTTAATGGCTATAGATATCTGATAACCTTTGCCGGGACGGTATTTGACATTCCTTTTTTGGAAAACTCTTTCAAAATAAAAATAAATTTTCCACATTTTGATCTCTGCTGTGCTTCAAAAAAAATAGGGTTAAAAGGCGGACTGAAAAGGCTTGAGGCTCTTTACGGCATCACAAGGGATGAGTCAGTGTCAGGTTTTAATGGATATGATGCAGTTAAACTATGGCGTCATGCCCAAAAGGGAAGTCTTGAAGCAAGACAATCGCTGCTCACATATAACATGCATGATACTGTTAATCTCTTCAATCTTGCCAATATTTTTTATAAGACATTAAGGTCACAGTCAGGGATAGATGATTATGTCAGATAATTTGATAAATAGCTTTTTATCATACCTCGCAGTCGAGAGAGGGCTGTCTAAAAATACGGTTGAATCGTATCGATTAGACCTTAAAGGGTTTAATGAGTTCCTTAAAAATAGGGGTATCTCTTTAGAGACATTTCGAAAGCAGGAAATTATTGATTATATCAGCCACAAAAGGGATAACGGAATAGCCGCATCGAGCATATGCAGGCTTGTGTCGTCTGTAAAAGGTTTTACAAAATTCCTCATTATAGAAAAGATTATCTCAGATGACCCAACTGAAACTATCAAGACCCCAGAAAGATGGCAGAGAGTGCCCAAAGCCCTGAGTTTCGATGAGATAAGAGAGCTTCTCGATATCAATGAAAACAGCAGTTCATATTTAAGAGATACAGCAATGCTCGAATTAATGTATTCATCAGGGTTGAGGGTGAGCGAGATAATCTCCTTGAAGGTGAACAATATCAATTATGAAGGCGGTTTTTTGAGAGTTATGGGCAAGGGTTCTAAAGAGAGGGTTGTGCCTTTAAATGAACGGGCAAAAGAAAAAATACAAAAATATGTTCTACAGTTGAGGCATAAATTATTAAAGAATAAACAGTCGCCATACCTTTTTCTCACTAATAGAGGACTCCCCATGACTCGTCAGAGGTTCTGGCAGGCATTGAAAAGGCTTGCAGATCAAGCAGGAATCAGGATATCACCCCATGTTATCAGGCATTCCTTTGCTACCCACCTGCTTGATGGGGGTGCGGATTTGAGGTCAGTCCAGAAAATGCTCGGACATTCTGACATATCAACTACCCAGGTTTACACTAAAGTCTCAACTGACAGGATTAAAAAGGTTTACTATCAATATCACCCAAGAGCTAAATGATGTGAGGGATAGCTTATGTTCCTATGACTTTTTTAGACTACTGCACTGTGCAGGCTTTCTCAAAATTTATTTATACTGCATTTAACAAAGGAGGCAGATATGTCAACCCCGCTTAAGACAGAGCAACTTTATAAATATTGCGACCCCAATATCTTTAAGTTTAATACAACAGAAGACATCAGTAAATTTGAGGAGACCATAGGACAGCATAGGGCGCTTAAGGCAATCGATTTTGGTTTAAACCTCAATAACAAAGGATTTAATATCTTTGCGCTTGGAGAAAACGGCACAGGCAGGTTTAGAACAGTTAGAGCTATTTTGCTACAAAAGGCAGCAAAAGAGAAAGTCCCAAACGACTGGTGCTATGTCTATAATTTTAAAAACCCAGATGCGCCAATGACTATCTCCCTCCCGCCTGGCAGGGGAGGTGAATTCAAAAAGGATATGGACGAACTCATAAAAACCATAAAAGAGGAAATAACAAAGATTTTCGAGTCAAAGGAATACGACAAACAAAGAAGTAAGATAATAGAAGAATTCCAGCAAAAACAAAAGGCTTTATTTACAAGCCTCGAGGAAGACGCACAATCAAAGGGATTTGCGATACGAAAAGTCCCGACCGGATTGTTGATTGTCCCCATTAAAAAAACGGGAGAATCACTAACGGAAGAGGAGTATGCCTCTATTGACGAGAAGACAAGAAAAAGGATAGAGGAGATAGGTAGGTCGCTTCAGGAAAAACTTGATGATGTAGGAAGGGCGATCAGAGAGGCAGAGAAGATGCTCAAAGAGATGTTGAGCAGGCTAGAAAGGGAGATTGCCCTTGAGGCAATCGGGGCATTTATAGAAGATTTAATAAAAAAGTATAACGATGTAGAAATCATAAAATCTTATCTTATATCTCTCAAAGAGGACATACTCGCAAACCTTGATGATTTCAAAGCGCAGGAAGAGCAGCCACCTCCAATACCTTTTATTAAAATGCCTAAGCCTGAGATATCCTTTGCCAGATACTCAGTGAACCTGATAGTTGACAATAGTGAACTGAAAGGTGCCCCAGTAATATTTGAAAGCAATCCAACATATCTCAACCTTTTTGGCAGGATAGAGCATAAGGTTCAATTCGGCATGGCTGTTACAGATTTTACTATGATAAAAGCTGGTTCCTTACACAAAGCTAACGGTGGCTATATCGTCATACAGGTTTTAGACCTTTTTAAAAATATGTTCTCATATGATGCCTTAAAAAGGGCAATTAAGAATAGGGAAATAAGGATCGAGGATGTCTGGGAGCAATACCGCCTTTTGAGCACTGTAGCGATGAAGCCGGAAGCTATCCCGCTTGATGTAAAGGTCATTTTGATAGGGACTCCTTATATATATTATTTGCTTTATAATCTTGACGAGGAATACAAGGAGCTTTTCAAGGTTAAGGCAGACTTTGACAGCAGGATGGAAAGAACAGCCGATAACATAGACAGATATGCCTCTTTCGTTGCCTCTTGTGCCAAAGAAGAAGAGCTAAAACCATTTGATAAAACAGGAGTTGCCAAGATAATAGAATACAGCAGCCGTCTTGCAGGACATCAAGAAAAATTATCTACAAGATTTAGCGATATAGCTGATATACTCAGGGAATCTCATTACTGGGCTATGAAAGATAACAGTGGTGTTGTTAGCGCAAGGCATGTTCTACAAGCTATAGAGGAGAAAATATTCAGGTCTAACAGAATTGAGGATAGAATCAGAGAGGCAATCGTTGAAGACACTTTGATTGTAAATACAGAGGGTAGAAAAGTTGGCCAGGTTAACGGCTTGGCTGTTTTAGATATGGGAGATTACAGCTTTGGCAAGGCATCGAGGATCACAGCAAAAACATATACAGGCAAGGCAGGGGTTGTAAATATAGAGCGTGAAATAAAGATGAGCGGAAGGATTCATGCAAAGGCAATTATGATAATCTCAAGCTATTTGGGCAGTAAATATGCCCTAAAAAAACCTATAAGCCTTTCTGCTTCTATAACATTTGAACAACTTTATGAGATGGTAGAGGGCGACAGCGCTACATGCGCAGAGCTTTATGCCCTATTAAGCAGTATCTCAAATATCCCCCTTAAACAGTGCATAGCAGTAACTGGGTCAATGGATCAAAATGGGGATGTCCAGCCTATAGGAGGAGTCAATGAGAAAATAGAGGGATTTTTTGAGCTATGTAAACAAAGAGGGCTTGACGGCTCTCATGGAGTAATAATCCCCGGAAGGAATGTAAAACACCTGATGCTCAAACAAGATGTGATTGACGCCGTTAAAGAAGGCAAATTCTCAATATATCCGATTGACAAAATGGAAGATGGGCTGGAGATTCTAACTGGTATGTCTGCGGGTGAACTTCAGGAAGACAACACATATTCAGAAAATACTATAAACCATCTTGTCATGAAAAGACTGAATGAGATATCCGAGGCGATGGAAAAAAAGAAGGAAAAGGAAGAGGAAAAGAAAAAGGAGACAGATAACTCTCAATAATGAAAAGGTTAAAATGGCTCTTCGAGGCTTCATTTATTGTTATTTTTCTTTTTCCTTTTGCTATTTTGCCCCTAAAGATTTCACGGAAAGCCGGGGAATTCTTCGGCTTTGTGACTTTTCACATTTGGAAAAAGAGACGGCTAATAGCCATTGCCAACATTGAAAAATCAGTTAATTTAGGCGCCCTTAAAATCTCATCCTCACCTAAAACAATTGCCTTAAGGCATTTTAAGAACCTCGGCATTTATTTGAGCGAGATTGCAAAGATATATTTCGGGACTGGCAAAGGTATTATTAAGAATGTAAGGATTTTTGGAATAGAAAACTATAAAAAGGCTCTTAAAAAAAATAAAGGAGCTCTTTTTTTTACAGGTCACTGCGGCAACTGGGAATTATTGTCTATTGTCTTTGGTGTGAAGGTCTCTAATGTATCAGTTGTAGCAAGGGCGCAGAATAATTTATATCTTAACCGTCTGGTGGAGAGAGTCAGGGCTAAATACGGAAATAGTGTGGTATATAAAAAGGGGGCTCTTAAAGCTATGTTATCTCATTTAAAGCATAATCAAACTGTTGGCGTTCTTATTGACCAAGCTGTGCTGCCTGAAGAAGGTGTCATGATTGACTTTATGGGTAGAAAGGCATGGACAACAAAGATGCCAGCTATTATTGCAAGAAGAACAGGTTGTTCTGTTTTGCCTATCTTCATCTGTAGAAATAGTGACGGTGAACATTTAATAAAGATTTATCCTGAAGTTCCCCTATCCAGAAATATAAACCCAGAGGAAGCCTTGCTTGAGGATATAAAAGACTTCACTACCTGTATTGAGGAATATATCAGGCAAAACCCATCAGAGTGGCTATGGATTCATAGAAGATGGAAAAGGGCTGAATAAAAAGGGCTGCGAATTTTCGCAGCCCTGTATGTTTTTAAGCCCTAAACAATCTTAGAAGCTAAGTGTTAAACCATGATGGAATACAATAGCATTCTTAGGATCGCTTGTCGGTCCAGTAGCAGCAGCCTTATAGAAGTCGCCTGCAAAGAGGATACCGCTGTTGATGAAGTATGTGAGGTTCTTTGCGACCTTATAAGTTGCTTTGAGGTCAACTTCTGTTCCGATTGTTTTGCTGTTTCCAAATGTATTTGGGGTAGCGCTAAGGCTCTTTGATGCCCTTAAGATGAGGAGGTCGAGCGCCAGGCTAAGGTCTTTCAACGGGCTATAATCAACGCCGACATTGAAATATGTGGTGTTGGCTAAACCAGTTCCAAATCTAAGTCCACTAACCTGATTGTTAGCAGCGGTTATAACTCTATACTCATACGCTACACCAATATTGAAGATGTTATTCAAGAATGTCTGAAACTCCTCATTTTTGCCAGCGGTTCCAAGCTTATTACCTGAACCATAACCAAATGATGCCCTTAAGTTAACCGGGTCAACTTTGTAGTTGACACCAAGGGTGGCAGCCCAGCCTCTGGCTTTAACGGTTGGGGATAAATCACCAAACTGAAAATCTGCAGTTGCATTGTAGCCGAGTCCAGCTATTTTTCCTTTAGCGTGCAGTCCAATATTCTGGAGGCTCATCTCGATATCTGATTCATTGATGTATGTGTAGTTAGCACCAATTGTGGTTGCTTTATCAAGTTTGTAAACACCTAAAAGGGCATATAGGTCTCTATCGTCAGTGGCATCTGTCACGCTGCCTTCTTTCAACTTTAAGGTTATAAGGTTAAGTTCTAACTCTTTCGTTGGCTCAAGAACAAAGAAGATTCCATCATCGCCATATCTTCTGTGATCAAAGAACTTACCAGCACCGACCATTACTGGCATATGCCCGATTTTGATGCCTGCTGGAACGCCAAAAAGACCGCTTCCAGTATAGGCAATCCACGCCTCAAGGACGGTGTCGAGATTTGCCTGCTTCCTTCCGCCTTCAGCAGATGGAAGGGCTCCCCATATTGTTGTATCGCTTGAATTTCCATCAGCCGCGCCTATGCTGCCTGTCTCAAGATGAATCTTACCTGATACATTGGCGCCTGCCTTGACATCAACGGCAAGCCTGACTCTATGGTCATACCTTGCAATAGATGAACCATCATAAGGATAACCCGTAAAGGCATTAGCAGTGCCTGCAGCATTGGTAAGATTGTCGATATACCAGCCCCTTATCCTCATCTCGCCGCCAAGCTTAATCTGGACATCCTTTGGAGACACAACAGCGGTGGTCTCGGCAGGAATGGTGGCGTGAATCGCAAATGCGCTGGCTGAAAAACCGAGGACGAATACAGCCGTCAAAATAAACGCTAAATACTTTTTCACTTCCTAACCTCCTTTAGGTTAGTTCAGCATTGACCCGCCAAAGGCGGATTTGAGGCGAAAACAAACACCAAAAACCTGATTCTCTCCCTTTTTTCCTTTCTATCACCCCCTTTTCGAGAAGGACGTTTTATCTGCCCTTCCATCTTTCAATTTAGTTTTATAACATGGTAAAAGTTTTTTGTCAAGAAAAAAATCCATTATCATTTTATCATTATAGGGAAAGCAACATATATGCCAGAAAAATTTTAGTCAAAGAGCTTAATTTCATCAGGCGCTCAGATTCAAAAATATAAAAATCTGTGTATTTTTTTCTACATGATGTGAAGTTTATAAACACTTTTAACAGTTTGCAGGGAAATGGTATAGTATTCATATAATTATTATAGGGTTCAAGGAGTCGTGGGGTAGAGGGAATGCTTAAGAACTATAAAGAGTTAGAAGAAGTAGAAAATGTTGAAAAAATGCTAAAAGCCTTAATAAAATCTTTAGAAAGCAAACGCTTGAACCCTTGAATCCTTTAGGACGGTTTTGCCATGTTAAAGAAAGATAAATTCGACAATGCTCTCTTAAAATACACCCGATATATATTAAAAAACCGCAGTGATTACAGATCATACAATAACAGGGGAAATATCTATCTCCAAAAAGGGCTGTATGTCCGAGCAATAGCTGATTACAACAAGGCAATAGAAATAAATCCACAATTTACCCTTGCCTATATCAACAGAGGCTGTGCACATCAGGAGATGGGACTTCATGATTTTGCTGTCAAGGATTACAGCAAGGCTATTGAACTTGACCCATTAAACAGCATGGCATTTAATAACAGGGGGTTTACCTTTCTTTTAATAGGCAGTTACAAAGACGCTGAGGCTGACATCAAGAGGGCTCTCGAGATAAGCCCCGACAATATCTATGCCCTAAACAGCATGTCTGAACTGTATGCAGTCATGGGCAACGAAGATGAGACGTGCAGATGGCTGCGAAAAGCGATAGAGAAAGGCTTCAATAATTGGAATTATATTAAAACATCAAAGACATATGATAATATTAGAAATGCGCCCTGCTTCAAAGAGATAATAGCAAAAAGGTAGCAGTATTTGGAGGGTTATTGACAAGTAACAAGCCCGAAAAATCGGTTTTTAGACAGGTTTTTGAAGCAAGCACAGTCGGGATTTATCTCGTTGTAAGCATGTTTGTAGGGCTTGCAATCGGTTATGGTCTGGATAAGCTTCTTAATACCTTTCCATATCTTTCGGTTATATTTTTTATTATGGGTATTATTGCTGGATTCAGAGAGGTATTCAGGATAGCAAAAAAAGCCGAAAGGATGACAGATGGAGATAATGATAAAAAAGACGCTTAAACAGAGCCTGATACTTGTGTCCTTATTAGCTGCTGGCTCTGTTTTTTTTATGGAATGGAGATTCCCTTTGAGCATAATTATCGGCGGCGTTATATTTCTAGCGAGTTTATGGGTTTTATCTTGGGCGGTCAAAAGGTATCTTGGAAAGCCAATGGGGCAGGTGATCATTGTCGGGATAAGCGCTCTTAAGATACTTTCGATTTTCATCATACTTGTTGCGTTAGCGATGCTTGGCATTATAAACATTGTGGGGCTGATGACTGGTTTTGTTGCTTCTCTGATGGTTACTCTCAAGGAGGGATTTATAGCTGCAAGGCAGGAAGCGTAACAGACATTTCTTAGAATTTGAAATTTAAAATTCAAAATCAATAGTGTCTGGCAAGCAACATGAAGTATTGATAATACAATATTTTTATTGGTCATCTTTAAAAAGGTTTTTAAAGCCATTCCTGCGAAGCTTGTCATCGAAGGTCTTAATCGGGGAGCAGGAATCCAGCAAATCATTATTATTACTGGATTCCCGTTTACACGGGGATGACAGATCATAATAATTATTACATTTTTTACCGGACACTACTGATTCAAAATATAAGATTCAAGAACTTTAAGGAGGGGGTGGTTATGCTAAGATTGAATTACTCAAATGTCATGCAGGATTTAGTTGGACAGAATGGCTTGACAGATAATGACTTTAAAGTCATTGATATCCAAAAAATATACGACGCTATAATACATAGAAAAAGCCCTGAGCTTGCCTTCCTTGATTTGCCTGAACAGGATATAGCCTCCATAAAAGAAATCGGCAGGTATGCAGGAGAGTTTGATAATTTTATACTTCTGGGAATCGGTGGATCTGCGTTAGGACCGCGTTCAATTCTTGAAGCCCTCAGCCCTTTTCATAATTATCACAAAAAGCCGAGAGTCTTTATATACGACAATGTTGACCCACTAACATTAAAAAATATCATGGACACAGTGGACTTGGATAAAAGCCTTATAAATGTTATCTCTAAATCAGGAAGCACAGCAGAAACTGCTGCATCTTTCATGATATTGAGCCGGAGGCTGCAAGACTTGAATTTGCCATTAGAGAGTCACCTCGTAGTTACAACTGACCCAGAAAAAGGCAACTTAAGAAAGATAGTCAGAGAATATAATCTAAAGTCCCTTCCTATTCATCCCGATGTGGTAGGCAGATATTCCGTCCTTAGCCCTGTAGGGTTACTGCTTGCTGAAACTATAGGGATTGATTCAAACGAATTACTCAGAGGCGCTATGTATATAGGTCAGAGATGTCTTTCCCCTGATCTGAAAAATAATCCTGCGCTTATGTTTTCTTGCAGCCTGTATCTTCTTGAGAAGCTCAAGAAAAGGAATATAACGGTTATGCTCCCATATTCAGATCGGTTAAAGTGTTTGTCTGAGTGGTTCTGTCAAATATGGGCAGAGAGCCTCGGAAAGGACGGCAAGGGATTGACGCCATATCCTTCTGTTGGAACCACTGATCAGCATTCGCAACTTCAGTCATGGATGGAAGGCCCTGACAACTCTACAGTGGTTTTTATCTCTGTTGAAGATTATAGAGTGGATATAGAAATTCCTCATATCTTTGGGGACATTGAGGGCTTGAACTATCTTTCTGGCCATTCTTTATCTGAGTTAATTAAGATTGAGCAGGAGGCAACGGAGATAGCCTTAACCAAAAACCACAAACCCAATATTACAATCAGCCTGCCTATGCTTGACGAATATCATCTTGGTCAGTTATTTCATTTTTTCAGCATCGCTACTGCTATGACAGGGTTTTTATATGGGGTAAATCCTTTTAACCAGCCTGGAGTCGAGGAGGGAAAAGACCTTACTTATGGAATGTTAGGCAAGACAGGATATGAGGCTAAAAGGGATGAATTTCTAAGTTACAGAAAAAGTAGAGACAGGTATGTAATTGAAGCATAAAGTTGATATATTTGTCATTTAAGTCGATCTCTTATGTCTTTTGCCTTACAGACTGTTTTCTGAATATAAAGTTGTTCAAATCTGAAACTTGCATTAATACCCTTCGGTTTTTTACCATAATTACATGTTTAATATATTAAATAAAATCTTTGGCACTAAGAACGAGCGGGAACTTAAAAGGCTTTTCTCATATGTGGATGAAATCAACCTCCTTGAACCGTCTTATTCTTCAATGACAGACGAACAGCTCAGTGGCAAAACATTTGAATTTAAAAGTAAGTTAGAAGCAGGCGAGACCATTGACAATATACTTAATGATGCCTTTGCTGTAGTGAGAGAGGTTTCTAATCGGCTTCTCAATATGAGGCACTTTGATGTTCAGTTAATCGGCGGGGTAGTCCTTCATGAGGGCAAGATTGCAGAGATGCGAACCGGTGAAGGCAAGACCCTCGTTGCAACATTGCCGGTTTATCTCAACGCATTGGAAGGTAAAGGCGTCCATGTTGTAACAGTCAATGATTATCTCGCTAAAAGAGATGCGAGGTGGATGGGCCCGGTATACCATTTTCTTGGACTGACAGTAGGCGTTATTCAGCATGACAGTTCCTTTTTATATGACCCTGAATACATTTCTGGCGACAGTAGGCTTAAACATCTGCGCCCGTGCAGCCGACAGGAGGCTTACAGGGCTGATATAACATACGGCACAAATAACGAGTTTGGGTTTGACTATCTAAGAGATAACATGAAATACGACCTCCTCGAATTCTCCCAGCGTGAGCTGAATTATGCCATAGTTGACGAGGTTGACAGCATCCTCATAGACGAGGCTCGGACTCCCCTCATAATTTCAGGACCCTCTGAGGAATCTACTGGCAAATATTATACTATCAACAGGATAGTCCCAAATCTAAAAGTTGATGTTGACTTCAAGATTGACGAAAAACTTAAAAGCGTTACCCTTACTGATGCAGGAAATGAAAAGGTTGAAAAGCTGCTGAACCTTAAGAACCTCTATGACCCATCCAATATTGCATTAATCCATCATGTAAATCAGTCTCTGAGAGCTCACCATCTGTTTAAGAGGGATGTTGATTATGTCGTCAAAGACGAAGAGGTTATTATCGTAGATGAGTTTACAGGACGTTTGATGCCGGGAAGACGCTGGTCAGACGGACTGCATCAGGCAATCGAAGCTAAAGAAGGAGTCAAGATAGCGAGCGAAAACCAGACATTGGCAACGATTACATTTCAGAATTATTTCAGAATGTATAACAAGCTTGCTGGAATGACAGGCACGGCAGACACAGAGGCTGCAGAGTTTGCACAGATATATAACCTTGAAGTCGTTGTCATTCCGACAAATGTCCCGATGATAAGACTTGATCATCCTGATTCAATATACAAAACCGAGAAGGCAAAATTTAACGCTGTAACCCAAGAGATCGAGACTTGCCACCACCAAGGTCAACCGGTGCTTGTCGGCACTACATCTATCGAAAAATCCGAGAAGTTGAGTCAGATTTTATCGAAAAAAGGCATCAAACACTCAATCCTGAACGCCAAATACCACGAAAAAGAAGCTGAGATTATTGCACAAGCTGGAAGATTTGGTGCCATTACTATAGCTACTAATATGGCTGGCAGGGGCACTGATATCGTCCTTGGCGGAAACTACGAAGGGCTTGCAAAAGAACTGCTCAAGGATAAAGATAATTACACGCAGGATGAATACAAAACCGCTCTGGAAAAGGCCAAAGAGATATGCTCTAAGGAGAGGCTAAAGGTTCTGGATGCCGGAGGATTGCATATAATAGGCACCGAGAGGCACGAAGCAAGAAGGATAGACAATCAGCTTAGAGGAAGATCTGGCAGACAGGGTGACCCCGGCTCTTCTAGGTTTTATCTCTCATTAGAGGATGACCTTTTAAGGATATTCGGCTCTGATAAAATAAACGGTATTATGAATTTCCTAAATATGCAGGAAGACATGCCAGTTGAGAACAAGATGGTTACAAAAGGCATAGAGAATGCCCAGAAAAGGGTTGAAGCCCACAACTTCGATATAAGGAAGCATCTCCTTGAATATGACGATGTCATGAACAAGCAGCGCAAGGAGATTTACTCATTCCGCAGGGAGGTATTCACAAGCGAGTCATTGAAAAGTAAGATATATGAGATAGCTGATACAGAGATTGACGAGCTTCTCACAATTTATTGTCCTGAAGATTCGAGTGTTGGTGAATGGGATTTATCAGGGTTGGAAAATGCGATATATGGACTGTTCTCTGTAAAGACTGATTTACAGGAAAAAGGGAGTGTTTCAGAGATAAAGGAAATTCTCACATCATCAGTGAGACACGAATATGAAAATAAGGAACAGGAAATCGGTTTGGAAACTATCCGTTATCTCGAAAGAGTTATGTTCCTCCAGACTATAGACAACCAGTGGAAAGACCATCTCCTTAGCTTAGACAGACTCAAGGAAGGAATAGGGCTAAGGGGATACGCACAGAAAGACCCTTTGGTCGAATATAAAAGAGATGCTTTTGACCTGTTTGGAGATATGTCTCAGAGGATAAGGGCTGAGGTTTTACAGAGGTTATTTAAGATACAGATTAAAAAAGAAGGGGCAGATTTAAGCATCAAGCCCGAACAGAAGATTCAATACAACAGAAATGATTCAGCAGATTCAAGGCAGCCTATAAAAAAAGAGCGGAAAACCGGCAGGAACGACCCTTGCCCGTGCGGCAGCGGCAAGAAATACAAAAAGTGCTGCGGGGCGCGCTAAACTTCGTATTTCTTTCTTACCTCCTCTCTTTTCCCGCAGCTGTATTCTCCCTCGGGACATGGGGCAAAGAGACAGGCAGGACCTGCCTTTAAGAAGATAGTAGGAGCAGCTTTTCTGACAAGCTTGAGCATCTTTTCCGCCATCTTTCTTATCTCCCACTGCGCCCTGTTACAGCATCTCTGCCTGAAAAAATGCAGTAACTCCCTCGCGTTCATCGTGACAATTATCTTTGTCTCAGCAGCATTCGGCAGCACAAACCTTGCATCCTGGTTGGCAAGCTCGCCTTTAATCCCTTTCTCGTTAAGTCTTGATGAAATATAATTGTAAGCGTTCTGAGCCTCTGCCATGAAATCTTCAAAATATTTCTTTAACTCGGCATCCTCCCTGATAATAGACGGAATGATGTAATCAAACCCGGATTTCTCGCTTACATATCTCTGGGACTGCTGACTGTATGACGCTATGCGATGCCTCACGAGTTGGTGAGAGCAAGCCCTCGATATACCTTCAATAGCAAATGTAAATGAAACATGTTCAATAGGGCTCATATGCCCCATCTTCATGAGTCTTTCGATAAAAGCCTTTTGGTTTTTTTTGGTGATCTTTTCCTTAAGAGATGAGATATCGTTATTGGTATAACAGAGCTTGGCAGCCATTGAAATGGTCTCCTCAGGATCAGGGGTTGATCTTAGAAGCATAACTTTCAGATTTGTTTCGGACATAATTAAAAAGCCTGTAATGTTTTTTTACCTGCCCATTATCTGGATATATTGTGCTATCCCATTTCTGGTAATTAGGCCAATAATCCCGTCTCCGTCTCTGACAATGAGCCTGCCTGCATTCTCATTTATCATCAGTTCGAGGGCATGCATGGCAGAGTCTTTCTCGGAAATCTCGAGTTTTTTATCTATACGCTTGCATATTGCTGCAACCTTTACACTTTGCCATCTATCTCTGGAGATATTTTTAACCTCTTTTAAGGTAATAAAGCCAAGAAGATTATCCATTTCCATAACTGGAAAACCGCCGAACCCGTATCTCAAAAAATAGTGATTAACAGCAACATCAACAGTCATATCCGGCGGAAGAGAAACAATATCCCTTACCATTATATCCTTAACAGTGATTCCGTTTAATGTCTCCTGTAAAGACGCTTGCTGATAGCTCGACTGGGCAGCTGTGTATAAAAACCATCCTATAACCATGAACCACAAGCCGCTTGGCACAGCTGCAAAAAGTAAAAGCAAGCCAAGTACAATAAAAAGAAAGGCTATTTTCTGCCCGTAACTAGAAGCCTTCCGAGTAGCATGAAAAAAATCGCCCCTTTTTTCCCAAATATAAGCCCTCACTACCCTTCCACCGTCCATTGGGAATCCGGGTATAAGATTAAAAACTCCAAGAATAAAATTCAACTGTGCAAGATATTGAAAAAGGGCTTTGACTATAGAGTTTTGAACAAGCAAAAAACTCATTAGAAAGATAAAAGCAAGCATAAAACTTGTAATAGGACCTGCAAGTGCTATTCTGAATTCGGCTTGAGGAGTGGGAGGTTCACCTTTCATCTGAGCGACACCCCCAAAGATGAAAAGGGTGATGTTTAATATGGATAATTTATATCTAAGGGCGACATAAGAGTGGGCAAGTTCATGAAAGACAACAGAGAGAAATAACAGGAGGGAACCGACCACGCCGATTATCCAGTATGAAAGAGCTGGAAGTTCGGGGACTGCTTCTGGAAAGTAAAAAGTAGAAAGAGACCATGATATCAGACCGAAAACAATCAGCCATGAAAAATGAACCTTTATAGGTATTCCCAAAACCGTCGCTATTTTTAATGAACCTGATGTTAAAAAGGTTTCCATCTCTCATTCACTTCTAAAGTAAGCTCTCATAGCCTCCCTTTTGTTGAGGGAATGCCCTTTTTTTTGATGTCAATAGAGACAGCTGCCTGAAGAGCTTTCCCAAATGCCTTAAAGATTGATTCGAATATATGATGAGCGTCCCTGCCGTATCTTAGATTGATATGCAGATTCATCAGGGAATGATTGCTGAAAGACCTGAAGAAGTCTTCAAAAAGAGAGACCTCAAAACTTCCTAATGATTTATTGCTAGAGGCTACTTTATAAATTAGATAGGGTCTTCCGCTAATATCTATTACAACTTGAGATAGGCTTTCATCCATAGGAATTGTGATTTCGCCGTATCTTCTTATACCCTTCTTATCTCCAAGGGCTTTTTTAACAGCTTCTCCAAGACAGATGCCGAGGTCTTCTATCAGATGATGATGATCGACTTCAATATCGCCTGTAGCCTTTACAACGAGATTTATACCGCCATGAAATGCAAATAGGGTTAACATATGATCCAGAAATGGAATAGAGGTGCTTATGTCAGTTCTTCCTTCGCCGTCCAGATTGATTTCAATGAATATGTCTGTCTCTTTCGTTTTTCTCTCAAATTGAGCAATTCTCATTTTCTCTTTCTCCGCAGACTTTGATTAAATAACTGAAACGATGGCTTTCTTAATTGAAGCTATAAAGATGTCGTTTTCCTCGGGCAAGCCAACTGTCACCCTTAATCCGTTCTTTACGACTTTGTTGATATTCTTTATGAGAACTCCGTATTCGATAAGTTTATTGCATATCACTTCTGCATCAGGCACTTTAAACATTATGAAATTAGCCAGAGAAGGGTAAGGCTTGACGCCATCTATATTGCTTAATTCCCTAAATAACCTGTTTCTTTCATTAATAACCATTTTTATCTGAGCATCTATAATCTTTTTGTTTTTAAGCCCCGCAATAGCTATTATTTGCGAGAGAGAGCCGAGATTGTATGGCAGCCTTGTCCTGTCAACGACCTCAATCAGTTCTTCATTCGCTGTTAGATACCCAATTCTGATCCCTGCTAGCCCTATCTTGCTCAAGGTTCTCAGGATTGCAAGATTAGGATAGTCGCCCAATAAAGGGAAAAAACCCTTATTCCCTGAAAAAGGCTGGTATGCCTCATCAACTATCACAATGCCATTTGAGGCTTCGATAATCTTGAGTATTTTTTCTGATGAGAAGCAGTTTCCTGTCGGATTATTAGGGGAACTCAGAAAGATTAATTTTGGTTTTTCTTTTTTAATTGTCTTGAGCATCCTATCAAGGTTGAGATCAAAGTCTCTATCAAGAGCTACAGGTGTATGCTTTTGTCCCAATGTCTGTGAGGTAATTCCATACATGACGAATGTTGGAACTGGATATAAAACAGGTCCGCCAAAAGCAGATATTAAGTAGGTTATTATTTCATCAGAACCGTTGCCCACAAGTATATTAGATGGTTTTACTTTAAGGCTCTCTGCAAAGGCTTTTTTAAGTTCCTTAGCTTCAGGGTCAGGATAGCGGTTCAGGGAAGAAAATAGGTCTTTTTTTGATAATAGATTCTCAAAGGCTATGGGGCAGTATGGGCTTTCATTGGCGTCAAGTTTGATCCTACATGGAATTTCCTTGGCAGCATATGCGATAAGAGACTGAATATTTTCCCTTGCAAGTCCTGCTATATCAATATTTTTCATAATTATCATTTATAATAAATTCATAGAGAATTATTGTCAATCCTTATCCCAAGTTGGAATTTTCCTGGTTTTTATTTAATGGACACTTTTAAACGCTTCATTCCCGTCCCTATTTTCATGAGGGTAAACTCCAGTGAGAATATAAGGAGATTTTTTACTATTATGAAAAACGGAAAATACTGGGTTCTTGCTCCCCGATAACAACATTCGGGGGCAAGCTTCAGAGGAATGTAACATTTGAACAATGAATTTAAATCTTAAAAAAATCCCCGCCTGTGCAGGCGTATATCTCTTCAAAGGCTCAAAGGAACGGGTATTGTATGTAGGCAAAGCCAAAAATCTCAGGAACAGGCTCAGGTCATATTTTCAGAATTCCGCTAATCTTGACGACCGCAAAAGGAGGATGGTTAAAATAATCAAAGATTTCTCATATATCGCTACAAGCAACGAACTCGAAGCCTTGATACTGGAAGCAACCCTCATAAAACAATATAAGCCAAAATACAACATTATCCTAAGGGATGATAAAAACTACCCTTATATAAAACTTACGATAAAGGAAAAATGGCCAAAGATAGAGGTCGTAAGAGGAGTTGAAAGAGATGGAAATTTGTATTTTGGTCCCTACATACCAGCTCAAGGGATGTGGGAAGCAATCGACTTTATCGGACGAAATTTCCTTCTTAGGACATGCAAATATTCACTCGAAAGACATATGAGGCCGTGTGTTCAATATCAGATGAAGAAATGTCTTGCGCCCTGTGCAAAAAAGGTGAGCAGGGATGAATATCTTAAAATTGTAGAAGATGTGAGACTCTTTCTTGCAGGCGAAAAAAAGGAGCTTATCTCAATACTTGAGAACAAGATGACCCAGCTTTCAGCGCAACTCAGGTTTGAGGAGGCTGCAAGGATTAGGGACAGCATTAATAATATTAAAAGGGCATTTGAGTCGCAGAAGGTTATCTCTCCGGAGCTTGAAGACCTTGATGCGATTGGATATTACAAACAAGGCAGCGACATAGTCATTCAAGTTTTATTTATTAAAAACGGAGTCTTAATCGGGGCAAAAGAGTTTTTCATAAATAATCTGATAACGGATGAAGAAAGCGAAATAATGCACAGCTTCATAGAGCTTTTCTACTCAAAAGATATCATCGTCCCCCCTGTTATCCTGACCAACTGCATCCTTGAAAATAGTGATTCCCTTTTAGCATGGCTTAAAAATAAAAGGGGTAATGAAGTAGCGATTGAAGTCCCTGAAGACCCTAAAAGGTTTGCTATTCTGACAATGGCTAACGAAAACGCAAGGCTTTTAATGAATTCCAAAATGAAATCTTTTTCTGATTTTGATAAGATTATATCAAATCTGGAAGAGAAATTATCCTTAAAAAAATCTCCTGCCTCCATCGGGGCTTTTGATGTCTCTACCATTCAGGGCGAACAATCCGTAGGGGCTTACATTTTCTGGGAGAAAGATGAATTCAAGAAACAGGAATACAGGCACTTTAAGATCAAAGGCGCCGCTGGAATAGATGACTACGCAATGATAAGAGAGATAGTTAAGAGAACCTTCAATAAAGCTGACATCAGACTGCCCGAGCTTATTATTATTGACGGTGGCATGGCTCAACTGTCTGTTGCAAAGAGAGTCATTGATGAAATGAATCTCGAAATACCGATTATCTCTATAGCGAAAAGACCCGACAGGGCATTTTCATTAAACGGGAAAGTAATTCATTTAGATGATAAAACCCCAGAATCCGATTTTCTTAAAAGAATAAGGGATGAGGTGCACAGGTTTGCGAACACCTACCACAGAAAAATGAGAGCAAGGAAACTCTTAGATTCGCCGCTTGAAAACATTTCTGGTATTGGGAAAAAAAGGAGGCTCGAACTGCTAAGACACTTTGGTAGCATAGATAACATAAGAAAAGCGTCCGCTCATGATATCATGCAAATAAAAGGATTCAATAAGAAAATATCAGATAAGATATTAGAAGAGCTGAAGAAGCAGACAGGTTAATCAATAACAGTAAATAGATATCGTTTTTATGACTCAACTGGTGTTAAAGTAAAATTATGTATAAATATGATCTGCATGTTCATTCAAAATACAGCGGAGATAACGATTCAGACCCTGAAGATATCATCGAAGCGGCTATTGAATCAGGGCTGGATGGGCTTGCCTTTACAGAACATTATTCTTATGAAGCATCTGAATATATCATTCATTTACAGGAAAAATATCAAAAATGGATTACCATTTTAAGAGGGGTTGAGTTCTCATCTCGACAGGGGCACTGTCTTGTCTTTGGTGTTAATACTGACAAGTCAATAGAGAAAAACGCCGATATAGAGCATGTCTTGGAAATAGTTGATGCAGTAGGGGGCATCGTTATCCCCGCCCATCCTTATCGTGGCATGGAAAGCATAGGAGACAGGATCTTTAAGTTATCTAAACTTAGCGTTATAGAAGGATATAACGGCTGTAACATACATGCGTTCAATCTGCTTTCGATAGAGGCTGCCTCAAAGCTTGGGATATGCTTTACGGGCGGTTCAGACGCCCATCTGCCGACTGATGTGGGCAGCTGTTATACGCTCTTTCGCGAACCGGCTAACGATGAAAATATTGTCAGTCTTCTTAAAAACGGCAATTTTACCAGCTATGACAATCGAAGAATCTCAAGGCTAATGAATTTCTATAGCAGATGAAAATTGAAAAGGCTTTTGAGCTTTGAAATCGACAGCTTAACATGGAAACTGCATTTAAATTTTTGTTTAGCAGGCATAAACACCCTTACACATTTTATAGTATCAAAGTATCAAATGACACTCTGACACCTGACCCTTTCATTTTATCGGGATGGCGGCATTGCATGTCTGAGGCGTTTCAGGACAAAGGGTTTTCTGGCATCTATGCCTGCTATTTTGAAACGAAACGCATTTTTTGGAGTAATCACAAAACCCCAAAAAAGAGTATCGTCTGAGATAGATATGCGTCTATATTTAAATTCCCTGGTAGTAGCGCCTTAAATGTTTATTTCTTCTTTTCTTCAAGTTTGAGCAGATCTTCTACCTTGACGCCTACTCTGGCTTCCCCCTCAAAGACCGTTCCTGTTTTACCCCTGACAAATCTTTCTTCAGCAAGTTTATATGCCTTTGCAGGCAGTGGTATATATTTAACCTGCGTGGCAATCTTAGAAGCGTTCTTCAGATAAAAATTTACAAACTCTTTTACTTCCGGCTTATCTATAGATTTCTTGGCTATATAGATAAATATGGGCCTCGAAAGAGGCTGATAGGTGCCATCCATAATAGTCTTTTCGGAAGGCAGGACAGGACCTTTCCCTCCATCAATGGCGATGACTTTTAATTTTTTAGCATTTTCAGCATAATAAGCATACCCAAAGTATCCGATAGCATTTTTGTCGCTTGCGATGCCCTGAACAAGGACATTATCGTCTTCACTTGCAGAATAATCGCTTCTCGAAGACTTTGACTTACCCATAATTGCCTCTGTGAAATAATCGAATGTTCCTGAATCAACGCCTGGTGCGAAGAGTTTTATCGGGGCATCCGGCCATTCAGATTTTATTTGATTCCATTTTTTAATTTTGCCGGCTGCCGCTGGCTCCCACATGATTTTCAGTTCTGCTACCGTCATTGATGTGACCCAGGTATTTTTCGGATTGACCATCACAGCAATACCATCATAAGCTATCGGTAGCTCGATAAACTCGATTCCTGCATCTTTGCATGATTCCATTTCCTTTTTGGCTATAGGTCTTGAGGCGTTGGATATATCAATCTCTCCCCTACAAAACTTTTTAAAACCACCTCCAGTTCCAGATATGCCTACAGTTACCTTCACATCTCTATTAGCTTTTTGAAACTCCTCTGCAATGCCTTCAGTGATTGGGAATACAGTGCTCGATCCATCGATCTTAACAAGCTTATTTGCTGTCTCAGATGGCGATATATTGGTGATTACAAACATCAAAGTCACAAAACTAACTATTAGAATCTTAAACATACATTAGCCTCCTTTTTTTGCTTTTTTTGTTTTTTGTTAGATATAGAACAACAATTAATTTTTTTTGTGATAATTCACCCCCTTGTTGCCTTATAGACATAGGCAAAAATTTGATAATTTTCTCCCGTGGCAATCTCTGCAATAATTTGATACAAAAAAGCGTTAGCATAAGATTTAGCTTTAAAACACTCACAACTTCGCTTATTTTGATTACGCCCTGTCAACTGATGCAAATATTCTTTTAATTTAGGTTATCAAAATAATGTTACAGCAGTATTAAGGAAGCATTAATTTTTGATGACAAACGTTTCTGCCAAAAACCAAGACTATCATTAGGTGAATATCTCAGATGACCATTTA
>JBBIIV010000026.1:0-20320 GCA_037446295.1 Nitrospirota bacterium
GGCTCCAACCGAATGCCTGCTGGTAATAAGGATGCTCAGGGATACTCAGGTAATGCACACCTACACCAATATTTTGATTTGTCATGGCATTAAGGAAAGCGTCACGGGTAATGCCTGACTTAGCTTCATCCACAAGAATGCTGTATAAATGATAGGCATGACGGGTGTCAGGTTCGGGAGCGGCAGGGAGCCATATGGGCAAGTTGGCAAATGCCTCATTATATCGGTTCCAGATTTTTTCGCGTTGCTGCCAAAATAGCTCAACTTTTTGTAGTTGATGAATACCAATAGCTGCCTGCAAATCCATCATATTATATTTAAACCCACATTCTACAATAAAATAATGTTTATAACCTTCGTCACTAAAACGCTTCCATGCGTCCTTGCTCATCCCATGGAGTCCTAATACTTTAATACGAAAGATGTCCTCCTCCCGCTTCGCAAGAACAATCCCACCTTCTCCAGTAATAATATTTTTCGTAACATAAAATGAAAAACAGCCAAAGTCGCCAAAAGTGCCAGTTTTGAATCCTTTATACTCTGCTTCAATGGCATGAGCACAGTCCTCTATGATCTTGAGATTATGTCGTTTCGCTATATTCATCAATGCATCCATATCACATGGCCTTCCTGCAAAATGCACAGGCAATATGGCGCGGGTCTTCGATGTGATCTTAGCTTCAATATGATCCGGATCGATATTCATTGAAATAGGGTTAATATCCGCTAGTACTGGAGTGCCCCCGGCATGAATAATTGCGTTCACCGTAGCACAGAAGGTCATAGGGGTTGTAACGACCTCGTCTCCTAACTTGATCCCTGAGGCAAGGAGGCTCAGGTGCAATGCGGCTGTACAGGAGTTTAGCGCCGCTGCATATTTGGCGCCTTTATATGTGGCAAAATCTTTCTCAAATATTGCTACCTTTGGCCCAGTCCCAATCCAGCCGATCTTCATACTGGCAACAACTTCCTGTATCTCCGCATCTTCGATAATGGGAGAACCGAAGACAAGGAAGTTGTCTCTTGACCTGATTGGCTTTTCGCTTCTTTTCAAAGGATTCATATCCAATACCTCTCATATCAATCACAACCTTCTCTTACAAAATGTCTTTGTCAACGCTCTTAAGCTCCTTGTGGTCAACGAGGACAAGAACGGTGTCCGATTTATTTAAGACAGTGTTTAGATCGCAGAATGGAAAATTTTGAGCTTTCTGTTGTCGATATTCGGTTGGCAGATCATGACTTCCCGTTCTTCCATGGTAATCTGTCTGTAGTGTTTTCCCATAACCATTTAGGATAACAGCTGCCTTTCTACTGCCCCAAGTATTGCACTTCATTGTTGAACTGGCGCTCTCTTAAAAGTAGATTATTACTCATTATAATACAATTGCCAAATAAATAAAATCTACCACCCAATAAGTGAGGAAATTATGAAACAATAATAATACAAAAGCAAGGAAAAAATAACCAAAGTAGAAACAGAGCAGTATATGTAAGGACCGAAGATAATACATGGAGGTAAGATTGGTGACAATGCCTGCATATAACGAATGTTCTATTTAAAAAAGGAAGCCCGAAGTACTTTCGGGCTTTCCAGTTTTAAATGATTTTATTTGATTATTTTTTTACGGTCACTACAGGGCTGTATGTGAATGACCCATCAGTATTTATTTGTTTTAGCCTGTAGTTGTACGTTCTATTTTTTCTTGTAGCAGTATCTGTATAGCTGTAATTCTTGATTACTGTTGATGTTCCTGCGCCCGCTACATAACCCATTTTAACCCATGTGTTTGAGGTAGAGAATTTACGCTCAATATCAAATCCCTTATTATTACTCTCCGAAGTCGTCTGCCATGTAAGTGAAACGCCGGTAGATACTGAACTGCCTGTAAAATTAGCAATCACTGTGCTGCTTGCAGCCGCTGTTGTAAAGTTCCATATATTTGACCACCCACTGCTGCCGTTAGCATTCTTTGCCTGCACACGCCAGTGATATACTGTGTTGCTATTCAAACCACTAATGCTATATGTAGTTGCATTTAAATCCGTATGTATTACAATTTCTGTAAAGGCTATATTTTTTGATACCTGCAAGATATATGAAGTGGCTCCTGTAGAAGCCCTCCAGCTAAGAGACGTTGAAACAGCAACCCCAGTTGCGCCATTAGAAGGTGAATTGAGAGCAGGCGACGAAGGTAACGTATTTTGCGGCGGCGGCGCTGTTTTTGTTTGTGCTACCGCAGTCTTTACGGATTGAAGCAGACTGTCCGGAACCGGCGAATTCGGCCTCCAGCCATCGCCAATCTGGAATATTATGGTCCCTCCAATTGCCTTGGTTCTTACATATTTTATTTTCTCAAGTATTGAATTCTCATCATCATATGTGATGAACATATCTTCCGAAGAACTCGGCATATCATAACTCAGATAAGCTGCACCGGCGGCGCTGTCATATCTGTAATTGGCAGGTTTATAGAATTTGTCCATTATTTCATAATAACCGGTGTATGTAAATGTAGGAGGTGTTGTCCACTTCTGCCCGGGTGCAGTTACCCCGCCTGTCGCAGTGCCGCTTCCACCTTTAGCAACATATCCATAAAATCCTATCCCAATACCCAATTTAGCAGGCTTTACGCCAGCAGAAATAAACCAATTAACCATGTTATTTGCAGATGGTGCCGCTCCGCTTGCTGGGAACCAATAACCACCGTCATAAGTAGGAGCATTGAACCATGAACCATTAAGCCAACTTCCATTAAGGTCATAAGTCATAATATTTATTTGGTCAAATTTGTCCTGAAGTTCAGCAAACAGAGGTGCCTCCCAAGCAACTGATGCTATTAGCATCGGGCGAGGTGTTATTGTATCCAATGCTGCTCTTAATTCATTCACAAACTTCTTAACCTGAGCTACAGATGATGGAGAAATAGGCTCCCAATTGAGATCTATGCCGTCATAACCGCGTGTGGTTATAAAATTTATCAAATTATCAATAAATTTCTGACGATTTGCATCACTTGTAGCCCCCAAGAAAGCACTCTCAGTATATGAACCGCCTAATGAAATCAATACTTTTTTGCCGGCTGGTTTAGCGTATGTCATAAGAGACGCTGAGTTTGCAGGGGTTATATAAAGAGTGTTGAAATCAATTGTGCCGTCACTCTTAGGCTGAATAGCAAAATGTATAATATGCGTTACCGCAGAATAATCTATCTTATCAGCAGTCATACGACCAGTCCAGTTAACGTCTCCCTGCGCCCAGCCGCCATAATAAGCACTAACCCATATATCATTTGCATAAGCATCTGATGCACCCATAACCGATACCCCTAAAACTATTGCAATAGCGATAATGCTTATTGCAAGCCTTATGTTTCCTCTACCTTTCATTGCCCACCTCCAAGGTGTCTGTTTCTTAAGCCTTGAAACAGCAGCCACTGAAGGTGGTCTTCTGTTTCTTCGGCAGCCCGGCTGTCCTGACTCATTTCAGGACCCGAAGCTTTGTGCCCCTCGGTTGCCCGAGGTTTACCTTTTCGGAAACTGCAGTCTATCTTTTAATTTGATGATACAATAATATCTGTAAAACAAATGTGATACAAATCACAAAAATGATAATTTTTGGGCAGTAATAAGATATATAGAGTTAAACCCTGTAAAGGCAACCCTTGTCAAAAAAGCAGAGGACTATCAATGGTCAAGCGCCAGAGCGCATATACAGGGCCTAAAAAATTATATACTTTCAAAGGAAAGCTGGGTTGATGATAAAGAAATAAAAGCATACAGAGAATTTTTAAGTAAGGAGGCCAAAGGGATAAATGCATCAATACAGCGCACGACATCAACAGGCAGACCGCTTGGCAGTGAGAGCTTTATAAAGGAACTGGAGAAGGTTTTGAAGCGAGATATTCTCCCTCAAAAGGGTGGGCGTCCTATGAAGAAAGATATATAACCCAAAATTGTTATTATGAATATAACTAATTGTTTTGTAAATATTTATTCCTAATGTCCGCCATTAGAAAAACTGATTGATAATAAAGGATATTTTAACTCTAATGACAATTCTGGGATAATATGGAAGTGTCTTCATGTTTAACTAAAAGCGATTTTGTAAAATATCATTTTCTCCAGAATGCTGGGACAAAAAGTATAAGCACCGTATAGATTTCGAGCCTCCCTGCTAGCATGCAAAAGATAAGCACCCATTTCCCTAAATCTGGAAGGAATGCATAATTTTCTGCGGGACCAGCCTGACCAAGAGCAGGTCCTACATTGCTTGCGGCGGATATAACTGTCGTAGCCGAGGTTATAAAATCGATTCCCATGGCTGCCATAGCAAGGGTTCCCCCCGCACACAACATCAAAAAAAGAAATATAAAGCCCCATATGCTCCCGAGCAGCTCTTTGGTAAGGAATTTTTCATCAAGCTTAAGCGCCAGAACAGCCCTTGGATGGATAAGCTGATATATCTCTCTGTATCCCTGTTTAAGCATTAACAGTATTCTCACCTGCTTAATGCCACCAGCAGTTGAGCCTATCATGCCCCCTGAAAACATTGCTATAACAAGTATTATTTGAGAAAAAGCGTGCCATTTACCAAAATCAGTAGAAGCATAACCAGTCGTTGTCATAATTGATGTAGCCTGAAAAAGCGCATGTCTAAAGGATTCCTCAACGGAGTTAAAGATATCATAGATATCGAGGGCAATGAGTATCGTAGCTGTAAGTGTTAAGGCTATATAAAACCTAAGCTCGTTAGACTTCCAGACAGTAGAGACCCTGCCTTTGAAAAGACAAAAATATAGTGAATAATTGACGCCAGCAAGAAACATAAAAAAAGCGGTTGTATAGTGAATAAATGGATTTTCATAATGACCTAGGCTTGCATTTTTTGTAGAAAATCCGCCGGTAGCCAATGTTGTAAACGCATGACAAATGGAATCATAAATATTCATTCCGCCTAACAATAGAAAAATGGCATTCAATAAGGTTAAAAAAACATATATGAACCACAAGGCTTTCGCTGTATCTATAATGCGAGGTTTGAGCTTATCAACGCTTATCTCAGGAACTTCCGCTTTAAAAAGCTGCATTCCTCCAGAGCCAAGCATTGGCAGTATTGCAAGAGCAAATACTATTATGCCCATCCCGCCTATCCATTGAATCATGCTTCGCCACAGCAATACCCCAAGAGGTTGTATCTCTATATCCTTCAAAACTGAAGCCCCTGTGGTAGTAAAACCAGCCATCGCTTCAAAATAAGCATCAGTAAAAGAGGTGAACATCCCCGACATTAAAAATGGTATTGATCCAAAAAGAGGCATAAACACCCATATTAATGCTACTATCAGAAAGGCTTCCCTGTTTTTCATTTCTTCTTTTTTGCTTTTGAGTGTTGAAAAATATGCAGCACAGCCAAAAAACATCGTTATTAAAAATGAATAGACGAGATTAAGCAAATCTGGTTGAGAGTAAATGATGGAGATGCCAATCGGAATGAGCATAAATATTGCGATGATGATAATGGCGCTTCCCAAGATGTTTAATACCAGTCCGATATTCACGAAGCACCTTATGTTAGGATTTTCTCAACATTTTTTAAAGATTCCCGCAGTGTAAAGATAATCAGCTTGTCATCTTGATATATCTTGTCAGTGCCGGTAGGAATTATAGCCTCATCCTCCCTGATAATAGCGCCTATTAGTGTGGCTCGTGGTATTTTGGCTTCAATCAAAGATTTTCCGACAAGCCTCGAATTTTTTCCTACCCTTGCCTCTAGTATTTCAGCTTTACCTTCTGCTATAGATGTAAGCGAAAGGATATCGCCTCTCCTAACATATCTGAGAATAGTTCCGGCAGTTATAATTCTCGGGCTTAAAACAGTATGAAGTCCTAAACCGCGGGCAAGGGTTATATAATCAGGTTTGTTTACAATAACTATAGTCTTTTTTACACCCAGTTTCTTAGCAAGAAGTGAAGCCATTATATTTAACTCATCGCTGTTTGAGATTGCGACAAACACATCCATATCTCCAATATTTTCCTCAATCAAAAGCTTCTGGTCAGAACCGTCTCCATGAAGGATAAGGGTTTTCTTTAAGGTGCGGCTCAGGTCTGAGCATCTTTCTTTGTCCTTCTCTATTAACTTGATATCTATCGCGGTCTCGAGTTTGGAGGCAACATAACTGCCAATTCTGCCGCCGCCCAATATCATTATCTTTCTTGCAGGAATACTCTCAAAACCTATAGACGCCAAAATATCAAAAACCTCGCTTTTTTTCATGGGGATATAGATAATATCCCCCTTACTGAGTACATGATCCCCCGAGGGAATTATCGCCTTGTCATCCCTTTCAATCATTCCTATGAGAAATTTCTTTTCTACGATTCTGCTTATATCTTTAAGAGATTTTCTGATAAGATGGCTTGTGTTATCAACTCTTGCTGCTACTACCCTGATAATGCCGCCTTCGAAATCCTCAACATCCGTTGCGATAGGAATTTCAAGAAGCCTAATTATAGACATTGCTGCCTCAAGTTCAGGGTTGATGGCAGGGTTTATATCGAGATTGTTTTTGTTAAGAATCTGCTCATTATTAAAATAATCAGGGTTTCTGATGCGTGCAATCTTTCGCGGGATACCAAACATCGCCTTGGCAAGAAGGCAGGCTATCATATTGGTTTCGTCGCTGTTCGCTACTGCAAGTAACATATCTGCCGAGTCAGCCCCACCTTCCTTCAAAGCTGCAGGGTCGCCGCCCTCCCCTTCAATAACAGCAACATCAAGCTCATCCAAGACCCTTTTGAGCATTTCCTTGTCCCTATCAATAACGACCACTTCAATCCCTTCGTAAGAAAGGGCTTTTGCTATCTGGAAACCTACCTCGCCAGCTCCAACAATAATGACCCTCATGATTTATTATATACTGGATTTATATAATTATTCCGAATTAAAATACAAATAATACGCAAAAATTCTTTCCCCCATAGCTTCCGTCCTGACTAATTGATATACTAAGCAGTGTCTGTTTATAAAGAGGGAACTCCAGTCAATAGAAACTTGACAGCGATTAGACCAAAAGATTACATTTACAAAATATCATTGGTGTCCAAAATAATATTACAAAATCAATATGACACGATTTCTTAGCCGAGAAAATAGGGACAGCTACCTATTTTGCTTTTGTTGTGATTGAGTTATGGGTCTTGGCATCAAAATAGGTAGCTGTCCCTATTTTCTTTGATTTGATAGACATCAAGTTGATTTACCAGCATCTGGGTCGAGTCTTCCGCTTCAACTTCAGCCTCGTCGAGGTTACCCGTGGCTTTGGCTTCAGAAATCGCATCATATTCATACGATTGTATAGCATCAAAATTTATTTTGGACAGATATGACAAAATTTATAAAACAGGAAGAGTATTTGCGCAAGCCTGTCTATCTTGATTACAATGCAACGACCCCTCATGACCCCGAGGTTATTGCCGCTATGCGTCCTTTTTTGGACGAACACTTTGGCAACCCCTCAAGTTCTTATGAATACGGACTTACTGCAAAACGAGCCATAGAAACAGCAAGAGGGCAAATTGCCACACTCTTAAACTGTCTTCCCAATGAGATTGTATTTACAAGCGGGGGGTCAGAATCCAACAATTTCGCTATAAAAGGGGCTGCTTTTGCCAATCTCAGCCGCGGCAGCCACATAATCACCTCCCAGATTGAACACCCTTCTGTGACAGAGGTATGCGAATCTCTTAAAGAAAACGGTTTTGATATTACCTATATTCCAGTCGATGAATCAGGAATCGTAAGTCTATCAGATATTGAGAGGGCAATTACAGACAGAACAATTTTAATAACTATAATGCACGCCAACAATGAAGTTGGCACGATTCAACCCATAGAAGATATTGCCGAAATATCTGCAACAAGAAACATTGTTTTTCACTCTGATGCAGCACAGTCTATTGGGAAAATACCTGTAGATATTAACTCGATGAAAGTTCATCTCCTCACTATCGCAGGGCACAAATTATATGCTCCAAAAGGGGTTGGAGCTCTTTATATCAAAAACGGTATAAAGCTGACGAAGTTTATGCACGGGGCAAATCAGGAAAGTGGGCTTAGGGCTGGCACAGAAAATGTCCTTGAGATTGTAGGGCTGGGTATGGCGTGCGAGATAGCAAAGAGGGATTTCAAGAATAATCATCAGCAGATGCAGAAAACAAGGGACATGCTGTATCTCGGGCTCAAAGAAAGGGTAAAAGATATGAGACTCAACGGACATTTTGAAAAGAGACTTCCCAACACCTTAAGTGTCAGTTTTAAAGGCGTAAGTTCAAATGCGCTTATATCGAAAATAAAAGATCATATAGCGTTATCTGCCGGGGCAGCATGTCATTCTGGTGAAGAAAAAATCTCGTCCGTTCTCAAGGCAATGAAGGTTCCTGATGAATGGGCGAGAGGCGCTATAAGATTTTCAACAGGGAAAATAACCACTGAAGAAGAAATCCAATTTGCCATAAAGACAGTATCTACTGCATTAGCCCCCCTTTAACTCGTTTCAGCTTAAAACATCATATAAACAATTACTATAGAACATACTTAGACCCGCTTGCTTTATGGCAACATTCATTATTTTTTAATAAACTGGTCAGATCAGATTTGATGCTCGGGGTTGTAAGACTGCCAATGACTACCGATTAGTTTATTCTGAAATTTGTTTTGCTCGTGGTGTATAATGCATATCAAAAAGATATATTTGGATTTGACTGATAATGAGTCACCAAAATTTATCCTCACGACAGATGGTTAGGTTGAGGTTTTTTGGTAAGACGCTATGCATAATATGAACAATAAAAACAGTGAAAAACCCCATTTAAACCTGGATTCCATAAAAACCTATTCCGGAGAAGAAAAGGCATGGGATATGTTATCCGTAATGAAGCCTGAAGATGTCTGCAAAAATGCCTTTGTTTCCTTCGATGCGAGCAGGGGGTTATATACTGTTAAATCGTTTGGGACCGATTTTCATGTTTTTCATGAACAGAGAAAGGTTACCGCTATCTCACCTAATGGCATTAAACTGCTCAGTATTAGGGAATATTTTTTTGAACTTTCTATTGTCTGGTATCTTGTAAGCGCAAAGAATGTTCCATTATCAGGCAAATGGATAAAGCCGGAGGATGTAAAGGGAGGGCAGATATTTTTCATGGGCACTCATAAGCTGCCGCTTAGTGAATTGGCAGACAAATATGGTCATGATACAAAAGGTTTTATAATGAAGGCTGATGAGCTTGGAGGAAGTGTTTGCAGTTACGCCGATGCTTGCGTCATATTATATCCATTCCCGAAGGTGCCCGTTAATCTCCTGCTTTGGCTCGAAGATGATGAATTCCCGCCGAGGGTTGATCTTGTGATAGATTCCACTTGCGATGTCCATTTGCCGACTGATGTTATATGGTCTGTTACTTCAACTACTGCATTGCTGATGTTTTAAAAATTGGTTCACCTCCAAAACAGTTGGAAAAATAAGCTAACATAGTGGAGCATTTTGTTGCAACGAAATTGGAGAAGACTCTAAAAATTTTATAGAGGTGTTTAAGATGAACAAGATTCATGTCCATATCCCATACAATAAGGTATATAATTATATCTCCCAAATAAAGGATAATAAATTAAACCTCGAGATCTATTTTACCTCGGACTCTCTCGATACTTTAAAAAATAACGATATCAATAGACTGTTGGACGCCCTTGATTATAAGCCTTCGCTGTCTATACATGCGCCTTTTATGGATCTATCGCCTGGTGCGCTTGATTCAAAGGTAAGGGCTGTCACTCTTGAGAGGTTTATGCATATTTTGGATATAGCGGAGATGCTGTCTGCCTCTCATTTAGTCTTTCACTCAGGCTACGAGAAATGGAATTATGACCACAAAATAGATATGTGGCTTAAAAAAAGCATTCTTACCTGGCAAAAAGTAATAGAACTCTCAGACAATCTCGATCTAAAGCTCGTGATAGAAAATATTTTTGAGGATAATCCTTTAAATCTTAAACTTTTGATGGAAGAACTCCATTCTGAAAAGTTTGGTATTTGTTTTGATACAGGACATTTTAATATATTTTCTACTGTCTCGATAGATGATTGGATGATGGCGCTTGAGCCTTATATTCTTGAGCTTCATTTGCATGACAACGATAAAACTTCAGACTCACACCATCCTATAGGCGAGGGTTTTTTTGATTTTCCCAAACTCTTTTCTTATATCAAAAACAAAGATTGTCTTTATACAATCGAAACTCGAACGCCCGAGATGGTTTTAAAAAGCATAGAGAGGCTGAAATTTTTCTCATCAGGCAAACCAAAATGACAAAATAAGGTATAGTTTATAAACAGACACTAAATAAGCTAAAAACGGAGAATTTTATAAAATGAAAATACTTGTAACAGGGGGGGCAGGATACATAGGCAGCCATGTGGGAAAGGAATTGTCTCGATTCGGGCATGAAGTAGCGGTATATGACAATCTTTCAACAGGCAATAGATGGGCTATTTTTGATGCCAGGCTTATTGAGGGGGATTTGTGCGACCTCCAAAGGCTGGAATCGACTCTCATTGAATTCAAGCCTCACGCAATAATGCACTTTGCTGCTTCTATCGCTGTCAATGAGAGCGTCATAGCGCCTCTTAAGTATTACAACAACAATACCTCTAACACCATCAACCTTCTTTTGGCTATGATTAGACACAAGATCAAAAATTTTATCTTCTCCTCAACTGCCGCTGTTTATGGGGTGCCTGATATTCTCCCTGTTAGTGAGGATGCTCCTATGATGCCCATTAATCCATATGGAGCTTCAAAAATGATGAACGAGCTAATCTTGCGAGACCTTGCCTATTCCGATGATAAGTTTAGATATGTCTCTCTTAGGTATTTTAATGTAGCAGGGGCAGACAGCCAATGCAGGATAGGGCAGGCTTACAAAGACCCAACCCACTTGATTACGAGGGCGCTAAAGACTGCAAAAGGGCAGTTTGAAAGCCTTGAAATATTCGGGACTGACTACCCCACTCCTGACGGCACATGCATAAGAGACTATATTCATGTTGAAGACCTTGCTAATGCACACATTCTTGCGCTTAACTATCTTTTGGATGGTGGAAGAAGCGAAATCTTCAATTGCGGCTATGGTCATGGTTATTCTGTTAGAGAGGTTGTTGCGAAGGCTAAAAGTGTTACCGGGATTGATTTCCCAGTCATAGAATCAGCGAGACGCGAGGGAGACCCTCCTGTTTTAGTAGCTGACAACAAAAAGATACGGCAAATGCTGCATTGGTCCCCTCGTTATAATGATCTCGGCTTTATAATAGAAAGCGCATGGAGGTGGGAAGATAGATTGGCTTCAGGTATATTTTAAGAACAGTAAAATACCTCATTCCCGAAAAATAGAGATAGAAAGTTGTCATTTCGAGCAGGTGAGCCGAAGCCCTGAGCAAAGCGAAGGGGAGAAATCTTATTGTTTAACTTAAACATTCCTCACACCCATTCACTCCGTTTAGGGCAGGCCCGTTGGGTGTTCGGAATGATAGATAATTAGAGCGGTTTGCAGGTCTATGTCTATTTTAGGTCATTCTTTCTATCTTGACGCATAAGGGATGAATTATTTATTATATTTAACAATTGAATAGTCCTGAAACGAATTCAGGGAATAATTTCAAGATCTGAAATTTCAGCCATGAAGGCTATGCCATGCAAGATGGATAGAAGCGTCTTCATGGCTTTTTTATTAATTTAATTAAAATAGTTCATCTCCAGAACAGCTGCAAAAATATGTTGTGGAGCATTTTGTTGCAACGAAATTGGAGAAGACCCAAAAAATAATTGAGGAGGAGGTTTACAATGTTAAAATGTCTAATTGTTTTTTTAATTCTATTTTTTGCAATCAACGCTTGGGCGAGTGAACAGACACATAGGTTTGATGAGTTAATTATCACTGAATCCAAGATTTCCCAATCAGAGGAGAATGTAACCCATAAGGTTGATGTAATTACTCAAGCTGAGATTGACAAAATTATTCTCTCAAACAGAAACATCTCCGAGATATTTAAATTCTCTCCAGGAACATTTATCAACGTGCTTTCACGCAACGACGCTAACTGGGGCTCATATGGAGGGCTGGGACCTAAATACAGCGTGTATTTACTTGACGGACTGCCTATAGACTCATTTGTTGATGCAATGAGCCTTGACATCCTTGCATTGAGCAGGGCGGAAATTCATAGGGGACCTGCAGCAGTCATGTATCCTAACTACCTCACATCTGACTTTGCAGGGGCTGAAGCTCCTCTTGCCGGGATTACTAATTTGATCTTAAAGGAAAAGATTGATGTGCCTATGACGAGGATATTATTTGGTTACGGCAAATACAATACATTTAACGGGAGGATTTACCACCAGAATAGTTCTGGGAACTTCCACTACTTCATCGGAGCTAACTATGAGCAGTCCGACTATACTAATTATGGAACAAATCCATCTTGGCTCAATATGCTCGATGATCCTAATTATAAAAAAACCAAGCTTTTTTTGAAGACAACATATTTTATAGAGCCTGATAAACAAAAAATATCTCTCTTTGCCCATCATACTGGGCATACAGGCGATGCGGGCAGACCTAACAGAGGCTATAATCACGACTATGATACTATTAATCTTGCTTACAGCAATCAATTTACAGAAGATTTGAACGCTCAATTAAAGGTTGGCTATAGGCATTATAAAAGAAAATGGGAGGAGGACAACTATCCGCCAAGCCTTGCCTTGAGATCTAAGGATGGTGTAAAACAGCATATTATCCCTGCCGACCTTACTTTTAATCTCAAACACTGGGGCAAGAGCCTGCTTACATTTGGAGCAGATTATCAGTCGGCTTCATATAAGACAACATCTGAATCAGTTGGCATCAAAATTACTGGAAATGATGCAGATATGAGAAGCTTAGGACTTTTTGTGCAGGAGAAGGTAGTTATTGATAAATTTGTAGTAAGGATTGGGGGAAGATATAACAATATCAAGCACGAATATAATCTTTTAAGCGGAGTTAAGCCCGCAATATCTGATAAATCTTGGGATAGATTTCTTTGGAGTGCAGGGGTAAGATACAATGCCTCTGATCCATTAGCTTTATATACAAATATTGGCAATAGTTTCTTAACGCCCTCTGCAAAATCAGTAGGCGGGACATTGAATCCTGGCGATAGGGGCGTGCCCGGCAGGCATGGTCAACTCCCAAATCCTGCCATTAAACCAGAAAAAGCTGTTGCATATGATATAGGCGCTGATTATTACATTATGCCAAATATGGAACTCGGCATCAGGGCTTTTCTTAATAAAGTAGATGATGCAATTGTTGAAAACCGTATAAGTCTCGACCCCTCCCAAAGTCAATCGGTAAACGCTGGGAAGGCGAAATCCAAGGGCATCGAGATAACACTCAACCATGCAATAAGCAAAAATGTAAGCTGGTTTGCAAATTGGACTTATATGGATACCGAGGTTAATAATAAATTAGACCCTGCTAATGACAACAGCAACATCCCATTCGTTCCTCAGTATGTTATAAATGTTGGCATAACCGCAAACCTGCCTTATGATATAACCATCTCACCTTATTTAAGCGCTGTAGGCAAATATTATGATACTACATCTAAGCCTGATAGAAAGAAGTTTGGTCCCTATGAGATTATAAATATCAAGGCTGCCAAACTGCTTTATAAAACTCAAAGCTACAAGGCAAATCTGAATATCGAGTTAAGCAATATAACAGACAAAAAGTTCGAGATGCCGTGGCAATTTAGGGACACAGGCTTTAACGCCTTCGCAGGGATGGAATTAATTTTTTAAGTTATTTTCTGTAATAATATAAGGGTTCTGCCTGAGGGTGGAACCCTTATAATTTTTTTAAAAGGCAGCCAATTAATCTATGTTCAAACATTATTTAATCATAATCTTATTCTTTATTACGCTCATAATGCCCTCTGCAGCTTTTTCCGGTTCAAAAGAGATAAAAGTTACAGACTTCAGGGGCAAGGAACTCTCATTTAGCAAGCCTGTTACGAGAATTGTCTGTGTTATCGAGAGTGCCCTTTCAGGTATTTATATGTTAGGGCGTGAAAAAAGTATCATAGCCATCTCGACGAATGTTTATACAGGCGATGTCTATCGTTATTACTCTATGCTTGATGAAAGGATTAAGAACAAGACCCTTCCCGCGCCGGGCAACTGGGAATTTGTGAATGTTGAAAGCGTTGTAGCCCTTAAGCCCGATGTCGTCATTATCTGGGCAAAACAGACCGAAACAATTAAATCCCTTGAAGAAAGAGGGATACCAGTTTTCGGGGTTTTTATCAATCGTTTTGAGGATGTCTATTACGAGATAATGCAGCTTGGGAAACTTACAGGCAGTGTAAAAAGGGCAGAAGAGATAATAAGCTTTGTAAAAAAGGAACTCTCTGATTTTCAAAAAAGGGTTCAAAGGATGCCAGAGGAGTCGAAAAAAAAGGCTTATTTTATGTGGGGGCAGGGAGCTCTTCACACCTCTTGCTCTAAAAGTTCTGTCAACGATTTGCTGCATATGGCAGGTTGTAGAAATGTATGCTCATCTATTCCTGATGAACATATAGTTGTGAGCATGGAACAAGTTATCAAGTGGAATCCCGATATTATCATTATGTGGCAGAATATAAAGATTAATCCCTCTGATATATTAAATGACTCAAGATGGAAGATCATCAATGCAGCTAAAAACCGTATGGTCTTTGAACTGCCGGAGGTTTTTCTCTACGATCTTTGGACGCTGAAGTTCCCCTATGCCGTTAAAATGGTAGCAAAGTGGGCATATCCTGATGTTTTTAAAGACTTGAATATGGAGAAGGAAAAACTTGCTATGCTTGACTTTCTGTATATGGGGAAGTTAAACAAAGAAAGTTCATCACACAATTAGTTTATTTAGAGTTTAAATTTAAGCCCAAATACAAGAGATAGATTTTAAATCGGAAACTGCAATTGAAATTTTGTTTGCCGGGCATTTATGCCTGCTCTTTTGAAAAGAAATGTATTTTTTGGGTTAATCCGTTCATTTGCAGTCGTTTGGAAAACCCGAAGGCTCAGCTGCAGGGGAATGAAAGCTCTCTGAGTCTATTTTAAGTATTTCTTGATTCCTGCCTTATCATGTATAATCATTAAAAAACATCATTCCGACTTCTATGATAGCGAAAATTAAAAAACAAGATTTATGTTATCTCTTTTCCGAATTAAAAAAAACGCATAAAGTTATTGGTCCGAAGATTGAAAGTAATGTTCAGATGCTTTCGTCTATTGATTTTAGTGATATACCCGCAGGATATGTAGATTACCACTCAGCTGGGATGTATCGCCTTGTGAAGTCAGATAAAACGGATTTTTTCACCTTCTCAAATGGGCCCGAATCTTTTAAAAGATATCTTACCCCCCCACAAATAGAAATTTATTCTTATAAGGCTTCAAGAAAAAGATTTGCCACTGTCTCTTTGACCGACAGAGAACAGCCTTTCGCCTTTTTTGGGATGAGGGCTTGCGACAGGGCGGCGCTTAAGTTATATGACAGGGTTTTTTTAGAGGGTGTTTTCAGAGATCACAGTTATGATTTATTAAGGGGTAATCTGCTTATTATAGCCGTCAATTGTATCTATCCCAGCTACAACTGCTTTTGTCTTTCTGCTGGCACAGGGCCAGAATTGAGAGATGGTTATGACCTGCTTATTACTGAACTGGAAGACGCCTTTCTGCTCGAAAGCGGCTCTCAACAAGGCGCAAGGATAATGAATGTCTTGCCTTTGATTGAGGCGGATAATTCAGATATTATTGAGAAGGCATCAAGAATAAGGCATTGCAAGGAAATGTTTAAAAAATCCATAAATCTCGATGAACTGCCCGGCTTGATATACCAAAATCTTGAACATCCTATATGGCTGAATATCGCTGAACGCGACCTTGAATGCGGCAACTGCACCCAGGTATGCCCGACATGTTTTTGCTCTTCCTCTTACGATTTTATTGAACTAAAAGGGATCTCCAGAAAGCTTTCAGGGGTATCGGGGAAAAAGGTAAGGAAATGGGATTCATGTTTTTCAAGGAATTTTGCAAGAGTTCACGGCGGAAATTTTAGGTCATCAAGAAAGGCGAGATACAGGCATTGGTTTGCCCATAAGTTGGCATATTGCATGGAGCAGTTTGGTTTACACGGTTGCGTAGGATGCGGCAGGTGCATTACATGGTGTCCTGCTGGAATAGACATCACCCATGAACTGGAGGCATTGAGAGTTGCAAAACAAGTTGGCACCGTTTGAAGCGGTAATCAAATGGATTAAAAGGGAAACAAGAGACACCTCTACATATGCCTTAAAGATTGCTGATAAGGAAGCACAGAAGGCTTTTGTGTATATGCCGGGGCAGTTTAATATGCTATCAATAGGCGGTATTGGAGAGGCTCCTATATCCCTCAGTTCAGCGCCTTCAGACCATGATATGACCCATACGATAAGGGTGGCAGGGGATGTCACAACTGCAATATCCAAATTGAATCCCGGCGATGTGGTGGGCATTAGGGGTCCATTCGGCAGGGGATGGCCGCTTGACGAAATATATGGCAGGGAACTCCTTATTATCGCTGGAGGTCTCGGCATTGCCCCACTCAGGTCTGTTATTCGGGAGCTGCTCAAAAATCCCAAGAAGACCATTGCGAAAAAACCCCCTGTGATAATTTATGGCTCAAAGACCCCCAAAGACATCATTTTCCATAACGAATTTACTGGATACAGGGAGTTGTTTGAAGTTATCTTGACAGTGAATTTTGCGGACCCAGAGGAATACTGGAGGGGACAAACCGGAACAGTCACCGATGCATTTAAGAAGATCTCTTTCAATCCTCTTAATGCAATCATTTTTATATGCGGACCTGAGGTCATGATGCAGGCAGCCGCTAAAGAGCTAATTATAGCAGGGGCGCCCAGCGAAAAGATATTTATCTCGATGGAAAGAAATATGAACTGCGGTATTGGGATTTGTGGGCATTGTTTTTTTGGCCCTAAATTTGTATGTAAGGATGGTCCTGTTTTTAGGCTGACGGAAATAGAGGACTTATTTGGAGTTAAGGAGATATAAGCCGCTGTGCATGTCCTTTATAAAAAAGGAGAGCCGTTGCAGATATTGAGCTTCTGTAGCAGCTCGGCAGTGCATTATTAAACTAAGGAGTATTAATTAAATGAAAAAGCCGAGGATAGGTGTTTTCAAATTTACCTCATGCGATGGCTGCCAGCTGACAATATTGAATCTCGAGGATGAGATCCTCGATTTACTTGCCTTTTTTGATATCGGATATTTTCGCGAGGCTGCGGATAAGCCTTTAAGGGGGCAGTTTGATATTGCCATTGTCGAAGGGTCTATAACTACTGAACAGCAGAAGAAGGAAGTGATAGAGATCACCGAGAGATCGAGATACCTTATCGCTATCGGCGCCTGCGCGACTTCAGGAGGCTTGCAGGCTTTGAGAAATTGGGCAAGCATTTCGGACTTCAAAAAAAATGTTTATCCGTCTCCAGGATTTATAAACACCCTTGCAACATCAATTCCTATCTCAGAATTTGTTTATCCTGACTACCAGCTTTGGGGCTGCCCCATTGATAAATATTCGCTTATCGAGGTGCTGACTTCGTATCTAATTAATAAAAGACCTGGCTTGCCCCGATATAGTCTTTGTATGGACTGTAAGAAAAAGGGCATCCCGTGCCTCCTTGTCTCAAGGTCTGAGCCATGTCTCGGCTCTGTTACAATGGCGGGCTGTGGGGTTATCTGTCCTTCGTTTGATAGACCATGTTACGGCTGTTTCGGGCCAAGGGATGATGCAAATGTTGAATCTCTTTCAAAGCAATTTCATAAAATGGGCCTTAGCAAAAAGGATTTGACTCAACTGCTTGACAAGATGAACACATATGAATTCAGGAAGATTAAAGCAGGGCATGGCAGGGCGGCTCCGAAATGAAAAAGATTATTAAATCCAGCCATCTCTCAAGGGTTGAAGGAGATGGCGGTTTGTATATTGAGATTAAGGACTCAAAGATAGTCAAACTTCAGCTTAATATTTTTGAAGCTCCGCGCTTCTTTGAATCCTTTCTTCAGGGGAGGCATTACGCTGATGCGCCTGATTTCACAGCCAGGATATGCGGAATCTGCCCCGTCGCATATCTCATGAGTTCTGTTCATGCGCTTGAAAAGATATTTCAGGTTGAAATAGATGAGCCAATTCGCCAGTTGAGAAGGCTGTTTTACTCATCAGAATGGTTGAGCAGCCACGCCTTGCATGTATATATGCTTCATGGCCCCGATTTTTATAATCTCGAGAGCGCATGGGCAAATAAGGAGTATCTCAAAATTGCAGGAAGGGGGCTTGGCTTGAAGAGGCTCGGCAATGAGATAGCCTCCGTTATAGGCGGCAGGTCTGTTCATCCAGTAGCTGGAAGAGTTGGAGGTTTTTATAAAGTTCCAAATAAAAAAGAGTTGACAGCTTTCTTGTCAGATCTTGAGAAGGCATATGAGCAGTCTCTTATCGGAATAAAATGGGCTTCTTCTTTAAACTTTGGCGACGCAGACACAGATATGGAATATTTATCCCTCAGCCATCAAGGAGATTATCCGATGAATGAGGGTAATGTGGCATCAAATAAGGGTATTAACCTTCCGATGGAAAGATTTCAGGATGTCCTTCAAGAGTATCAAGTTTCCTATTCAACATCTCTCCATTCAGGCATTAAAATGGGAAATGCCCTGATCCCATATCTTACCGGACCAGTCGCAAGAATCAATCTGAATTACGATAAACTGCCCCCTGAGATAATAGATGTAATGAAACAATCCCGCATTGAGGTGCCGATAAAAAATATATACATGAGCATAATTGCGCGGTCTATCGAGATATCTTATGCGATTTATGAGTCTATCAGGATTATAAAAAACTACGAAAAGCCTGCTAACCCGTTTAAAGAATTCCAGCCCCAGCCTGGCGAAGCTACATGGATAACCGAGGCGCCAAGGGGCATGCTTATTCACCGTTATCAAATTGATGAAAAGGGAACGATTAAGAAATGTGTTATTATTCCCCCTACATCACAAAATCTCTCTCATATCGAGAGATGTATCTATAGGTTTGTTCAAGATAATATCAATAGACCTGCGGATTATTTGAAATCTCAATGTGAAAAAATAATAAGAAGCTATGACCCTTGTATATCATGTTCAACCCATATAGTTTTTTTATAGGTTCAATGAGTAATTGTATTTTTTCAAAGAGGGGAATCCATTGAAAAGTCGGAAGAATTTTTTAAAGGAACGATATGGAGATGTTTCTAAATAGAGCGGTCTTATATTTAAGGATGATTAAGATATCCCATTCCGTCTTTGCCCTGCCTTTTGCTTTTACAGGAGCAGTTCTCGCGGCTTCGGGCGTTCCGTCACTGCATCAGATAATTTGGATTGTGATCGCAATGGTGGGAGCAAGATCTGGGGCGATGGGGCTTAATAGGATAATTGACAGAAATATTGATAAGGAAAATCCAAGAACAAGAGACAGGGAGATTCCAGCAGGAAAGATAAAGGTTTTTGATGCCGCTGTTTTTACATTCATATCATTTGTTTTGATGGTTTTTTCAGCATATCAACTCAATATGCTCTGCTTTTGGCTTTCGCCTCTTGCGATAGCTGTTCTGTTTATCTATTCTTATACAAAAAGATTTACATGGTTATCCCATTTTTTTCTGGGGTTTGCCATTTCAGGGGCCCCTATGGGGGCATGGATTGCTGTAAGAGGGACCTTCGACCTTGAGATTTTGCCGCTTTGCATTGGCGTTATTTTCTGGCTTGCCGGCTTTGATATTTTGTATGCCATGCAGGATGTGGATTTTGATAGAAGGGAAGGATTGCATTCAATCCCCCGAAGATTCGGAATAAAAAGATCCCTGATAATGCCAAAGCTTTTCCATTCTGTCACAATATCAATGCTGATAGCAAACGGTTTTATTTTCCATCTCGGGATTGCTTATTGGATAGGGATTCTACTGGTTTCAGGGCTGTTGATTTATGAACATTCTCTTGTAAAGCAGGATGACCTAAGCAAGCTCGATATGGCTTTTTTTAATATGAACGGTTACATAAGCATAACCGTTTTTGTGTTTACTTTTCTTTCATTGATGCTTAGATAAATTAGGGGAGATAAATTGGGGACACTTCC
>JBBIIV010000027.1:0-20039 GCA_037446295.1 Nitrospirota bacterium
CTCCGTTCGAAATGACAGAAAGATTTTCATAAAATTTATAAACAGACTCTATATAGAAAGATTAACTGATTTACCAGAAAAGATATTTGAAGAATTTATAAGCAAGTTCATAGCTGCTTTACAGTTGGCTATCAAGGGCAGAACGAGGTTTTCTTCCTGCGAAAGGAGTAATAAGAAATTAAGTAGTAAATGCAAAGAGTTTATTTTTAGAGATAATAAAGCCAAAAAAAAAGAAAGGGGGGACTCCAACGAGTCCCCCCTTTCTTTTTAATAAATGGTAAAAAATTATTTGACAAAAGGATTTGCAAAGAAAGTAATAAGAATAACAACAAGGGCATAAATGGCTAATGACTCGATCATTGCAAGACCGATGATCAAGGTAGTCATAATCTTGCCAGATACGCCAGGGTTGCGAGCAGTCCCCTCGGTTGCCCCTCTAATTCCATGTCCCATTCCAATTCCTGTTCCGAGAGCGGCAAGTCCGATACCGATAGCACAACCAAGTGTCGCCCATGCATAATAGTTGAGCTTAGCATCGCTGACTGCTTCAGCCGCAAAAGCAAAGCTTGCAAAAAGCATCGAGATTAAAAGAGATAGCGATAAGACTAAAAATGATTTCTTCACTAAATTTCCCTCCTTTCTTAATGAATTTAATGTGCTTCCTCTACAGCACTTGCGAGATATAAGGTTGTTAGTAGCATAAAAACATATGCTTGAATAAAGCTTATCAATGTGCCAAGTCCGAGTATTGCTACAGGGATTACGGCAGGAGCAAGAAGTCCGAGTATTATTAACAGCATGTGCTTTGCCATCATATTGCCAAAAAGTCGGACGGAAAGGGTAATAGGTCTGACTAAATGACCTATAATTTCCAAAAAGAACATGAATATCATAAATGGTATGGCTGCAGTACTCCTTATAGGACCAAGAAAATGTTTAATATAACCGGCGCCGTGAACCTTGAACCCATAAAACTGATAAAGTAAAAACACTGGCAGCGCCATTGATGCAGTGGTATTAATATTCGATGTGGGGGAGTCAAATCCGGGGATTAAACCAAAAAGATTGCAAGTCGCTATATAAAGAAAGATTGTGCCAAGCAGGGGATAAAACTTTTCTCCATAATGATGTCCAATATTGTTGTTAGCCGACGAAAGAAAGAACTCGGCAAAGACCTCCATGAAATTCTGAAGCCCACTTGGTATAAGACTGAGCTTGCTTTTCACAGCGAGCGCAACGCCTGTGAGAACGCCCATCGCAAGCCAGGAATATGAAACATAGGTAGGGACACCTTTGATCACTGCGCCCAAGATAGTAGGTGATTCCACAATAAACCTCCTTCCAAAAAAATTATGGTAGTTTAATTAAATCAAATAAAAAAGTCAAGGTTTTTTAAGTCACCGAAAAATAGAGATAGAAAGTTGTCATTTCGAGCAGGGGAGCCGAAGCCCTGAGCAAAGCGAAGGGGAGAAATCTTATTGTTTAACTTAAAGATTCCTCACACCCATTCACTCTGTTGAGGGCAGGCCCGTTGGGTGTTCGGAATGACAACCTTTTATCCCAATGAGACTTTATAAACAGACTCTAACTAGTCTGAGAATATTCCTACTCAGTATGTTTTTTTTATCTTCAGCCGGAAGGTTAAGCGCCAATATCTTTTTAAGCTCCATACTGGGCTGTCCAAAGGGGAAATCACTGCCAAACAGGAGTTTATGCGCTCCGTATTTTTTTATGAATTCTAAAATAGTATATGCAGGAGCAAGGGATGTGTCTGCATATACATTTTCCTTTTCCCATATCTTTGAAGATAAGATCGCCTCAAACCCCCCGTTTAAAAGTCCAAGATGGGGTATGATAACAGTAGCATCTGGGGCGAGATTGCTAACAAAGTTTACTGTGTTGTAAGTGCTCTCCTCAAATACAACAGGCAGTTTAAGCTCGGTTATTTTTTCTATCAACTGGTAACATTTTGTATCGCTGTAATTATAGACAGGCTCATCTTCATGTCTGTGCCATTTTATGCCTTTATATTCAAAAGATAATTCGTCAGCATCAAAGTCATTCCAAACAAAAAGATATGGAAAGATCTTAAGCTCAGGATGAGATAAATTTAATAGATAACGGTTAGCTTCTTTTCTTTTGCGCTGCCAGTATGGGGTGTCTGTAAAATTAAAGTCGTAACGCTCGTATATATCTTCAACAGGGGCAAACAGGCAAGCCCCTTGAATCCCAGCCTTTTTAAGAAGCGGCGCAATAGTCTCAAAAGGGAGTTCTCTGCCGCAATGCATGTGGCTGTCTATAATCATTAAATATCATTCCCCATATAATTGTTTCTTAATCAAACTCAATTCAGCATTGTTGCCATTTAAGTGTTATGTAGTGTCTGTTTATAACAGTCGATAAACCCGCTATTTTGTCATTCCGACCGAAGGGAGGAATCTTAAATCGCTGAGATTTCTCACTCCGTTCGAAATGACAGAAAGATTTTCATACAATTTATAAACAGACTCTATGTAACCATAAGATCCAGCTACTTGCAAGCTTAACGAATTATATTACGGTTTTGTTAAAATAATCAAAACTTGCACGGGCTTTAACAATTAAATCATAATAATTGGCATAGTTCGGATCTTTGCAAGGTCTTCTAACGAAGGTTCATAGATAAAGGGGGTCTAAGGTGAGCGAGACAAAAGATATTTGTATTATATGTGCGTATCGTGAAAACTGCCAGAAAAGGTTTTCTTTAAAGGCAGGTCAAAAATGCCTTGATTTTGCCAGAGATTTATTAATAAAAGACAAGGATGGACAGGAAGAAGATAAAACCATGAAAAAGTAACCTACAAGGCATTTAAAATCATCAAAAACCAAAAAATTATCCTGAATTGTTCGAATGTTAAGCGGAGCATATATTAGTTTTTGAACTTAATATGCTCTTCTAATACCATCTCGGCAATAATCGGGATAGATGAATTAACCGCTTCAGTTGCATCTTCCCCGAAGTTATTAACATCAACAGCTTCTATACCATAAATAATAATCTCAGATGGAAGTTTTATCCCGAGCTTTTTACCAATTTCCAGTGCAGATATAAGGTTTGTATCGTGAGTTGATGATGTATGAAGAGACACAGCGAGGTCGTTGATATTTAATTTATGAATTGAGCCAGGTGGATTTTCGCCGGTTATAATGGCATCAATAATTATGGCTTTATCGTGCCCAGACATCTCTTCTATCAGCCTTAATCCTCCTACTGATAATTCTATAACTTCAACATCCTCCTCCCTCGCCTGTTTTTTTATCATCTGGGCGACCCGAATGCCTATACCATCATCTCTTAGTATAGGATTGCCAAGTCCTATTATTAGTGTTTTCATGTATCTCGTCTGAGTTCCTTTATTAACACCCCTGAACTGCCCCTTATGTTCACCTTCAATGGCATCTTTCCAGGCAAGGAATGGGTCGCGCACGAAAAACAAGGATCATAAAGTCTGAAAGCCATCTCGATTTTATTGAGGATCTCGTCTTCTATTATTATATTTTTGCTAATAAGCTTCTCCGCTGCTTGTTTTATTGACATTGATATCGGAGCATGATTATTTGTAGTTCCCACTATAAGGTTGACTTTTGTCAAAACCCCTCTTTCGTCTGTCCAGTAATGATGTGTAAGCGTCCCCCTCGGCGCTTCCACAAAACCAACACCCTCTGAAGGTTTTTCTGTGGGTATAACCCTAACTTTTTCGTCCGTTATTTCAGGGTCTCTGATTAATTCAAGCATCCTTTCTGCTGCAAATAAAAGCTCTATTAATCTTGCCCAGTGTGTTGCGAGGCGGTGATGAACCGGTTCATATCTTTCGTTAACCTTTTTTGAACCTATCGTGGCATAAAACTCTTCAAAAAATTCCTGCGCCTTTGGGGTTGCCATACCATCTGCGGCATTAAGCCTCGCCAATGGAGTTGCACAATAAACCCCGCTCTCAGAACCGTCAATAAAGCCTTTCCAGCCTATATTTTTTAGATAAGGGAATTTAAGATATGTCCAGGGTTCAACATGTTCTGCTATATGTTCTAAGTAATCTTTCGCATCATATTTCACAAATTCTTTCCCGTCAGGAGAGATAATCCTTATTTTACCGTCATAAAAATTGACAAGATTATTATCATCCACCGTACCCATATAATAAGTTCTATGAAGGTATACATCTGAAAGAATGAGTTCAATATATTCTTTGTTCTTCAATATGATGTCTTCAAATGCCTGAAGACTAAATAGAGCAAATTCTACATTTTCGACTGCAATAGCCTCTATCTCTTTCCTTTCATCTTTGCTGATTGATTTTGACCAGCCGCCCGGCAGTCCTGCGTTTGGATGAATTGCCCTGCCCCCAACCATCTTGATTACATGATGGTTTCTTTTTCTGCAGTCTATTATTTCCAAACCTATCTTACGCCCAAGTTTTTTAATAACCCCGAATATGTTTCTTTCTGAAGCAGGCGCATCAGGACCGACTATAAAATCAGGACCTCCAAGGATATAGAAATGTGTTGTATGGTCAAGCACATAAAATGCGGAATAAAACATCTCTCTAATCTTTTTGGCGGCAGAAGGAGGCTCGACTTTGTAAAGCGCATCCAGCGCTTTTGTGGAGGCTAAATGATGTGCTTCTGGACATATGCCGCATATGCGATTTGTTATGTTAGGCATTTCTTCGGCAAGTCTTCCAACGCAGAACTGTTCAAAACCTCTTAACTCGGGCACTATAAGATAAGCATTAGCTATATCGCCTTTTTCATTCAAAAATATCTCTATCTTCCCATGCCCTTCAAGACGGGTTATAGGATCAATTGTGACCCTTTTCATCTTCCAGCTCCTTTGTGATGGATTTTTATCCTTGCCCTTCCTAACAGTGACACAGGTAGGCTGAACTTATAGAACATGCCAGCCGGATCTGTTATCGCATTTACAATATCCTCTATTTCTTTATTGAGCTGGTCTGCGGTCTTGTCATCAAGGGAAATATCTATTAACGATGCGACAGCAGAAAGCATCTTTGCTCCTTGGTCTATCACATTAGGTGGAGGTCCATAACAGCCAATGCAGGGCATATTATTTTGAGGGCATAATGCTGTGCAGCCACTTCTTGTAGCAGGCCCCATACAGATTATTCCTTGTTCTAACAAGCATGCCTCTTTATCAGGGATTATCTCATGAAGACGATAGAAATGTTTAATCCTTTTGACATCTCTTTTTCGCGGGCATTCTTGACAGAGGGCGACTGTCCCAGCACCTATAACAGAACCTCTTGGAGGAAGTTCAGCTCCTTTTATAATTGTTTCAATAAATGCCTGAACTTGATGAGATTCAGGAGGGCAGCCGGGCATGAAATAATCAACATCTACAGTTTGTTCAAGGCTCTTTACTGTATTATAAAAAACAGGAAGGGTTAATTTACCTTCAAGCATCTTTGTCTCAGGGACTGGAATGGTTTTATCTCTGTTATCTGTGCTTGGGTTATCAAGATATATTGAGTTGAAGTGGTCTTCTGCGGTGTATAAATTCGAGAGACCAGGAATACACCCTTCATATGCGCATGAACCATATGCAACGAGCAGCAATGACTTTTTTCTTAGGAAGCGCGCCATCTCTTCGTTTTCTTCTGTTCTGATTGCGCCATTGAAGAGGCAAAGCGAGATTGCTTTATCCGGCAGCGCTTCAATATCCTTCTTTTTTTCATCCATAATGCATGGCCAGAAAACCGGTTCAAATACATCGGCAAGGTCAAAAATCATTTCGTTAATTCCCAATAAAGATATCTCGCAGCCTCCGCAAGAAGACGCCCAATACATTGCCATTTTCAGCTTTCCGGGCATTACAAACCATCCTTAGCAAAAACGACCTCATTAGGAAGAAGGTTGCCATTCCACCTTAGAGGTCCGATGTCCCTTAAGTGGGCAGTCAAGCTGTTAACCTTGTCTGCAAGTATATTTCCTTCCGATGCTGATGCCCAAACCAGTTGAATCCGTTCTTTCTCTATTCCGAACTGTTCTGCCATTTTTCTTAAGAGATGAAAACGTGTCAGAGCCGCTAAATTGCCCTCGACATAATGGCATCCACCAGGATGACAGCCTGCTATCAATACTCCATCAGCGCCTTCTTTAAATGCCTTTAAAACAAACTGAGGCTCGACCCTTCCTGTGCACATAACCCTTATTATCCTGAGATTATAGGAGTATTGAATCCGTGAGGTTCCTGCGAGGTCGGCAGCCCTGTATGAGCACCAGTTGCAGAGAAAACCAACCACTACCGGCTCATAAGTTGTCATCACTTCTCTCTTTTTCCGATTGGGACAGTCTTATTTCTCATATCCAGTAATATTCCTTCTATCTGCGACATAATCTGGTCTGTTGTAAAGTGGCTTCCAATTATTGCTTGACTCGGACATGCTGCAACACAAATGCCGCATCCTTTGCATAAAGCAGAATTAACTTCTGAAACATTTTCGACTTCGATAAAACTGATTGCATTGTAAGGACATATATCGTTGCATATCTTGCAGCCGCTGCAGATAGCTTTTTCAACCCCCGCTTTAATTGGTTCAAGTTCAACACTGCCTTTTGAAATAAGTGAAAGAACCCGTGATGCAGCGGCTCCTGCTCGTATTACTGACTCGGTGATATCCATTGGACCCTGGCATGCACCGGCAATAAAAATACCTTCTGTCATTGTTGAAACAGGGGCGCTCTTTGGGTGTCTTTCTGTAAAAAATCCGTTTGCATCGCAAGCAAGTCCGAATATTTTCCCAATATCCCTTGAATCACGCATCGGCTCTATCGCAGGACTAAGAATGATCATATCGAAAGGGATGCGTCTTTGCTTTCCCAATAACGTGTCTTCAACCTGAACAATAAGTTTTCCTTCCTCTTCAGTGCTAAAAGGCGTATCCATTATCATTGCAGCCCTGCCTCTTATGAAATGCGCTCCTTCGTTTTGGAGTCTGTGGTAGAACTCTTCGTAGTGTTTTCCAGAGGTTCGTATATCAATATAAAAGTTATAAACTACAGCTCCTGTCTTTTCCATTATCAAGTGAGCGAATTTAAGGGAATACATGCAGCATATCTTTGAGCAGTATTCATGATAATTGTTATCTCTGCTGCCAACGCAGTGAATTATCGCAACGCTTTTAGGCTTTGTTTCCCCATCTCTTAACACCACCTCTCCCTGGGTTGGCCCGGAGACATTCAGCATTCTCTCAAATTCAATGCTCGTAAATACATTTGGATATCTTCCATAACCGTATTGGGGCACAAGCCTGGAATCAAAAAGACTGTAACCTGTTGCGAGGATTATATTTCCAGTCTCTATAGTCGTGATCTCTTCCTTTTGTTCAAATTCAACAGCATTAGTTGGGCATTCCTTTTGGCAAAGCTTACATTTTCCAGTTTCAAAATAAATGCAACTCTCTTCATCAATAACAGGATATCTTGGAACCGCCTGTTTAAATGGACTGTAAATAGCAGTTCTATAACCAAGCCCAGCTTCATGGGCAGTATCTATGACCTTTTTTGGGCATGTCCGCTGACAGAGGCCACAGCCTGTGCATAGTGATGTATTGATAAAACGCGGCTTTTGCTTGATTTTAACTTCGTAATTTCCAACAAAGCCTTTAACTGAAATTACTTCGCTATATGCCAAAAGAATAATATTAGGATGTTGTTCAACCAAAAACATCATTGGCGTTAATATGCATGCTGAGCAGTCTAATGTTGGAAAGACCTTGTCGAGCTGCGCCATATGCCCCCCTATGCTTGGCTCTCTCTCGACAAGATAGACTTTATAACCGGCATTTGCGATATCAAGGGAGGCGGAAATACCTGCTATGCCACCTCCAACAACCAAAGTATTTGGGTTTATATCAACAAAGATTGGCTCAAGTGGCTTATTTTTTCTTACCTTGTAAACAGCAGCGGCAACGAGTGTTTTCGCCTTTTTTGTTGCGGCTTTTGTATCACTGGTTATCCATGAATTATGCTCTCTGATGTTGCACATCTCAAATAGATAAGGATTTAGCCCGCCATTTCTCACCGCTGCCCTGAATGTTGACTCATGAAGATGGGGAGAACATGCAGCAACAACGAGGCGTTTCAGCCCTAAATCCCTGATATCGTTTTCTATCAACTCTTGACCAATGCTTGAGCACATGAACATGCAATCCTTTGAAACCGCAACATCAGGAAGGGTCTTGGCAAATTCAACAACTTCACTGATATCAACAGTTCTTGCTATGTTCGTTCCGCAATGGCAGATATAAACACCTACCGCTTCGCTCATTTTTTGCCCCCTTTAATCTGAGGCATGGGGAGGCTTTTCTTGGATTTCTCAATTTTTTCTCTATTAGACGCGGAAACAATAGCCCTTTTTGACAGTATGCGATTAGCAGATACCATCTCTTTTCCAAATTCTAAAGCCTGAGGCCTCATCCCTATTGCAAGACCTATCAACTGCGTAAAGAACAAGATAGGGATATTAAAATCGGTGCTGAAATTTTTGTTTATATCTTCTTGATATATATCGAGATTTAATTGACAGACGGGGCAGGCAACAGCGATTGTATCTGCCTGCTTATCGTGCGCTTCTTTGAGTAGTCGTCGAATGATCTCATATCCTGTTGCAGCGTTTATTTGGGGCATGTGCCCCCCACAGCAGTATGCTCTCAGGGAAAAATCCACGACAGTGGCGCCCAAGGCAGAGAAGAGCATATCCATTGTCTCAGGGTATTCTGGATGGTCAAAACCCTTGCCGGGCCTCACAAGCATACATCCATAGTATGGGGCAACCTTAAGTTGCTTTAAGGGATAAATAACACTTTCTTTTATTGTTTCTAATCCAACATCATTTACTATTACATCAAGAATATGCCTTACCTTTATTCTGCCAGGTGTATAGATCAGATTGCCTGCGGCTAAAGCCTCACTGACATCATTATAGATAGCTTCATGTTCAGACATGATCTGATCTGTCTTTTTCATGTTCAGATAACAGGCGCTGCAGCATGAAATAAGCTGATTACAACCTTCTGGCACGAGGGCAAGATTTCGTGCCGCTAAAGCATATGCGCCTATCCTGTCAATAGACATATACTCTGTAGCGCCGCAGCAGTTCCAATCAGGTATCTCGGCAAATTCAAGCTTAAAAAAATCTGCTATTTGTTTAAGAGACCCATGATATGCTGAAGTTAAATATTCTGAGCAGCAACCGGGATAATATGCATACATAATCACATACCTCCTAGCTCTTTAGCCTTCTCCAAAATTCGTGTCAGCCCCTTAATGTCCTTAATCTTTGATGGGCCGGTTACAAGCCTTTCTTTTTTATACATTTTGATAGCGAGTGAACCCCATGATATCTTGCTCATTGGATTGTGCGTAAGATGGTATCTCAGGGTTAACCCAAAATCAAAGCTTCTTCCATATTTTTTAACAAGGTCCACAAAAGTTTTAGAAAAATTATAGGCGTCAGTGATTTTTATAATCGATTCTTTTAGGGCAAGTTGTTTTAATGTATACATTATTTCTGTTATAGGTATCTGCTGAGGGCATCTTACTGTGCAGTAATAGCACGATATGCAGAACCATGGGGTATTGCTTTTCAGGATTTCCTCTTTTTTGAACCCTGCTTGAAGCATGGAAAAAATATATCGAGGGGTGTGATCCATATCATCCCCTGATGGGCATGAACCACCGCATGTTCCACATTGAAGGCATAACTTTAATCTCTCTCCCCCTGGCGTTAATCTTATTACATCATCCAATAAACTAACTGCCGGCTCGCGTTCAATATGTTCTGCATTGCCATTAATACCAATCCCCTTCAATAAAATTTTAATATCATTTAGATTATTACCTTTGCCTTTAAGCTCAAATATTTTTTTCAGGGTTTTTATTGTAGATGACGGGTAATAAAATTGGACACCGCCCTTTTCCATACCTTTTCTTATACCTTTCGGCAGAAGACCGCATTGGACATAATATTGGAAAGTTCTTTTCGTTAATTTGTATCCATCATCAATTAATTTAGCGATGATGTCATCAACTGTTATTAGATCATTTTCAGCCATATCTCTTCACTAATGTCGTAATACTTATAAGCGCCCTAACACATGAAACTTTAGTAATATCAAATTCTATATCTGAAAAAAAGACAGACATAGGCGCAAACCGCTTGATTTATCTGTCATTCTGAACACCCAACGGGCCTGCCCTCAACGGAGCAAATGGGTGTGAGGAATCTTTATTAAAAAACAGCATGATTGCTCCCTGCGCTCAAATCTATATTGTGAATTTTTTATTATAGCATTTTTCTTTTCTTCATTTATCTTGTATGCCCCTGTAGCCCGCTGCAGGTCACCTATTTCTGTCATTCAGGTTTGTCCTGAATCTTTCTTTCGAATGAATTTTAAAACAAGCTGGAATGACCGCGAGACAACATATTCATTTATAATCAAAAATTATTGATTAATTAAATAATTTAATTGGCTATTTTCCTCATCCTTGACAATAATTAAATTAAAATGTTACTATCACTTTAGTGTTAATAACAAAAATTGTGAGATTATTATATAGTATTATTATGAGCTTTTCCAAGCCTAATCTGGAGAGTATGAAAACTGCTCAATTTAAATCTATGCAAGGAAGGGGGGGTGAGGCGTAATTTGAGGTGGTGAAAATTATTTTGTATCAAAAAATAGGGAATTTACAAATATTTCTTTTGTTAATGGCTCTATGGAGGGGTTAAATGGCGAAAAAAGAAACTGTTTACAAAGGTCTTTTCAGGCTTGGCGTTTCAAGAAGGGATTTTATGAAGTTTTGCAGTTCTATGTGTGCAACCCTTGCCTTATCATCCTCATTTATTCCGCAAATAGCTGATGCTATCGAAAAAAAGAAAAAACCCTACGCAGTATGGCTCGAATTCCAGAGTTGCACTGGCGATACAGAATCGATGCTTAGGGCTTCAGAACCTTCAATCGCTGAAATCGTATTAGACATCATCTCTTTAGAGTATCACGAGACTATAATGGCAGGTTCTGGCTACTCAGCAGAAAAAGCGCTCCATGATGTTGTTGTTAATCAAAAAGGGAAATACATAGCAATAGTTGAAGGCTCTATCCCAACCAAAGACGGCGGCATATATTGTGTAATTGACGGGAAAACCGCTGTTGATAGGGTAAAAGAGGTTTGCGGCAATGCAGCTTTTACAATTAATGTCGGTTCTTGCGCATGTTGGGGAGGTGTTGGGAGCGCCAAACCTAATCCTACAGGGGCAGTTGGGGTGCCTGCTTTAATTTCAGGCAAATATGTCAATCTCCCTGGATGCCCTATGAATGTAGAAAATGTTACAGCAACCATTGTGCATTACCTCACATTTGGAACGCTGCCCGCCTTGGACAGAGAAAACAGACCTTTATTTGCTCACGGTAAAAGGGTTCATGATAATTGTGAAAGACGCCCGCATTTTGATGCAGGTCAATTTGTCAGGAAATGGGGTGACGATGGTCACAGAAGAGGATGGTGTCTATATGAAATGGGATGCAAGGGCCCAATGGCTTATTTGAATTGCCCTACGATTAAATGGAATGAAGGCACAAGTTATCCGATTCAAGCAGGACATCCCTGTATAGCATGTGCAAGCAATGACAGCTGGGATGTCTTTGGACCTATCTATACAAGGGCGCCACATGTTCCTGGCGCAAGCTATCAGTCAACTGCTGATAAGATAGGAATTGGGGCAGTAGCGGGAACTGTTGCCGCAGTAGCAACGCATGCCGCGATCAGGACACTTAGAGGCTATAAGATAAAAGAAAAATTGTCCAAAGAAAAAGCTGAGACCGATTAAAACTGAAGGAGGCGCGTATGCCAAAAATAGCTGTTGATCCAGTCACAAGAATTGAGGGGCATTTAAGGATTGAGGCAACGGTAGATGGTGGTAAAATCACAGATGCATGGTCCTCTGGAACTATGTGGAGGGGGCTCGAAACGATTTTAAAGGGTAGGGACCCTCGAGAGGTATGGCTGTTTGTCTCTCGAATCTGCGGGGTTTGAACCACCGTTCACTCAACCAGCTCCGTGAGAGCCGTAGAAAACGCACTTGGTATAGTAATCCCTGACAATGCAAGGATTATAAGAAATCTCATTAATGCAATACAGTATGTTCAAGACCATGTAATCCACTTTTACCACCTGCATGCGCTTGATTGGGTTGATGTAACGAGCGCTTTGAGGGCTGATCCCGTAAAAACCGCCTCTCTTGCTCAAAACATATCGGATTGGCACAATTCATCTCCCACTCTCTTTAGGGCGGTCCAAAACAAAGTTAAGGCAATTGTTGAGAGCGGGCAGCTTGGCCTTTTCGCAAGCGGCTACTGGGGGCATCCTGCATATAAATTGCCGCCCGAAGCAAACCTTATGGCAGTGGCTCATTACCTCGAAGCCCTCGATTGGCAAAGGGATGTCATCAGGATGCAGGCTATGCTTGGAGCTAAAAACCCTCATCCACAAACATATCTTGTCGGCGGCATGTCAATCCCGATTGACCCTAATAGTCAGAATGCTATTAATGCCGGCAGTATTGCCTTTATGAAGGATATTGCAAAAAAATCATTGGATTTTGTCTCAAAGGTTTATATCCCTGATCTTCTTGCTGTTGCATCTTTTTATAAAGAATGGGCTGCAATAGGCGGCGGGGTGCGCAATTACATATCTGTCGGGGAGTTCCAGAATGACAACAAAAGCAATACCCTAAACTGCTGGTTGCCTGCCGGTTTTATACGAAATAGGGATTTAACAAAACTTGAACCAATAGATCATATGAAAGTGACTGAAGAAGTATCGAGGTCATGGTATAAATACAGCGATGGAGATGGAAAGGCTAAACATCCATGGGCAGGAGAAACTACCCCAAACTATACAGGACCTAAACCACCTTACAAGTTCCTTGAAACAGACCAAAAATATAGTTGGGTAAAGGCAATAAGGTATGACGGACTTCCTGTAGAAGTTGGACCCCTTTCAAGAATGCTTGTAGCGTATGTGGCAGGTCATGCGAGAACTCGTGAGGTTACCGACATGGTTCTAAAAAAGCTCGGGGTGGGGCTTAATGCCTTGTTCTCGACATTGGGCAGGACTGCAGCAAGAGGGATTGAGACTTTATTGATAGCGGAAATGATGACAGTATGGATAGACGAGCTTGTGACTAAAATTAAGGCAGGGGATTTACGAATTCATGATAATGATAAATGGAGCCCATCCAGTTGGCCCAAGGAAGCAAGGGGCTATGGTTTTCATGAAGCGCCTCGAGGCTTTTTAGGACATTGGATAGTGATAAAAGATAAGCAAGTGGCAAATTATCAGTGCGTCGTTCCAGGAGGGTGGAATTCATCTCCGAGGGATGCGGCCGGTCAAAGAGGTCCATATGAAGAGGCATTAATAGGGACCCCGATAGCGTATCCGGATAAACCTCTTGAGATTCTTCGCACAATTCACTCATTTGACCCATGCATGGCATGTGCCATTCATCTGGTTGATTCAAAAAACAACCAGATAATTAATGTTAAAGTCAGATAAGGAGGGGTTATGGCAAAGAAACTATATGTTTGGGAGTTTCCCGTCAGGTTCAGCCATTGGTTGAATATAATAAGCATCACAGTGCTTATTATCACAGGCTATTACATCTCAAATCCCTTTATTCATTCTGTATCAGAGGATGCATCGATCATGGCTCAGATGAGGTTTTTTCACTTTATCGCAGCTTTCGTTTTGCTTGTGAGTTCGATTTTAAGGGTTTATTGGTTATTTGCTGGAAATAATTTTGCGAAGCTAAAAGAGTTCTTCCCATTCAGTAAACAAAAGCGGGAAGAGGTTATAGATTTTTTAAAATTCTATTTCTTTATAAAAAAGAAATGTGTGCACCATCCATTAGGACACAATGCCCTTGCTGCCACTGCTTATACTTTAGCCTACCTGTCAATCTTTCTTGCGGTTTTGACAGGTTTTGCCCTTTATTCAGAAAGTCATACCGGGTTATTCTGGTTTCTGGCTGGAGGGTGGGTTTTCAGTTTCTTGTCTGATGGCACGATAAGATTAATACATCATTCTGTGATGTGGATTTTAACCGCATTTGTAATTGTTCATGTCTATATTACATGGATAAATGATAATATAGAAGGAAACGGTTTGATAAGCTCGATTTTTACTGGGTATAAAATTGTTGATGAGGAGCACAAATAATTTTGCCAGCGGCTATTTTAGGACTTGGTAATATCCTTCTGAGAGACGAAGGCGTCGGTGTGCATACAATCAATAAGATCAGGGAGGAATGGTCTTTTTCGCCAGCAGTTGAGATAATAGACGGGGGAACGCTGGGGTTAGACCTCCTCCCATATTTTGAAAAATATTCTAAAATCCTGATTATCGATGCGGTTGATTTTGGGAAAGAAGCAGGCCATATCGGGCTGTTGAAAGATGAAGATGTTTTAAAACCTTTTAGCAAAAAGCTTTCCGTGCATCATGTAGGACTTGGAGACATTTTTTTTGCCTGCCAGTTGGTAGGGATGAAGCCAGCAGAGATTATAATTATCGGCATACAGCCAAAATCAATTGATATGGGTCTTGAAATAACCGAAGAAATAAGCAGAAAAATGCCTGATTTGATTAAAATAGCTATAGAGAATCTGGAAAATTGGGATATTAGATGTGTCTTGCGGTCCCCTCAAAGATATTAGAGATAAATAATCTTCTTGGCATCGTTGAAGTTTACGGCGCTAGAAAAGAGGTGAGCCTTGTCTTGCTGCCAGAGGAGGCTCATGAAGGGGATTATGTCCTTGTTCATGCAGGTTTTGCCCTCAAGAAAATAAATCATGAGCTTGCTAAAGAAAGTTTAAAACTCATCGAGGAATATGCTGAAGTTCTCTCAAGGGCCGAGGCAGAGGATTTGAGTAATAATTTTTTGAAGTCTACACTCGTTTCCCCCATTGAAAAATAGATATAGACCTGCAACCCTGTTAGCATTCCGAACACCCAACAGGCCTGCCCTCAACGGAGTGAATGGGTGTGAGGAATCTTTTTCTATCTCTATTTCTCGCCCCCAACCCAAACTTGTCATTTGAAAATATAATCCTTTATATTTATTGGAAGGTGAGATCAAAATGAAAGATGGTAGGATTGCTAAAATCATATCTTTGCTCAAAAAAGAATATACAGAACCTAAAACAGCGCTTAATTTTTCAACCCCATTCGAACTTCTCGTAGCAACGGTGCTTTCTGCTCAGACGACTGATGTTTTGGTGAACAAGGTTACCAAAAATCTTTTCCAAAAATACAGATCTTTGAAAGACTATATCGAAATACCTCTTGAGATACTTGAAAAAGACCTCAACTCGATCAACTTCTATAAAACAAAAGCCAAAAATATTCAGTCCGCTGCACTGATGATAAAGGAGAGTTTCAATTCAACCATTCCCAAAAGTATGGATGAATTGATTAAGCTTCCAGGTGTTGCCAGAAAGACTGCTAATATAATCCTTTATAACGCTTATGGTATAAATGAGGGTATAGCTGTTGATACGCATGTTAAAAGGCTCTCGAACAGGCTTGGGCTCACTAAACATAGCGACCCACAAAAGATAGAAATCGATTTGATGGCTGTAACACCAAGGGAAGAATGGGGGGAAATTTCGCATCTGTTTATACTGCATGGCAGGCAAGTCTGTCAAGCAAAGAAGCCGACGCATAATAAGTGCGTCCTTTTTGAGCTTTGCCCGTCTAAAGATATTTAATGTCTGTTTATAAATAGCTGTTTTTTATCTTTGTCATGCCCGAAGCCTGCCCTCGAAGTTTTTAGTCGGGGGTCCTTAGTCGGGCATCCAGACATAATGAATTGGATTCCCACTTTCGTGGGAAACCCTGGATTCCCGCTCCCTGCTTACCGTCTGCTGGGACAAGCTTCGCAGGAATGATAGCCTATTATAACAATGAGAGTTTATAAACAGACTCTATTTAGTATTCGTAAACCCGGAAACTGCAATTGAAATTTTGTTTAGCAGGCATAAATACCCTCAAACCTTTTATAGTATCAAATGACACTCTGACACCTGACACTTTCATTTTATCGGGATTGCGGCATCGACATGTCTGAGGTGTTTCAGGGCAAAGGGTTTTCGGGCATCTATGCTTGCTTTTTTGAAACGAAATGCATTTTTTGGAAAAATATAAAGAGTTTTTCAACACGCTGATAACACTTGAAAATCGTAATTTTCTAACAAACACTATTTGCTCTATTTATGGCGAAACGAATTTGACTAAAGATGACATTCAAAGTTAATATTTGTAATGCAACATTCTGATTTTGTCCACCTTCACCTGCATACCGAATACAGCCTTCTTGATGGTGCAATAAAAATAGACGAGCTAGTTAAGCAGGCATCTGCTTATAAAATGCCTGCGTTAGCAATCACTGATCACGGTAATCTCTTTGGAGCGATTGAGTTTTATAGGGCTGCCAAAAAAGCAGGAATTAAACCAATCATAGGCTGTGAAGTATATGTCGCCCCAGGCAGCCGATTGGAAAAAACCAGGATGAATCTTGACAAAAACCTGCCTGAAGAGGCTGCTTTTCATTTGGTTCTCTTGGCAAAGGATTCTACAGGATTTAAAAACCTTACAAATCTTGTCTCTAATGCATATACGGAGGGTTTTTACTATAAACCAAGAATTGATAAAGATATTCTTGCACAATACAGTTCGGGCTTAATAGGTTTGAGCGCATGCCTTAAAGGCGAGATACCATATTATCTTTTGCACGGCAACAGTAAAATGGCGTGCGATATTGCTGCCTATTACAGAGACATTTTCGGCGAAGGAAACTTTTTTATTGAGATCCAGAGCAACGGCATAGCGGAACAGAATGAAGCTAATAAAAAACTGATTCTGCTCGCAAAAGAATTAAATCTTTCACTTGTAGCAACCAATGATTGCCATTATTTGAGAAAGGAAGATTCAAAGGCTCATGATGTCCTGCTATGCATCCAAACCGGCAAGACCGTAAAAGATGTAAAAAGGCTTCGCTTCGAAACAGAGGAGTGTTATTTTAAATCCCCAGAGGAAATGATTCAAGCCTTTCATGAATTCCCTGAAGTTATTAGAAATACACTCCATATAGCTGAATGCTGCAGTCTGGAGTTTGATCTCGGGAAGCCTTTGCTTCCCGGTTTTGCTCCTCCTGATGGGGTGACCCCTGAAGAATTTCTTGAAAAGTTAGCCCTTGAGGGATTGAGGGCAAAGTTCAAAGGGACGCCCCCTGCTTCTTATATCAAGCGGATGAATACAGAACTGGAAATCATAAAATCAATGAATTATTCATCTTATTTTCTTATAGTCTGGGATTTTATCAGTTATGCAAAGATTAAAAATATCTCTGTCGGGCCAGGCAGAGGCTCGGCGGCAGGCAGCCTTGTAGCATTTGCGCTTGACATAACAGAAATAGACCCTATCAAATACGGGCTGTTATTTGAGAGATTTTTGAACTCCGAGAGGATAAGCATGCCCGATATAGATATCGACTTTTGCAGGGATAGGCGGCAGGAGGTAATAAATTATGTCTCACAAAAATACGGAGCTGACCATGTCGCCCAAATAATAACCTTCGGGACGATGGCTGCAAGGGCTGCCATCAGAGATGTGGGCAGAGCATTGAACATTCCCTATGCAGAAGTGGATAAAATCGCAAAGCTCGTTCCTGCAAATGTGAATATTGAAGACGCGATTAAGACGGAACCTCAGTTGAAGGAGCTTTACCATAATAATACCTCCGTTGCCGAGCTGCTTGATATCGCTAAAAAACTTGAGGGTTTATGCAGACATGCATCTACACATGCTGCAGGACTCGTGATAGCTCCTAAACCACTGACAGAATATACAGCCTTTTATAAAAACCCAAATGAAGATGTAATCACAACCCAGTTTGATATGAAGTCGATCGAAAAAATCGGACTTCTCAAGTTTGATTTTCTCGGTCTGAAAACCCTCACTGTTATTGACAAGACGATATTATACATAAAGCAGCAAGGCAGAGAGATTGATCTTAAGAACATCCCTCTTGATGATCAAGAAACATATAAGTTGCTGAGTTCAGGTCATACAACGGGGATATTCCAACTTGAAGGACCCGGCATGAGAGATGTCCTTGTAAGGATGCAGCTCAACCGTTTCGAGGAGTTGATGGCTTTGGTTGCCCTGTACCGCCCAGGACCTATGGCATGGATTGATGATTTCATCAAGGCGAAAAAAAGGGAAACTCCGATTACTTATGAATTGCCACAGTTGAAAAGCATTCTTGAAGAGACTTATGGAATCATCCTTTATCAAGAGCAAGTTATGTTGATAGCTAATAAGGTTGCAGGCTACTCTATGGGGCAGGCTGACATTCTCCGTTGGGCTATGGGGAAGAAAATACCTGAGAAGATGGAAAAGCAGAAAGAGATATTCATTCAAGGAGCAATTAACAATAAGATACCTAAGAAAAAAGCTGCAGAATTATTTGATAAGATGGCACCTTTTGCAAACTACGGCTTTAACAAATCTCATTCAGCGGCATATGCGTATCTGTCATACAGGACTGCATATCTCAAGAGACACTTCCCTATTGAATTTATGACTGCAAACCTCAGCATAGACATGGGAGATACAGACCATCTTGTAAAGCTAATCAATGAATGCAGGAGCATGTCCATCCCTATGCTCCCGCCGGATATTAATAAAAGTGAAAGGGAATTTACAATCTCTGAGGATTCTATAAGGTTCGGGCTCGAGGCTGTTAAAGGCGTCGGTTCTTCAGCAATAGGAAGCATAATTAATGAGAGAAATCAGAGACCATTTTTATCATTCAAGGATTTTCTTCATAGGATAGACAATAAAAAGGTCAACAAAAAAGCAATAGAAAGCCTCATTAAATCAGGCGCCTTTGATTCGCTTTATTCAGATAGCCCTTCTCTTGCGAGGGCAAAAGCGATGAAAGAATTCGAGTCGCCCCCAACTGATAGCTTGTCTTTATTGCTTTTTGGAGATGATAGAGTCCTTGAAATAAAGGCAAAAGAATGGAGCGAAAGCGATGTTTTAATATACGAAAAGGAATCTCTTGGTTTTTACATCTCTGGACATCCTATCCTTAAATACAGACCAAAGCTTGTAAAGATGAATGTTGCCCCAATAGCTGAAATTGAAGCTCATCAGGACAGAAGCGACATAATGATCGCAGGGGTAATCAGAGATGTCAAGACCAAGGTCAAGGATAAAGGCATCATTGCATATCTTACAATAGAAGATGAGACTGCTATATCCGAAATATTGGTTTTTTCGGATTTATATAAAAAATCTGCCGAGTTGTTGAAACCAGGCACCCTCATTATTATAGGCGGTCAATTATCCAAAGGCGATAAGGTTACAAAAATCCTTGCCAAAGAGATAAAAGGACTAACTGATGCCATTGAGGCGACTTTACAGGAGAAATATGAAATTAGCATAAGGTGTGATAATATTGAATCAGCCGCTCAGAAAATAAGGGACATAAGACAATATTTAAAACCAAATGGACAGAACGGAATCAGGGTATACCTTAAGCTTTTTTTTGGGGAGTATTGCGTTATTCTTACATCACCATTATCTCCAAGCGGGAACTTTGCCGAAGAAGCTGCAAAGATCACAGGCGGACAAGTCAGGATCTTATAAACTTGGGCTTCCTGATGTCTTTCATAGATGACACAAAAATAATGTGATGTTCCGCTCTCTACTCCTAAAATAATAGTTGTTTATCGATGACATAAAGCCGGAAACTGCATTTCGTTTCAAAAGAGCAGGCATTGATGCCAGAAAACCCTTTGTCCTGAACCACCTTAGACATGCCAATGCCGCAATCCTGATAAAATGAAAGTGGCAGGTGTCAGAGTGTCATTTGATACTATAAAATGTTTGAGGGTATTTATGCCTGCTAAACAAAA
>JBBIIV010000028.1:0-6717 GCA_037446295.1 Nitrospirota bacterium
TTATCATATCTTACAATTCTGTCCCCATTATCCTTGCAACATGCTGCACATCCTTGTCGCCCCTGCCTGAAAGGTTCACAATGATAATATTATCCTTCGGCAGTTTTGGCGCAAGCTTTACAGCCTCTGCAATGGCATGGGCAGATTCAAGAGCTGGTATAATCCCCTCGGTTTTTGATAAAAGTTCAAACGCAGAAAGAGCCTCATCATCAGTAGCATAAGTATATCTCACCCTCTTTATATCTTTTAAATACGGGTGTTCAGGCCCAATAGAGGCATAATCCAATCCAGCCGATACAGAGTGTGTTCCCAGCACATTGCCGTCATCATCCTGCAATAGATAACTCTTACAGCCTTGAAAGACACCTATCGAACCTCCGGCAAAACGTGCAGCATGTTCGCCTGGCATTATTTCTTTGCCTCCTGCTTCAACGCCTATCATCTCTACTTTATCGTTCAAAAACTCATAAAATAGCCCAATAGCATTACTGCCGCCGCCAACGCAGGCAATGAGATAATCAGGGAGTCTGCCCTCCGCCTTTAAGATTTGTTTTTTAGCCTCCCTGCCTATGACTGATTGAAAATCCCTAACCATTACAGGGAAAGGATGAGGACCAAAAACTGTTCCTAAAACATAGTGCGTTGTCCTTACATTAGTCGTCCAGTCTCTTAAGGCTTCATTGATGGCGTCTTTGAGGGTTTTCGAGCCGGTTAAAACCTCTATAACCCGTGCGCCCAGCAGTCTCATCCTGAAGACATTCAATGCCTGCCTCTGCATATCTTCCGAACCCATATAGATATCACATTTCAAACCGACCAGAGCGGCGCCTGTGGCTGTGGCAACTCCATGCTGTCCAGCGCCTGTTTCGGCTATTATCCTTTCTTTATTCATCCTTTTGGCAAGCAATGCCTGAGCAATGGCATTGTTAATCTTATGCGCTCCTGTATGTGCAAGGTCTTCACGCTTAAGATATATCTTAGCGCCGCCGATATAGGCGGTAAGACTTCGTGCAAAGTAAAGCGGGGTCGGCCTGCCGATGTATGTTTTTTGAAGTTGGCTTAACTCTTTTTTGAAGGCGCTGTCAATCTTTGCCTTTGAATAATGACGCTCAAGTTCATGAAGGGCTGGCATCAAGGTTTCAGGCACAAATCTGCCGCCGTAAGAGCCGAAATAACCTTTTTTATCGGGGATTTTATTAATTGTCAAGCTCCTTTTGCAATCTGATGTTAATCCTATTAGCTAACTATTATATCACAATGTTTTAAGAGCGTTTATTGTTTAGGCCAGGTTTATTCTTGTTTAGGGTTATTCTGCTATAGTATTAGTATCAGACTGTGTTAATCTTTCTCTTGGAGACATAAATTTTCTTCATGCAGAAAATATATACAATGTTTTAACAGAAACCATAGTGCGGGGCATAATGTCAGAATATGCAGGCAAAGGGATAACCGTCGATTTGACGGACTGGAAATCATCTATCTGCCAGATTTCTCCACAATTATATGAGGATTTTTTGGGGGGCAGAGGAATTGGCGTCAAAATGATTGCTCCTTGTATCTCTTTTGATTACAATATGCCCGAAATGCCCATCATCTTTGCGACTGGACCCCTTACAGGCACTCCTGCGATTACCTCTGGTAGAATGTCTGTCATATCCAGATCTCCCCTTACTGGCACAGTCTTTGACTGTTCTGTTGGCGGTTACTTTGGTACGAGGCTTAAAAGGGCAGGCTACGACCTTATTGAAATCAAGGGAATATCACCTAAATGGGTCTCGCTGATAATTGATAATAAAAAGATAACCATAGCTGACGCCTCGCATCTTGCAGGCAAAAATATCTCTGAACTCCAAGAAGCTAAAGGGGCAGGGTTTTCTTCAGCAGCAATTGGAATAGCCGGGGAAAAACATGTTAGATTTGCCTCTATCGTTTTTGATGGACATTATTGCGCTGGCAGGGGAGGGCTTGGTGCTGTGATGGGCGCAAAGAGGCTTAAGGCTATATTTGTGAAAGGGGACGGGAAGATTTCCATTGCTGACGCTAAAGAGCTCCAAAAAGCAAATACTCAAATTATGAGGCAATTAAAAGCCTCGCCTGCTGTGTTTGGGGAGTTTGGACTATCGAAGTTTGGAACGGCTGCCCTCGTTGATTTGATCCATGCAAGGAGGATGGAGCCAACCAACAACTTTAAGGAAACTTTTTTCCCCGATGCGTCAAATTACTCGGGCTATAACCTTAAAAGAAGCTTTCATTCAAAAAAAACAGGCTGTGCTGGCTGTCCAGTGCTTTGCAAAAAAATTGGCAAGGAAGGAGAGATAATACCCGAATTCGAAACAGTCTCGCATTTCGGGGCTCTAAACCGCTGCGGCGATATTCAGTCAATAGTCAAAGCCAATGCGATATGCAACGACTACGGTATGGATACAATAAGCGCTGCTTCAACTATAGCCTGCTATGCAGAGATTCACAGTAAAAGGCTATCTCCTTCTGAGATTTTAGAACTCCTTAAGGTGACCGGCAGCCGTCAATGGATAGGCAATGAGCTTGCCGAGGGATCATTTAGATATGCGACAACAGCTGGACGCCCAGAACTGAGTATGTCTGTAAAAGGACTTGAACTCCCTGCTTACGACCCAAGGGGCGCTTACGGAATGGCTTTGGCATATGCTACATCCAGCAGGGGAGGCTGTCATCTAAGGGCTTATCCTATAAGCCATGAGATTCTTAGAAAACCAGTTGCAACTGACAGGTTTTCCTTCGAGGGCAAGGCAAGAATAATAAAGATTGCAGAAGACCTTAATGCAGTTATTGACTCTTTAACTGCATGTAAGTTTGTCTTCTTTGCGGCGGGACTTGAGGAATATTCAAGGGCTTTGAACGCTGTTATAGGGTGCAATCACAATGTCCAATCCCTCTTAAGAATAGGGGAAAGAATCTGTAATCTCGAAAGAAAACTGAATGAATCTGCCGGGTTCAATAAAACCCATGATGACTTGCCTAAGAGATTTTTCACAGAGGAAGGCTCTTCAAAAGGAAACATCAAAATCCCGCCTATCAATAGGAATGAATTTTTGAAGGCTAAAGAAAGATATTATAGAATCAGGAGCTATTAATACCCCTTTAGAAGATCGAAACTTATTTATGACTGAAAATTTCTTTTATATTTATATTTATTAGGCACAATTTTTGAAATATAATAAACTAAAACTACAGAACCAGCTGCCGATGCAGCTTGATGCCCCTAACGGTGGAATTGATAAATTTTAAGAAGATAAATTATCGCCCAATGTAAAATTTAATGGTTAACAATGAAAGTCCTCGTTGCTGAAGATGAAATAATCTCACAAAAAGTGCTTGAAACCTTGCTTAAAGAGCGTGGTTATGAAGTAATCATAGCCAGTAACGGGAAAGAAGCATGGGAAATCATTCAATCAGATGATCCTCCAAAGATTGTTCTACTTGACTGGATGATGCCAGAGATGGACGGCATAGAGGTTTGTAAGCTTGTGAGGGAGTTAAAAAGAGAACCATATATTTATATCATTCTGTTGACTGTGAAAAGCGAAACAATGGACATTGTGACAGGGCTTGAGTCAGGCGCTGACGATTATATACTGAAGCCTTTTAAGATTGACGAGCTCATGGTCAGACTTCGCGCAGGGCAAAGAATTATTAATCTTCAAGAAGAACTTATAGCTACCCGCGAGGCTCTCCGCGACCTTGCTGCCCGAGATGGTCTTACAAAAGTATGGAATCATTACACAATTTGGGAGATGCTCAATATAGAATTGAACAGAAGCAGAAGATTAAAACGCCCCTTATCTGTTATTATGTGCGACATAGACCATTTCAAACTTATTAACGATACATATGGGCACATTATTGGAGATTTAGTGCTTCAAGAGACGGTTAAAAGGTTAAAAGCTGGTTTAAGGATATATACAGAGATAGGGAGGTACGGGGGTGACGAATTCTTGATAATTTTGCAAGAATGTGAACATACTGCCGCTATTAATATCGCAGAAAGAATAAGACTCTCGGTTATTTCAACACCAATCGAGACTCCCAAAGGCAAGATAAATATAACCATGAGTTTCGGCGTTGCCTCGGGTGCTCATAATGATACGTTAAGCGCGATTGACCTTGTGAATACCGCGGATCAGGCGTTGTATCGCGCAAAAGAAAAAGGCAGAAACAGAATCGAAGCCGCTATAAACTCCACCCCTCATTAATAAATCGAAAGATGCTATTCGCAGATAATAATAAAGAGACGAATATAAACACAATATCAATTATAATTTCTTCATTGGAAGGTTTGATCTATTATGTTAACCCTTTAACATGCGATATTCTAGGATATGAAGAAAAAGAGTTAATTAATAAACATATTGGTGTAATTATTAAAGATGGTGCAAAATCTAATGCCTTTGCTGGGATAAAACTTAAAGACTTAACTGATAAAAAAGCTGTCAGCAATATCAAGAAAGCTTATATTGCAAAAAATGGGGCTGAAATACCAGTTATTTTATCAATATCGATAATAAAAAAAAATGAAGACATACTGGGCATCATATTTGAAGCACAGGATATTAATGCCAGCAAAAAAGCTGCTCAGGGTTTAAAGTTAGATTTTATGTCGAATATTAGCCGCGAGATAAGGACGCCTATAACAGGTATAATTGGCATGACAGATTTGCTGTTAAAAACAAATCTTTCTTCACAGCAAATCGAATATCTTACTTTGCTGCAAAACTCTGCAGAGACATTGATGCCATTAGTCAAAGACTTGCTTGATTTCGTTGAAATAGAGGAAGGCAGGTTTGAGCTCGACAGTTATCAATTCAGTCTGAGAGAATGCATCGGGTCTCTCATTAGTTCTATCAATATTATTGCCAGAAAAAAAAATCTGGAACTATTTTCTTCTATTGCGCCTGAAGTGCCTGACCGGCTTATTGGTGACGGCGCACGGCTATGGCGGATTCTCTTTAATCTTCTAACTCATGCCATAAGGTTTACAGATCAGGGAAGAGTAGTTTTGTCTATAAAAAATGTAATGCCTCCCTCAACTGACCTTCAATCAAGTATATTAATCAATGAGGAAGAAATTGACGCAAAAGAAAACACTTCACTATATGAATCCTTTGAATCTTGGCACTCTGCTTTGTCATTCTTAATTTCTGACTGGGCTTTGCAATTTTCAATCAGCGATACAGGCATCGCCATTCCCACTGGAAAACGAGAGAGCATTTTTAAGCCCTTGCTTCAAGCAGACAGTTCTTTTAGCCGAAAATACGGCGGATTAGGATTGGGTCTTGCCGCTTCCTCTAAATTAATAGAACTGATGGGAGGAAGGTTATGGTTAAAGAGCAATGATGAGAAGGGCGACACATTTAATTTTACAGCCCAATTCAGCCTTCCCCCCGAATGTGAAACTGCACTTATTAATTCCTTTGATATCAAGGATTTACGAGTGTTAATCTTAGACAATAATGACAAACATAGGCTGATGCTCACAGAGATGCTCACAAACTATGGAATTGCCTCAAACTTTGCAACTACTGGCAGCGCCGCTATTGAAGAAATGTTTCAAGCAGTATCAATAAACTCTCCTTACAGAATATTGATACTTAATGCGCATATACCTGACATGAATATTGCCGACTTGATCTCCCAAATTAAAAAAAGCCTGATATTTAATAAAACCGCTATTATCTTGCTCTGTTCGACTGATAGTTATCTTGATTATGAGCGTTTTAAAAGATTAGGCATATCTGATTATTTACAAAAACCCGTCAAAAGATCTGATTTGCTTAATAAACTTATACAGTTCTCTACTAAAGTTTTTTCTTTGAATAATGATTATGCAGACCAAGAGGAACAACTAGTTGATTCTTACAAAAATTTGCGCATCTTACTTGTCGAAGATGATGCTATAAATCAATATTTAGCAGTGTCTTTTTTAAAAGACAAAGGGCATAATATCAAATTGGCAAATAATGGAAAAGAGGCGATTGAAGCAATCGAAAAGGCTGCATATGACCTTATCCTAATGGATGTGGAGATGCCGATTATGGACGGACTTCAAACTACAAAGGCTATCAGAGAAAGAGAAATGCTGACGAATAAGCACATGCCTATCATAGCAATGACAGCGCTTGCCTTGAAAGGCGACCGTCAACGATGCCTTGATGCAGGCATGGATGAATATATCTCAAAACCAATAGACAAAGACGAGCTTTTAAAGACCATTGATAATGTCATGAAAAGTTATCCACCTGTTTCCATTGAGCCAAACGCTGAAGTGATAGATATACCTTTAGCGCTGTCGAGACTTCAAGGAAATAAAAAACTGCTGAAAGAGACAGCGGTAATGTTCCTTAAGGAACTGCCTAATTACCTATCAGCTATAGAAGAAGCATTGCAACAAGGAGATTCTTACAAATTAGAGAGAGCAGGCCATACCTTAAAAAGCGCTGTGGGAAACTTTGCTGCCAAATCGGCATTTGAGACTGTTCATGCCGTTGAAATGGCAGGTAAAAACGGCGATATGACAGGAGCAAAAACAGCAATCGCTGAGCTTATTAAGCAGATTGATAAATTAAAGCCTGCTCTTGAAAAAATAGCCAAAAACGATCTGTCGTCTTAACTATGAATTATGATCTGACTCCTCAATGATTTTTATCTGTGTTTTTGGTTATCGTTTTTTTGACAAACATT
>JBBIIV010000028.1:6817-10134 GCA_037446295.1 Nitrospirota bacterium
GACTCCTCAATGATTTTTATCTGTGTTTTTGGTTATCGTTTTTTTGACAAACATTTATTCCTTGTGATAAATTGCATTCCATTTTTCAATTAAAATTAAGGAGCGGTTATGAAAAAAACAAAATCCTTGAATCTATTCAAAAAGGCTGTGGAACTTATGCCCGGTGGGGTTAACAGCCCTGTGAGGGCTTTCAGGGCTGTCGGAGGCTCTCCACTTTTTATAAACAAGGCAAAAGGCTCAAGGATTTATGATGTTGACGGCAATGCATTTATAGATTATGTATTATCATGGGGTCCGCTGATTTTAGGTCATGCCCCAGCGCCAATTATAAAGGCGATAAAAAAATGCATCGGCAAAGGCATAAGCTATGGTGCGCCGACCCAACTTGAGATAGAGATTGCTCAGTTAATAATGAAATTTTACCCTTCGATAGAGAAGGTAAGAATGGTAAACTCTGGGACTGAAGCCGTTATGGGCGCGATCAGGGCAGCGAGAGGATTCACTAAAAAGGATAAAATAGTCAAATTTGAAGGATGTTACCATGGGCATTTTGATGGATTGCTGGTTAAGGCAGGTTCAGGAGCGGCTACTTTCGGGATACCTGATAGCTCTGGAGTCCCAGAATCGTATGCAAGGGAAACTATAACACTGCCTTTCAACAACATAGATGCCTTTAAGAGCCTTCTTAAAAAAGAAAATAAAAAGATTGCTTGCGTAATCCTTGAGCCTGTGGTAGGAAATATGGGCTGTATCTTGCCTGTGAGAGGTTTTCTCGAAACGCTCAGGGACGAGACCGCAAAATACGATATTCTTATGATATTCGATGAGGTCATGACAGGTTTCAGGGTTGCTAAAGGCGGGGCGCAGGCATATTACGGGATTGTCCCAGACCTTACATGCCTCGGCAAGGTCATTGGGGGCGGTATGCCCGTTGGGGCTTACGGGGGGAAAAGAGAGATTATGTCGTTGGTAGCGCCTGAAGGACCTGTATATCAAGCAGGGACTCTTTCGGGAAATCCTGCGGCGACTACTGCGGGCATTGAGACTCTGAAGATTCTTGATAAAGAGGGTGTTTATAGTAAGCTCGAATCCAAAATGAAAGCCTTAGAAGAAGGCCTCAGAGATGCCGCCAAAAAAGCAGGCGCAGTTACAAAATTTTACAGGGCAGGGACAATGTTTTGCACCTACTTTACTGAACATGAGGTTACGGATTACACTACAGCCAAGAAAGCTGATACAGAGTTATTCTCAAAGTTCTTTATCAGGATGCTTAATAAAGGGATTTATCTTGCCCCTTCTCAGTTTGAAGCTGGTTTTATGAGCCTTGCCCACACTAAACAGGATATCTCACAGACTATTGAAGCTGCATATAAAACCTTTAAAGAAATCTGAAATATTTCCCAAAAAATAAAATTATCCTAAAATTGTCATTATGAATATAACCAATTGTTTTACAAGTATTTATTTCTAATGACCGCCATTAGAAAAACTGATTGATAATAAAGCATATTTTAACTCTAATGATAATTCTGGGATTATCTCATCGCTAAGTCTGGGTTAGCTTTAATTCATACGACTTTTCCTGATTTCTGCAGCTTAGTCCATTCATCCTTGAGAGATGCCGTCTTGTTGAATATGAGATGTTCTTCAGTGGAGTCTTTTGTATCTACGCAAAAATAGCCAATTCTCTCAAACTGATAAACATCTCCTTTTTTTGCAGCCGATAGCGAGGGCTCCAAACGGCAAGAGTTTAAAACTTCAAGAGAATTTGGATTAATATAATGAGTGAAGTCCTTACCTTCTTCTATCTCGTCAGGATTCTCCTTAATAAATAGATAATCATAAAGGCGCACTTCTGCCTCTATTGAGTGTTGATCCGAAACCCAATGTAAGGTTGATTTCACCTTTCTGCCATCAGGCGCCCAGCCACCCCTTGTGGCAGGGTCATAAGTGCAATAGAGTTCAATTATTTCTCCGGTTTTTTCATCTTTTAAAACATCAACACACTTGATATAATAAGCATATCTGAGCCTAACCTCCCTGTTAGGCGCTAAACGGTAAAACCCTTTTGGCGGATTCTCCATAAAATCATCTTTTTCTATATTTATGACCTTCGAGAATGGTATCATTCTAGTCCCCATATCTGGATCTTCGGGGTTATTGGTAGCTTCAAGATACTCTGTCTTATCATCAGGATAGTTTATAATCACTACTTTAAGCGGCTTAAGCACACCCATAACTCTCGTAGCCTTCTTATTCAAGTCCTGCCTGACGCAGTGTTCGAGCAATGCAATATCAACAAGGCTCTCCTTCTTGCCCACGCCTATGCGCTCGCAAAAGTCCCTTATGGCAGCAGCGGTATAACCACGTCTTCTGAACCCTGCTAATGTAGGCATCCTTGGGTCATCCCATCCTTCTACAAATCCTTCATTGACCAACCTTAGAAGTTTACGTTTGCTGAGAACTGTCCTGCTTAGATTAAGACGGGCAAACTCAATCTGCTGAGGATGATATACATTGAGTTGATCTAAAAACCAGTCATACAATGGGCGATGATCTTCATATTCCATTGTGCAGATGGAATGGGTAACCCCTTCTATAGAATCCGAAAGTCCATGCGCCCAGTCATACATGGGATATATGCACCATTTATTCCCAGTTCTATGGTGCTCCTCATGTTTAATTCTATACATTACTGGGTCTCTCATATTTATATTACCGGAACTCATGTCTATCTTAGCCCTGAGAACCCTTAAACCGTCAGAAAATTCACCTTTTTTCATTTTCTCAAAAAGGTTGAGATTCTCCTCTTTAGAACGATTCCGAAAGGGGCTGTCTTTGCCGGGTTCCGTCAATGTCCCCCTGTATTGTCGCATCTCCTCTGGGCTCAAATCACAAACATAAGCCTTGCCATCTTTGATAAGCTGCACAGCCCATTCGTATAATTTATCAAAATAGTCAGATGCGTAATATAGCCTGTCTTCCCAATTAAATTCTAACCATTTCACATCCTCAATTATTGAATTGACATATTCTTGGTCTTCCTTGCTAGGATTGGTATCGTCAAACCTGAGATTGCAGATGCCCTTAAACTCTTTGGCGAGCCCAAAATTAAGGCATATGGATTTAGCGTGACCAATATGGAGGTAGCCATTCGGTTCGGGTGGGAAACGAGTTATTACTTTGCCGCTATTTTTGCCTTCTTGAACGTCTTTAACTACTAGATCACGCACGAAATTATTTACAAGGGCTAAATCCTTCATAATACTTATAAATATCCTCCAATTCTTGCGTAAATGATATTATATCAAATTCTT
>JBBIIV010000028.1:10234-19582 GCA_037446295.1 Nitrospirota bacterium
TAATACTTATAAATATCCTCCAATTCTTGCGTAAATGATATTATATCAAATTCTTGAACTTCAAGGATTTCTATATAAACCCAAAAAATGCATTTCGTCTCAAAAGAGCAGGAATAAATGCCCGAAAACCTTCTGTCCTGAAACACCTTAGACATGCAATGACGCAATCCCGATAAAATGAAAGTGTCAGAGTATCATTTGATACTTTATAAAATGTTTGAAGGGATTTATGCCTGCTAAACAAAATTTCAATTGCAGTTTCCGGGTTAAAAAAAGACAGTAACCAAAAATGGAGCAATTTATTCCTTTCCAACGGACAAGAGACGATAGACTTAATATTTTTTTAACTGTCTTGTCCCTTTCTCAAAAAAGCAGAGAGCGCAATCGCAACGGCTGAAAAGACGGCAGCCATATAAAAACTGCTCGAAAAGCCCCCAGATGCTGACGCCATGTAACCTGCTACAGCAGGCCCTGTTATCTGTCCAATGCCGAATATGAATGTTACGAGACCAAATGCTGGAGCAGTTTGTCTATCTTTCGTATAGTCCGCAACAATAGCTGCCATGATAGCAGGTATGCTCCAAGCTACCATCCCGAAAAAGACAATCGAGATGTAGAGAAAAGTTTCAGGCAGGTATGCCGCAATAAAGAGATATGCAAGCATCTGGAGACTGAAAACCGCTATAAGCGCTGTCTTTCTTCCGCATTTGTCCGAAAGGAAACCAGCCAGAGGACCTGAAAAGATGCTCATGAAGCCAACTATAGACCATAAGTTGCCAGCTCCTAATTCCGTAAAACCTCTTTCCTTAACGAGGGCTGTTACTATAAATGTGACATATATCACATAGGTATAGCCGAAAAAGAAGTATATGATACCGAGATAGTAGATAATCCATCTTTTGTATATGCCTTGATAGTGCTGAACTGCTGCTACGCCTTTGGGGGAGTCTGTATCTTTATCATAACCAACAGGCTTCAGTTCAATCTCTAAAGGATTGTCTCTAAGCAGTAGTAGGCATACAAAAGCAATAAATATAACTATTAAGCCTAAAATTAGCCATGCGCTTCTCCAGCCTTCACCTGTCTCGATATGCTCATTCATGAAGGGAATAAATCTGCCTGAAAAAATAATCGCAAAACCGCTTCCTGCCACAATAAAGCCTGCCGCCCTTCCACGCACTCTTCTTGAAAACCATGACGATACGAGAGCTACTATAGGGATATTAGATGCGCCGCTCCCAAAACCGGTTAAAGTATACATTATCAAAAGATACAAAAACCCCTGTGCCATGCTTGACAATACCATCGTAAAACCCACGAGCATAAGGGAGACATATATGAGTTTTCTCAAGCCGGTTCTGGTGGCGATAATTCCACTGATAAGAGCGGCTGATAGATAACCCAAGAAATTGCCTGTGCTTATCAGTCCCATTTGAGAGTAAGTGAGACTCAAGGATTCGCCGATTGACGGTAGGAGCATCCCAAACGCAAACCTTCCAAAGCCCAGGCAGGCAAGAATCCCAAGCATCCCTGTGAATACGACTATCCAGCCGTAATGAAAAGGAAGCCGATGAAACCATTTTTCAACTGGCATATATTAGTTTATCACTTTTAAAGACAAAAGCTGAGATAGAACCTGCACCCCTTTTTTAAATATTACGAGCAGAAATTTTTGACTTTAGCACCATAGCTAAAATCATGCCGGCAATCAAGCCAGCAAGGGCGCACAGGAATATCAAAACAGCGACTGATGCCTCAAACTTCCAGAACAAAAAAGCTACCGCAACAGGAGTTGCGTTTTGAAAAGCAAAGACTGCTATAAGAATAATGATAATTAAGACAGCGACAATAAACATAATTACCCCTTTTAAAAATATTATTTACTATAACGGGCAGTTAAATCGGGGAGGATGGAGATTTCTTCGAGATAAGCCTGAGCTTGTCCGATGGCATCTTTTATCGCCCTTTTCCCGTAAAGTCCCATCGCTGCATAGAAAAAATCAAACCTTATAAGGTGGCTCAATATATATCTCCATGAATAAAACCTGCCCATAGCCTTGAGGGTATCCAGATGAAGTGTTTCGGGCCTCATCTTTGAGGGTATGAATGTAACATGATGAGCGTCATACTTCGACCAGTCGGTATGGAGCAGTCTGTGAGAATCTCTCATTTCATTAAAAATTTCTGTGCCGGGCAGGGGTGTTAGCATAAGAAATTGAACGGTGTCAATCCCAAGTTTCATCGCAAAATCTACGGTCTTTCTTATAGTATCAACATCGTCGGTATCAGCGCCAAACACAAACATTCCATGAATATTCAAATGGTATTCCTTAACTTTCCTGACGCAGTATTCAATTTCTTGCACCTCTTGTTTTTTGTTAAACGCCTTAAGCGTCAGGGGATTTATAGATTCAAAGCCTATGTGAAGGGTATCGCAATTTGAATCAGCCATCAGACGCAAAAGCTCAGAGTCTTGCGCGATATCTACCCTTGTCTGAGCAGACCAGCTTATATTAAGTCTTTCTGATATTATCCGTTTGAGAATCTGCTTAACTCTATCTTTATAAGCTGTAAAATTATCATCGACAAAAAATATTCGAGTTGTATGCTTTGGGTGCATAACATTCTTAATCTCCCTGATAGAGGCTTCAAGTGATTTAAACCGGTATCTCCTTCCAAACATGTGGATTACCGAGCAGAATTTGCAGTCGTAAGGACATCCTCTTGATGTTGCAACGGGGTGCAGATTAGAATACTTCCAGTTATGGATGAGCGAAAAATCAGGCTCTAACATGGCATCCAAATCATTTTTGAAAGGATTTGGGGGATTATGTCTAATATCGCCGTGCCTGTCCCGATATGTTAAACCTTTAATAGATTCTATCGGGGGAGACCCCTTTTCAAAAAAATCAAAAAGGTCTGACAGCGATTGTTCGCCTTCACCCCTTATGACATAATCGCAGTGTTCTATAGCTTCATCTGGCATAAAGGTTGGGTGGACGCCGCCTATGATGACAGGGATGCCGTTTATTCTAAGTCTGGAAGATAGTTGATACGCTCTCAGGGCAGTAGATGTTATTGTTGAAATGCAAACAATATCAGAGCTTTCTATAAATCTCCAGTCGGGCTCAGAAATATCTTCTATAAAGACCCTTACATTGTATCCTCTGCGGCTAAGCAGTGTTGACAGAAGAACAGAGCCAAGCCTCGGTATAGGGAACTTGCTGAATATATGCCCACCCGGAGATTTTACCTCGATAAATGAGATTTTAGTGGTATTCATATACACAGTATATGAGTAAAATGAATATGAAAGCAATATCTCTAAATAGTGTCTGTTTATAAACTACGGCTTTTTTGTCCATTGGTCATTCTTCGGGAAAAGCTGAAAGGAAAGAAATAGACATAGTCTTTTTATAAATACAGTACCATTATTAGTCGTCATTCTGGCTTGTTCAGAATCGTTTATTGGGAAGAATACCCGACAAAAGGGAATAACACATAAACTGACTTTATAAACAAACCACAAATATGCATGGATTTAAAGAAAAAAATAATCTGATATGAGCAAAAATAAGAAAGACGGGATATCCCGTCTTTCTTATTTACCATCATTTGCCATCAAAACTAATTATTTCAGTTTGAGCTCTTTTGCTACTGCCTTATAGTCATCATCAGTGAACTTCTTATGAAGTTCTGCTTTTGGACTGGCTTTAACGGCTTTAATCAATGCGTCGGCTGAATCGATCTTTTTCGCTGCCACAGCCTTATCGAGCGACTTATCTCCCTTGTGGCACTTGTTGCATTTATCCATTGCAGGAGAAGCAAATGTTAATGAAGCTACTCCTAAAACGAAAACAATCGCTACTATCAAAGCAATGACTCTCTTCATATTTCTCACCCCCTTTCTGTATGGAAATACCGAAAAATAGAGATAGAAAGTTGTCATTTCGAGCAGAGCGAGAAATCTTATCGTTTAACTTAAAGATTCCTCACACCCGTTGGGTGTTCGGAATGACAAATAAATATAGCAGTTTGCAGGTCTATCTCTATTTTTCGGGAAATACTCAAGGCTTGACAACTTATTTTTGCAACTGTTTTGGAGATGAAGCAAATTTTTTAATTGGTGTTATCCCCCGAACAAATCCCACCTTAATTTTTATTTAACGCACCTCAGAAAAAGACCGAACTAACTTCCCCTTAAAAAAATTGTGCTACTAAAAAGATTTTGGGCAAACCACAATGTATTTAATAAAAATGCTTATTTTACTAATTTGCAATTAATATACCAGAGAATTAATCTGGAATCAAGCAAGGGACTATTTAGGTCTGTTATAAAGTAAGTTTCTGTATGCGCCTGCCTGAGCAGATACGGCAGTCGAGCACTGCACACAGGCAAGTCTGTAACATTCTCGCAAGCGATCCCAGAATGACGACTAACAATAGTACTGTATTTACAAAAAAACTATGTCTATATCCTTCCTTTGAGCTTTTCCAAAGAATGATGCTTACAAATCAAGCATGATAAAAAAGCCGTAGTTTATAAATAGCCAATAGATTTAATATTTTTTCCCTATTTGAGGAACTTTGTCTAATTTTGAGGAAATCTTAAAACAGCAAGACGCCAAATTATAAAACTTGACAATATAAGCCAAAAGTAATTTAAAATTTATCACTCTGTTTGTTTTGGAGTTTATACTTTCTGCGAGGGATGGGTATGACAAAGATTGATATTATTAATTCATTACAAGATAATTTAGGCCTCACTAAAAGAGAGGCAAGGGAAATAGTGGAAGCGGTCTTTTATAAAATCAAGCAAAGATTAATAGATGGAGAGGGTATTAAATTATCAGGTTTTGGAACGTTCAATATCAGAAAAAAGCGTGCTCGAAAAGGCAGAAACCCAATCACTAAAGAAGAATTTGAGATTACCCCAAGAAGGGTTATTACCTTCAAGGCAAGCGTTGAGTTAAAGAAATCCTGCAATAAAAAATAATTTAATCCCATATAACAGCGATAAGGGTTGTCATTACTACAGCCTATAACGCAGGGATTCAGATTTATAGATTCCTCAATAAACCCCTTCGCGGACTTGTTCAAGAAAGAGGGAAGTGGCGAATTTATTAGTTTTGTCAAATCACCGCTGAATTTGGGTAAAAAATAAGCTCCTCGTAGCTTTTTGTGTATTTTTTTCTCGTTACAAGCAAGAAGGGTTTTTAAGAAGTGGTGATGGCTTTTTTGGTGACTTAATATCAACCCCTTCTTTTACCGTATGGGCAGGTATTGAAAGAATGGGGGTTAGACATCTTGCACGTTTTTGACGGGGGAGGTTTTTTATGGCAAGAAACTTGAGAAAATCCCAATCCCTGAACTTATTTCCAGAGAGATTGTTTTATAAGATAGGGGAGGTCAGCAAGATATTGGAAGTCGAGCCATATGTGTTAAGATATTGGGAATCAGAATTTGCCTTCCTCCATCCTAAAAGAAGTCTGTCAGGGCAAAGGATTTATATGAAACAGGATGTTGACTTGCTTCTGACAATAAAAAGGCTGCTTTATGATGAAAAATACACAATAGATGGCGTAAGGAAGAAACTCCAGAAGGGGGATAACTCGATGAATCAAACTCCAAGCAAGGGCCAAAATGTAGCCCCACTTGAATCCAGGTCGGAAGATTTATTGAATTATATAAAAAATCGTTTGCGTGATATATCACGGACTCTTTAATACCTAAATTTCTACTGAATTCGGGGCGTAGCGCAGTTTGGTTAGCGCACTCGCTTGGGGTGCGAGAGGTCGGCCGTTCGAATCGGCTCGCCCCGATAATTTTTTTAAAATATGTTATACTCCAACTTATGAAAATCGCTATAACCGGAAAAGGCGGGGTTGGAAAGACTACGCTTTCAGCAATTTTAAGCCATTTATTTGCAGCAGAGGGCAAAAAGGTAATAGCAGTTGACGCCGACCCTGATGCCAATCTTGCCCAGGCAATGGGAATCAGCGCTTCAGATATTGCTAAGATAAAACCGCTTGCTGATATGTCGCAACTTATTGAAGAGAGGACAGGGGTCAAGCCGGGAACTACAGGGGGGATGTTCAGGCTGAACCCAAAAGTGGACGACATACCGGAAGGCATTGGTTTTAAAATCAAAGGAATCACTCTGCTCGTAATGGGCAAGGCAAAAGTAGCTGCTTCCGGCTGTTATTGCCCTGAGAGCGCTCTTTTAAGAAGACTTTTAAAACATCTCGTCGTAGAACGCGACGAAGTGGTAATAGTAGATATGGAAGCAGGCATCGAGCATCTAACAAGGGGAACAGCTGAAGGCGTCGACGCCTTTATTGTTGTTGTCGAACCCGGTCAAAGAAGCATCCAGACCGCCAACACCGTCAAGGAACTGGCAAAAGGCCTTGGGGTTAAAGAGGTTTTTGTTGTAGCAAACAAAGTCAGAAATGAAGCCGACATCTCATTCTTGAAAGACAATATTACAGGGATGAATCTTATAGGCGCTTTAAAATTCAATCAAGAAGTCATGGATGCCGACATCGGCGGTATTTCCCCTTTTGACAGGGCTCCTGATGTCGTAGCAGAGGTCAGGGAGATAAAAAGGAAATTGCAGGATTACATATCCTAAATGGACAAGCGTACAATCAGAAAAGAAGTTCTTAAGCGAAGGGACGCTATCACAGCCACAGACAAAAAGGCAAAAGACGATTTCATAAAAAACAACCTCCTCGCACTGCCGGAATTTGATAAAGCCCGCGTGATTCTCTTCTACGCCTCATACAAAAGCGAAGTTGACACCTTTAATTTAATGAAATATTGCATCTCAAATAGCAAAATAATCGCCCTTCCCAAGGTTGACCCTGTATCTTCTGAACTTATAATTTATAAAATCAACAACCTAAGCGAGCTCTCACTCGGCTATCAGAACATACCCGAACCAAATGTTTCTGACGACAGAATCATGAATGTAAATGATATTGATTTGATCATCGTACCGGGAGTGGCATTTGATGACCAATGCAACAGACTTGGATATGGAAAGGGTTTTTATGACAAGATGCTGAATGAAAAATCCTCTCCAGCCGTAGCCCTATCATATGAGGAACAGATAGTGGATTCGGTGCCTGTACAATCACACGATGTCAAGATGGACATAATCGTTACAGATAAAAGAATAATCATAAAGAATGGATATTAAAAAAATAGAAGAAGGTGTAAAACTGATTCTTGAAGGAATCGGCGATGATATAACGAGACCCGGACTTAAGGATACCCCTGCTCGCGTTGCAAGGATGTATCTCGAAATATTTTCCGGCTTAAAAACCGCTGATGATGATTTGCTAAAACCGATAGAGGGCGAAAACCATGATGAAATGGTTTTGTTGAAAGATATACCTTTTTATTCGGTATGTGAACACCATTTATTGCCTTTCTTCGGTAAAGCTCATATTGCCTATATCCCAAGCGGTAAGATTGTAGGGATAAGCGAGCTCGTAAAGGCATTGGAACTCCTTGCCAAGAGGCCGCAGGTGCAAGAGAGACTGACTTCACAGTTAGCCGATATTATATTGCAAAGGCTTAAGCCAAAAGGCTGCATGGTAATTATCGATGCAGAGCATCTATGTATGAGCATGAGGGGCATTAAGAAGCCGGGTTCGAAAACGGTTACGTCTGCGGTCAGAGGTATTTTTAGAAGCAAGCAAAGCACTAGAGACGAGATGCTTGAACTCATTAAAAGGAAGGATTGAGAGGATTAGAATAAAAATATGACTTATAGAATGCTTATTTGAAAGGTTTTTTAATCAATAACCCATAAGGAGGGAAACTAAAGCATGGCATCAATGGTTGACAAATCCTGCAAGGACTTTATCGAAGTATTGGCATCCAAAGCTCCGGTTCCGGGCGGCGGCGGAGCAGCAGCAATGGGCGGCGCAATCGGCATGGCGCTTTCCAACATGGTCGGCAATCTCACACTAGGCAAGAAAAAATATGCTGATGTGGAGCCTGAGGTCAAAGATTTACTTGAAAAAGGGTACAAAGTCATTTCAGAGCTGGAAGCACTGGTAGACAAAGACGCTGAAGTGTTCGAACCTTTGTCCAAAGCTTATGGTCTTCCGAAAAACACACCGGAAGAAATCAAATTCAAGGAAGAAACTATGGAGGAGTGCTCCAAGACAGCATGCTCAGTACCGATGGAAATTATGCGCAAGGCGTATGAAGGCATCAAAATTCATCAGCGGATGGGGCAGATCGGAACCATGCTCGCAATTTCCGATGTGGGATGCGGCGTGGTGTTTATGAAAGCAGCGCTGATTTCCGGCAAACTCAATGTCATTATCAATCTCAATACTATCAAAGATCAGAATTTTGTCAAATCCGCAAGAGAAGAAATGGATCGTCTGGTCAGTGACGGCTGTAAAATTGCGGATGAAACTTTGAATCTGGTTATTTCCAAACTTTCAAAATAATAAGGAGGAACAGTCATAATGGCAGAAGTTCTAAAAGCAAAACCGGTTGCAGATGCAATGAAGGAGGATATGATCAAGCGGGTTGAGGCATTGAAGGCTAAAGGTATAACACCGAAACTCGGCATTATCCGTGTGGGCGCGCGTCCTGATGATCTGTTTTATGAAGGCGGCGCAAAAAAGACCTGCACAAGCGTGGGTATGGACTGTCAGGTATTTGAATATCCCGAAACTATCGAACAGGAGGCTTTTGAAAAAGCAGTGACCGAAATTGGCGCCAAAAAAGATGTGAACGGCATTTTAATGTTTTCGCCTTTGCCCAAACATCTCAATGAGCGGAAAATCAGAACGCTGATTCCGGTTGAAAAAGATGTGGACTGCCTCACCGCCAACGGCGCGGCAAAAGTATTTACCGATGATGCCACCGGATTTCCCCCCTGCACCCCAAGTGCGTGCATGGAAATGCTCCATTTCTACAATATTCCGATCAAGGGCAAAAAATGTGTGGTTGTAGGACGCTCTATGGTTGTGGGAAAACCTTTAGCGATGCTTCTGCTGCGGGAACACGGCACAGTGACCATTTGCCATTCTCGGACTGAAAATCTGCCCGGAGTGTGTCAGGACGGAGAAATCGTGATCGCGGCGGTTGGAAAGGCAAAAATGCTCAAAGGCAATTTCTTCAAAGCAGGACAGACGGTTATTGATGTAGGCATCAACCCTGATCCGGACAATCCAGGAAAATATTGCGGCGATGTAGATTTTGCCCAGGCTGAACCTATTGTAAACAAAATCAGCCCAGTTCCCGGAGGCGTGGGCTCGATTACGACTTCCGTGCTGTGCAAACACACCATCATAGCCTGTGAAATGCAAAACGCGTAAT
>JBBIIV010000029.1:0-19340 GCA_037446295.1 Nitrospirota bacterium
GGTTTATCGACTTTATAAACAGACTCTATCTAACGTCTGCCAAAGATAGAGCCACTAAAATTCCTGCTCTTTGATTCTGGCATTGCATGTCTGAGGGAAACTGACCCTTTTATTTTATCGAAATGCATTTTTTGGGTTAATCGAAGGTGTAAGGTTATTTATCTGATATTCGCTGAAAATTATTATGTCTATTTTTGATCAGTAATATAAGCAGGTCTGGCGTTACTTAATATAAATGATTTGAGAAAATTTTCCCCAGATCATCTGGATGCAAAGGTCTCGATAGATAATGTCCTTGAGCCAAATCGCATCTTAGGAGCTTCAGTATTTTCCACTGGTCTTCAGATTCCACTCCTTCTGCGATAGTTTTTAAATTCAAATTGTGGGCAACCGTTATTATTGTAGCTGCTATTGAAACTGCATCAGGGTCGTATGCTATCGCCTTGATAAACGATATATCAATTTTTAGATTATCAATCGGGATGCTTTTCAAATGGCTAAGTGAGGAGTAAGCTGTGCCGAAATCATCCAGAGATATTGAGACCCCTGTATTTTTCAGATTTTTTAAGGCTTTTTTAGAATACTCAATATCCCGCATAAAAGCCTCTTCAGTTACTTCCAACACAAGCATAGAAGGGTGAATCTTGTGGCGATTTAATTCCATATGAATCAAGTTAGCCAAATCTTTCTGCCTGAATTGAATTTCTGATAGATTTATTGATACAGGGCATATATTGTAACCCTTATCTTTCCAATTACGCAGCTGCCTGATTGCATTTCTCAGAACCCATTTGCCCACCTCTAATATCATTCCAGTTTCTTCAAGCAACGGCAGGAATTTTCCAGGAGAAACCATGCCTAACTCGCTGTTATTCCAACGAATGAAGGCTTCCACGCCTGCTACTGTTTTTGTGTTTATCTCAAAGTAAGGCTGATAATGAAGAGTAAATTCCTCTTTTTTCAAAGATTTAAATAGGTTCTTTTCTATTTGAACTATTTCAGCAGCCCTTGTATCAATATCTTTAGTATAAAACTTAAAGGATTTCCTTTTTGTTCGTTTTGCGATGGTGAGGGCTATGTATGCCTTTTCAGTTATTTCGTTAGCATCCTTGCCGTCTTCGGGATAAACTGCAATGCCCATGCATAAAGTTATAGGAACCTGATTTTTATCTATCATAAAAGGTTTTGCAGTCTTTTTGATGATAGTCTCAGTCAGATTAATAATATCTTGCACTCCTTCTATGTCAATAAAAGATATGCCGAATTCATCGTTTTCAAGCCGTGCAACAGTATCGCATTCGCGAACTGCCTCAGAAAGGGTATTCCCAACCTTTTTAAGTATCGCATCACCAGCCTCAAAGCCATATTTCTCATTAAAAGAATTAAAGTCATTTATATCAATGATTAAAATTGCTCCAATCTTTCTTTTATACTCGATTCTCGCTATCGCCTGATTTGCTCTATCTATAAAAAAGCTTTTATTAGGCAGTCCGGTCAGAGAATCATAATAAGCAAGGAAAAGCAATCTTTCTCTTGTAGTCTCTTGATGAGTTATCTCTTTGGCTGAAACTGCAAAACGACTGATGTTCAAATCGCTCATATTTTTAATAGGGATAAAGCTTTGAAAAACTTCAATGAGCTGTCCATTCTTCTTTCTGTATGGTATAATCCCATTGTATAAATTCCCGGATAACAGAGATTGCTTAATATCTGTGTAAGTCTTGTCGTTGCTCCAGCCCGGATTGAATACCGCTATATTTCTCCCAATAAGCTCATGCCTTTGATAGCCTGTGATTCTTTCCATTGCCTTATTCACATATTCAACATTGCCATTTATATCGCATATAAGCATCAGGTCTTCGGATTGCTCTATAGCCGTTAAAACAGCACTCGCCTCAATATTGGACCCTGCCTTCTTCTTCTCTGTAATATCTCGGACTACACCGGCAAAAAACTTTTGCTTGTTCATTTCCCATATAGTAAGAGAAAGTTCAGCGGGAAATTCTGTGCCATCTTTTCTAATTCCCGTAACCTCAAGTCTCTTATTACGCAAATCATGTTTAGAGCTTACAATAAACAATCTGAATAAATCCTGATTTAGCAATTTAAATCTATCAGGGGTTAATAGAGAGACTGATTTCCCAATTATTTCATTTTCGGGATAACCGAATATATTTTCTGCAGCCTTATTCCAGAATATTATATTGCCATTGCTGTCTGAACAGATTATAGCGTCAATAGAGGCATTAGAGATTGAGAGAAACTGTTCCTTAAGTTCATAAAATTTCATCTCAAAGTCTTGTTCATAGCTTCTTTTTAGTGCGGTTGCTATAGTTACACCAAACAGAGCGGCAATTTTTAAATCGCTGTCAGTAACCCCCCCCGGTTTATTTGCCAAGCCGTATATGCCTTCCACCTTTGATTTGATTAAAATGGGAGACATTAAAAAATTATCTATCAGCACTTGTCTGTAGGTCGATAGTTCAGTCCATTCAAAAGAACTGAAATTATTGTGATACATTGCATTCCCTGTTCTACAGACCTCTTTGAGAAGTTCCTGTATAGGCATGGGCATATCTTGGTCGAGAGGACTTATTTTTCCGTCCGGATTTATTAGATAAATAATATTATTCTGTGCTTCATTAATAGGGCAAGATATAAAGCCTAAAGCTGCGCCTGTGAGTTCCATATATTTCTTTATTATCTTTGAGGAGGCGCCCTGAAAATTATCATCCTCCAACAGGATATCATAAGCTTTTATTAGTATTTTTAATGTTATTTCATTCTCAAAATATGTTGAAGACAATCCTTGTTCGGATTCATTTTTCAATATATTTTTTAGCTTGCCCGATTGTAAATGGGCGATCTTCCGCCTCAGTTCGAGAATTTCATCAATCAGCTTATTTGTTTTCTCTTTATCTTTCATTTGACATCCTTTGACTATTCAGAGTATATGAGAACCAATTAAATATTACACAATCTTTGTTGCCTTAGAATAGAAAACCAAAAGTTAGCTTATTGCTTGTATTTGAGTATTCTATCATTATCTCTTATGCGGTCAAATACCTGCCCTACCCCTCCACGATAGCGTGTTCCTGCCACATGAACCAATTTCCTGTATCGGAAAGAAAGGTGTGGGTATTCGCAAATATTTTATAATGCTGCTGTTCTTCGTTTATTAGTTTTTCAAATAATGTCTTCTCTTTTCCTGTATTTAACTTTGGAAGCAGGTTCCTGTAAAATTCGATGCCCTCTTTTTCCATTTGCATAGCTATTTTGAAAGCCTCCATTTCATCTTTTGTCGCTTCAACTCTGGTCATCATAGCATCCTTCATAGACTCAAATATCGTTTTTACATTTTGCATCGGGCTGGAGCCTGAGACATTTATGTCAAGACCATTAATTATTTTGGTTATTATATCGAGGTGCCTTTTCTCATCCTCCGCTATCGTCATAAACATCTTTTTGCCGACAGGATTAGATGTTTTAGCAGCGGCTTCAGTATAAAACTTAATGGCGTCCGATTCCATCCTCAAAGCTATTTCTATTGAATTCATGATATTCCCTCCGCAAATCAAATTGTCTATATATATTCTACTTTTTAACAGTTAAGAAATGAAATGTTTTTTTAATCATACATTAACCCAAAAAATTCATTTGGATAAAATAAAAGGGTCAGTTTCCCTCAAACACGCAATGCCATAATCCCTGCTTAAATTTTTTTAATGCAGCACGAATTAGGCAAACAAAAGATAGAGATATAAAATTGTCATAGCGAGGCGAAGCCGAAGGAAAGTAAGTGTTAAAGTGTCAGAGTGTGATTGTTTTGATACTTTGAGATTACAATCTAAGGGTATTCATGCCTGCTAAACAAAATTTCAATTGCAGTTTCTGCGTTAAATCTTTAAGTAAAAGCCGTTCTTCCATTTAGATTACTTAAATCTGCTGTTATCAGGGCTTTTAATATCTTTTTTTGTTGGGCGCAAACTATGTTAAAATAGCGATATAAATAGGAGCCATTCATGCTAAAGATAATGTTTTTATGCACAGCCAATTCCTGCAGGAGCCAGATGGCTGAAGGATTAGCAAATGATCTCGGGAGAGGTCTTATCGAAGCCCACAGCGCCGGAATAATGACCGCCGATGTTCAAACGAGGGCGATAGCCGTGATGAAAGAAATAGGAATTGACATCTCAAAACAGAGATCAAAGTTAATCTCCCCAGAACTGCTTAAAAATGTGGACATGGTTATTTCCCTTTGCGACTATGCTGATAGATTATGTTCCCAAATGCCAGAGGGCATCAAGAAACAGCATTGGCATATCAAAGACCCTGTTGGAACATTGGGGACAGAACAAACTATTATGAAGGAGTTTAGAAAGGCAAGGGATGACATCAAACAGCGAATAGTGAAACTTATAGAGGAACTAAAAATCATCAAAAAATGAAGACATCCAACATCAAAGATATAATACTCCGCATCGAGGAAAAAAAGACCACATATCAAAAGTATAATTTTTCACAAACTGAAAGCGCCGCACTCATGACCTTTTTTGATTTAGCGCAAGAATTAGAAAGCATGGAGGACTTTTACAAACTTTGCGTATCTGTCCCAAAGATCTTTTTTAATCTTGACGCAGGAATTTATATTATTAATCCTAAACTCAATAAAATGGTTTTAATCTCAACTACTATCGGCGATCCGGCTGAATATATTTTTTCAATTGATGAAGATATACAGACAGGCGAAAATCCTCGTGTTACAGATTATGGAACCATTCTGTTTGGGCTTAAAGGCAATAAGCTGCTTATAGCACAGATTCCTGAGAGGGTTAGAAACGGGATATTAGGGTTTTTGGAGGTTTTCCCTGTTTATAAATTAAACGGTCATCTTGAATTCTTTCTCCAGAAATATGCTAATAGGATAGGATTTAATTTGCATAACCGCTTCCTTTTCGAGAAAAATGCAGAGCACCTAAGATTTATCCGCACCCTCGTAGCAGATATCGAACACAATGTCATTGTCCCCAATATGGTCTTCAAACTCTTTATAAGAAGGCTGAAAGGCAAGATTGATAAAAACAGAGAGATTGAGAGGTTTCTCATTAAGCATGCATCAAATGATGTTTGTGACAGCTTATGCATGGAGCACCTTTTTGATGAATTAAGAGATGTTAACAAAGGGTTAATCGAAGAATATGACAACATCGAGAAACATTACAGAAATACAAGCCTATTTCTGGAGACCCTTTTACGGCGCAGTCATTTTGACCACGGCAGGCTGACCCTCCGCAAAGTCCCCTGCAATATGAAAAGGGATGTTGTTCAACCGCAACTGGAGAGATTCATTGAGGATTTTAAGGAGATGAATATAGTAATTGACGACAGACTAAGCGGCATCCCCGATGAGGATATTATAAGCGTGGTGGATGTCGGGCTTATAGCTCAGGTGTATGCAAACCTTTTCTCCAATGCGGTTAAATATACTGAAGATATAGTAAACCATCAGGGGGAAAGGAAAAAATATATCGCATACGGAAGGGAGGTCTTAAAAAACTATTTTGGCGACAGCAGAAACGGCATTAAATACAATGTCTTCAGCTCTGGCAGGCATATAGCGGTAGAAGAAAGGGACAAGATATTCACAGAGGGCTACAGAGGGGCAAATACTTCCTTTAAGCCCGGGACTGGGCATGGGCTATCTTTTGTTAAAAACGCGGTTGAGATTCACGGTGGGGTAGTAGGCTATGAGGCAACCCCGCTTGGCAACAATTTCTATTTTATACTTCCGGAGTGAATTAAATGACAAGAGCATCTATAAATATCGAAGAAGAAATGAAGGTAAGTTATCTCGATTACGCTATGAGCGTTATCATAGGCAGGGCGCTGCCCGAAATAAGAGACGGCATGAAACCGGTTCAAAGAAGAATTCTCTACGCAATGTTCAGGGAAGGCTTGCTTTCTAATAAAAAACACTCAAAATGCGCGGGCGTTGTTGGCGAGGTGCTCAAAAAATATCATCCTCACGGAGATACAGCGGTATATGACGCCCTTGTGCGTCTTGCCCAGGATTTTAATATGAGGTACCCCTTGATTGACGGGCAAGGTAATTTTGGCTCTGTTGACGGGGACCCTGCCGCAGCATACAGATATACAGAAGCAAGAATGTCGAAAATCGCTGAAGAGTTTCTCCATGATATAGACAAAGACACGGTTGATTTCATCCCCAATTTCGACGAAACAACCGAGGAACCTGTTATCCTGCCGACTCGCATTCCCAACCTCTTAATTAACGGGGCATCAGGCATAGCAGTCGGGATGGCTACTAATGTCCCCCCGCATAATCTTGGAGAGGTTATTGATGGACTGTTAATGCTTCTTAAAAATCCTGAATCAGGCATCAACGACCTTATGAAGTATATTAAAGGTCCTGATTTCCCCACAGGTGGGACTATATATGGGACAGACGGGATAATCTCAGCTTATACAAACGGCAAAGGATTGATTAAGATAAGGGCAAAGACGAGATTTGAAAAAGACCAAAAAGGCGGCGAAAGCATAATAATTGATGAACTTCCTTATCAGGTAAATAAAGCTCGTCTTATCGAAAAAATAGCCGAACTTATGCGTGAAAAAAAGATTGAAGGGATATCTGAGATCAGGGATGAATCCGATAGGGAGGGCATAAGGGTAGTGATTGAAGTGAAGCGCTCAGAGATGCCTCAGGTTGTCCTAAACAACCTTCTGAAACACACTCAATTGGAGACGACTTTTGGGATTATTATGCTCGCTCTCGTGGGCAACCAACCCCGTATTCTTAATTTACAGGATATATTGAAACATTTTCTTCGCCACAGAATGGATATCGTCGTTAGAAGAAGCCGCTTTGAGCTTAAAAAGGCTGAGGAAAGGGCGCACATTTTAGAAGGACTTAAGACAGCGCTTGATTATATAGACGAGATTATAGGGCTAATCAGGTCATCAATGACCCCCGAGGAGGCGAAACGAGGGTTAATATCAAATTATCCCCTGACTGTTATTCAGGCGCAAGCTATCCTTGAAATGAGGCTGCAAAGACTTACAGGGCTCGAGAGAGAAAAGGTAATAAAAGAGCTTGAGGATATTCTTGGAGAGATAGAAAGATTAAAAGCCATATTAGCTGATGAAGCCCTCGTCTCTGCTATAATCAAAGCGGAACTCATCGATATAAAAAAGAAATATGCCGAAGGCAGAATGACCAACATAGAATCCGAGACGACTGAGATAAAGATTGAGGACCTTATTACAGAAGAAGAGATGGTAATAACGCTGTCTCATGAGGGTTATATCAAGAGAATGCCTTCTTCAATATACAAGAGTCAAAAGAGGGGAGGCAAGGGTAAAAAGGGAATGGAGACAAAGGAGGAAGATTCTGTTGAGCAGCTTTTCACTGCATCAACCCATGACTATATGCTTTTTTTCAGCAATAAGGGCAGGTTATACTGGATGAAGGTTTATCAGATACCGGAGTCGGGCAGAACTACAAAGGGCAAGGCGTTAATCAATCTGCTCCCTCTTTCCGAGGGGGAGAGAATTTCTACTGCCATCAATACAAAGGATTTCAAAGATGGTTTTTTAGTTATGTTTACAAAAAATGGTATTGTTAAAAAAACCCTGCTCGAAGAATTCAGCAATCCGCGAGAAAAAGGCATAATAGCCATAAGTATCGCTGATAATGATGAACTTATATCCGTCAAAAAAACAACCGGGGACAACGAACTTATAATCGGAACGAAGAAGGGCCTTGCTATCAGGTTCAATGAGAAGCAGGTAAGGTCTATGGGAAGAACTGCAAAAGGCGTTATAGGAATTAGGCTTTCTGGAAAGGATTTGGTGGTGTCAGCAGATGTGGCAGAGGAAGGAACTCATTTGCTCACCATTACTGAAAAAGGCATCGGCAAAAAAACTAAAATTGAGGATTATCCCCTCAGAAACAGGGGTGGCAGGGGGGTTATTTCCATCAGATTGCTTAAAAAGGGGGGAGATGTAGTCGGATTAATTCAAGTCAGGGGCGAAGATGAGATTATTATAGTGGCAAGCAGCGGGAAACTAATCAGGTTGAAAACAGATGATATATCTGTTTTAGGCAGGTATGCTCAAGGCGTCAAGCTTATGGATCTCGACCCTGAAGACAAGGCTATGAGCATCAGCAAGGCTGGGAAATTGGATAGCGAAGATAAGGTGACAGAGGATTGAAAAGGCCCGAGATTTTAATCTTTATTTTTATCATCGGGACTTTGTTTTTTAACTGGCCATTGCTGCAAATTGCCGGCAAACATGCGATACCATATTTGTTCATTTTCTGGCTGATATTTATTGCAATTATAGGGATTGCAGTTGCCTGCAGGAAAAAAGAATAATATATTTCTGGTATAATGACTAAAAAATAGTTTTTAATTTGGAACTCAAAGGTGTCCAAAATAATATTTAAACAGTGATACGACACGATTTCTTTGCCAAAGAACTACCTTCGTGCGCATAGTAAATGCTTGATAGACTTCATATTAGTTTCGCAATATCAGGGGCGAAACTTCCGCTTCGTCTTCCGCCTCGTCGATGTTATCCGTGGCTTTGGCTTCAGAAATCGCATCATATCACTGCAACTGCAGTGCAATAAAGAATTTATTTTGGACAGATATGTTTGGAACTTTTTTTAAAAAAGCTATATTGTCATTCATGCTTGTCGGGAATCCTTCTTAAAAGAGAAAGACTCTGGATAAGAGCCAGAATGGCAGAAAAAGAATCGCTTAACTTAGGTTCTGAAAATTTAGAACTTGTTCGGAGGCAATGATGCCAGAGAGATTACTGATCGTAGAGGATAACGAGCTTCTCTGCAACTCCTTAAAGAAATTGTTCTTAAAAGAATCATACGAGGTTACCGCTGTTTCAAGCGCAGAATCTGCTTTAAAAGTCCTTGAATCTCAGCCGTGCAGCTTGATAATTACAGATATTATTTTGCCAGGCATTGACGGCATTGAACTTCTTGCCAAAGTAAAAGAACAATACCCTGAAGTAATTGTTATAATTATGACCTCTTATGCTAGTATCGAGTCTGCTATAAAGTCTTTTCGTCTTGGCTCATATGATTACATAATTAAACCAATAATAAACGAAGAGATAAAGATGCTTGTTAGAAATGCCCTTACGCAGACATCACAAAAGAGAGGCGAAGATGCATCCGCCCAGAATCAGGACAACAAATACGATTTCAGCAGCATTGTTGGACAAAGTCCAGCAATAAGGTCGATTATAGAAGAGGTAAAAATGGTTGCCAATTCAAGAAGCAATGTTCTCATTCTCGGCGAGACTGGGACAGGTAAGGAGCTGATTGCGAGGGCGATACATTATAACAGCAAAAGAAGCAGTGAGCCTTTTGTAGCTATAAATTGCAGCGCTATACCAGAAAATCTGCTTGAGTCTGAATTTTTCGGGCACTCAAAGGGGGCTTTTACCGGAGCGGTATATTCAAAGAGAGGGCTTTTCGATGAGGCAGACAAAGGCACGGTATTTCTTGATGAGATAGGAGATTTAAGCCACCATCTCCAGGTAAAATTACTCAGGGTTCTTGATGATAGGGAAATCAGGCCCGTCGGCGCATTGCAAAGCAAGAAGGTTGATGTAAGATTTATAGCGGCTACCAATATGGACATCTCTAATGCGGTCAAGGAGGGCAGATTTAGAGAAGACCTTTACTATCGCCTCAATGTTATAAATCTTAAACTACCGCCTTTAAGGGCGCGGGGGAAGGATATACAGATTCTTGCAGAGTATTTTCTCGAAAAGTATTCTGTTGAGATGGGCGGCAAGGCAAAGTCTATTGATGAAGAAACCTTATCAGTTTTAAACAATTATTATTGGCCCGGCAATATCAGGGAATTGCAAAATGTCATTGAAAGAGCTGTCATCCTGTGTGATTCTACCACCATCCGACTTGACCATCTTCCTGAAGAACTCAGAGAGGCTGAACCGTTGCATCTCGACCTATCGCAAGGCTCTCTTTCAATAGAAGATTTTACCAAAAGGGCGATCATTAAATACCAGTCAAAATACAGCGAACAGGAACTCGCCTCTATGCTTGGAATCACCAGAAAAGCCTTATGGGAGAAAAGAAAGAGGTGGGGGATATTAAAAAAATGAGATCCGTTTTTCAGGCATATTAATTGCAAACTATTTTGAGGAATAAGAGAAAATTTAATATGGGGTGTAACTATGTATAACATTATAGAAGAAGTCATCGATTTCCTCCGTAAGGTGCCCCCTTTCCAGTTTCTCGATGAAGAAACCCTCAAGGGCATTACCAAAGATGTGTCAATGGAATTATACCCAAAGGGCACTACTATTCTTCATTATGGCGGCCCAATGGGGAAATACTTGAATGTAATAAAGAAAGGCGCCGTCAAAATCTCTCTTGGATTTGCCAATAAAGAAGATGTAACGATTGATTACAGAAGCGACGGGGATTTGATAGGTTATCTTGCCCTCTTCGGAGCTAAAAAATCGAGGGCTAATGTCGTAGCTATTGAAGATACAATCTGCTACCTCCTCAGAATAGATGCTATTTCAGAACTGATAAAAAAGAATCCAGATATCAAGGAGTTTTTTCAGGATTCTTTTCTCAATATATTCCTTGACAAGGCATATAATGAAATTTATAGGAAAACAATGCCATACACCGTCGGGGGGAATATCTTTTACACAACCCCTGTGGAGCAGCTCGCCTCAAAAAAGGTTATAACAGGAACTCAGGATATGACTATTCAGGAGTCGGCAAACACAATGTCACGCAACAAGATTAGCGCCCTTGTTCTTGTGGATTCAAATGGCACCCCTGTTGGGATAGTAACTGACAGGGATTTGCGGGATAAAGTCGTTGCAAAGGGAAGGAATGTCGGAGAGCCCATTAAAAATATAATGAGCCCTCCTCTTATAAGAGCTGATGCTAAGGAACTTGGTTTTGAGGTGTTTCTGAAAATGCTCAGGCACAATGTTCACCATGTCCTGATAATAGACGATGGCGCATTGTCTGGGATTATAACTAATCATGATTTTATGATACTGCAGGGAACATCGCCTATAACGCTTGTCAAGGATATCGATAATCAACAAAGCATTGAAGGGCTAATGCCTTTGTCAAGAGGTGTTGATAATATCGTCGGACTTTTCTTAAATGAAGGTGTTAAAGCGACTAATATCGGTAGAGTTATCTCTGAAATCAACGACAGGATACTAAAAAAGGTGCTCGAGATAGCGGAACAGAAATACGGGACACCTCCTGTGCCATACTGCTGGATAGTTTATGGCAGTGAAGGGCGCAAGGAACAGACATTCAGGACAGACCAGGACAACGCCATTATTTATGCGGATCCGCCTCCTGATAAAAATCAAGAAGCTATAAATGCATATTTTGGTGAATTTACTTTGTTTGTCAGGGACAGCCTTCAGAGGTGCGGCTTTCCTCTTTGTCCAGCTGATTATATGGCGAGCAACCCAAAGTGGTGCCGACCTCTCAGCGTCTGGAAAAAAAGATTTTCAAACTGGATTTCATTTCCGACCTCACAAGCTATTATGAATTCAGTTATATTTCTTGACTTCAGGGGTGTCTATGGGGATCTAAGCCTTGCAGATGAGCTAAGAGACCATATCTTTGCCAACATAAGAGAGCAGAGAGACTTTTTCTACTATCTCGCTACTATGGCAGTAAAAAATGCACCTCCATTAGGTTTTCTCAAGAAGATCGTAGTGGAAAGAAGCGGAGAACATAAAGATCAGCTTGACCTGAAGACTAAAGGAATAGCTCCCATTGTGGATATTGCAAGGTTATATTCGATTGAATACCGGATAAGGGAGACATCAACCTATGATAGAGTCGAAGCCCTTAAGGATAAGGTCAGGGTCATGAATGACCATGGGGACGAGCTATTGCACGCCTTTGAGTTTATTATGCTTCTTAGGATGCGGCATCAGTTCATGCAGATTAAGGAAGGCGCCCCCCCTGACAATTATATTTATCCGGACAAGTTAAGCAATCTGGAAAAAAGGACTATCAAAGAAGCCTTTAAGATTGTCGGGGTAATTCAGGATATCATAATTTTAAATTATAATATTATTTTGTAGCAAGATTTTGGGGGGCACGGCGTATGAGTTGTGATGACTTAATAGATGTCCTGGTGGAGTATTCCCATTTATTTATCGGGGAGGGAAAGAAAAAATTTCATGAAGATAAGCACGGCTGTCATATCTTTATGATAACCAATAAGGGGATAAACAGGCATATCGAATGCTTCGAAGAAGACACTGGTTTGGTAGGAAAATTCTTCGGCAGAAAAGATGTGTATTGTTACGATGAATACAAGGGCGTTAAGATTGCAATAAACCTTATTTACCGGCTAAATAGACTAAGAATGATAAGCCTGACAGCCTTTAAAAAAGATGTGAATTTGGTCTGGCCCCCAAAGAAAAAGATAAAGACTTGAGAAGGATTCCTGACAAGCAGGAATGACGGTATGGTGCTGTCATTCTGGCTCTAACTCTTGGCATCGCCTGTCAAGGATCTGTTCGGAATCCTTACTATCAGCTGTCATTACGGGTTAAATTAAAAAGCCGCTGAAAAACCTGCTTCAAGAGCGTTTTCCAGCGGCTACTATACATCGAAACTGAGAAGCCTTTAGTCTGGCAGTCTCATCCTATTTACAAAGTCCTGCACCTCAGGACCCTCAGGCTTGGTTAGCAATGACACAATTACCGCTGTGATAAGATTCCCGAAAAAGGCAAATATACCCCATGAGATTGTGCCCATCGGGTCGCCTAAAAAGACAATGGGTTTCCACTTCATTATGCCGACAAGAAAAATATATGGCAGTGCTATTGTAAGCCCAACTATCATCCCTGCGAGCATGCCGTATCTGTTAAGCCTGTGCCAGAATATCCCGAGCATTATTAAAGGCGTGAATGTGGCTTGCGCAAACACGAAAGCCCACCCGACCAGCAAGACGACATAAACGGCGAATCCAGGGTCTTTAAGGGAGGCATATGCCAATACAGCGCCTATAAATCCGATGACCACGAGCAAAATTCTAACAAGCGTAAGCTCAGTCTGTTCAGACGCCCTTGGATTAATAAACCTCTTATAAACATCACGGGTAACTCCTGTTGACATAGCAAGAAGCAAACCGTCAGCGGTGCTCAGTGCAGCTGCCAACCCTCCGACAGCGACAAGGGGCGCAATCAACCAGAACATGCCAAACATATCAGGCATTCCTACTACGACGATATCTCCGTGAAACACCATTTCGGCAGGCTGCAGTATGCCATCGGCGTTTTTGTCTCCTACTTTTACAAGACCAGTGGGGAGCCACTTCTGTATCCATGAAGTAGCCAAGACCTCGCTTATCGGCTTACCCCACAACTCAGTAAAGCTGTTCCTTGCGATAGCGGCATAACAAGTTGCTGTGGTATAAAGCAGAACGATAAACAAGAGAGCCCATCCGACACTCACCCTTGCCGCCTGCACCGTTCTGACGGTATAGAACCTGACCAGAATGTGCGGCAGTCCCATCGTGCCGAGCATCAAGACGAGTGCGAAGAATATCCAGTTTATAGGACCCTTTCCGCCTCCGACCGTCCGGATGAAAGGCTCTGTCCATAGCGGCATATTAAAAGCAGCCTCACGTGCTTGAATCTGATCGATCAAATCACCATACATCAGTTGGGGGAGAGGCAGTAAGCCGAGGTAGTAGGCGGCTATGAATACAGGGGTGCAATACATGGTAATCATGACAAAATACTGGAGAAACTGAACCCATGTGATGCTTTTCCAACCGCTTGTCCATGCATATGCAAGAGCGCCAAAAACGCCAAGGAAGACTGAGACAGTAGCGGGCAAGCCAAGAAATCTTGAGAAGACGACGCCGACTCCAACAAGCTGAGCGGTAAGATATGTCAGCGACATAACGAAGATCATTATAACTGCTACATACCTGACAGGTCCCCAGCCTCCAGCTCTTTTTTCGAGCAGTTCAGGGACAGTGTATGTTTTGGATTTCCTGACAAATGGGGCGATAGTAAAAGACATAAGGGTATAGCCCAATGTCCATCCGATTATGAACGGCATGGCATCATACCCGAGAAGAGCGATTGCGCCTGCCATTGAGAGATAGCTTGCAGCGCTCATCCAGTCTGCTCCTGTGGCTGCGCCATTGACAAAGGCCGGAATATCCCTTCCAGCTACATAAAAGTCGTGAGATGACGAAGAGTGCAACGCTAAAGCCAGAACGAGATAAACTAAAATTGACCCGATAACCATAAACATGCTGCCGATAAATTCGCCTGCCGTATAAGTGAGTATGATCGTAAAGGCTATCCATACTACCGAAGCTATAAGTGTAGCGTTAACAGGGTGTTTGACATTCATTCTAACTCCTCCTTTTCAACCTTTTGCTTGAGGTCGCGGTCAAGCTTGTTCATGAGGGCTGCGTATATAAATATCAATACTACACCTGTAACTATCACAATAAAGGCATTCATATACATGTGCATAGTGGGCAAGCCCGCAACCCTCACTCCCTTCCACAGCGGAGCTGATACAGGCAAGACTATAGCGATAATGCTCCATAGCACAAACCAGATAATGGTTAAACTTTTGACCTTTGACCAATAATACTGTTTGACATCCATAATTCTTAACCTCCTCCTTGATATAAGTTTTGCTGCTTCAAGCCAATGTATCCGGATACATTAGGTTTGCCGATCTTAAGTAAAGCATCAAGTGTTGAGACCTTTAATTCCGCTAGGTATACAATAAGCTTTTGAAAAAGCTGGGCGGTTATATACGCATCAGAGAGTGCGTTGTGCATTTCCTTTGCCTCTATGTTTATTGATTTCGCGATATCCCAGAGGGATGTGTAATTTATGAAGTCTTGCGGAAGCGCCTTTGTTTTGACAAGCCATCTGTATATGAATAATGTATCTATTGCTATTGGGTTGAAATCCTCTTTGAGGTGCCGCCGCATTTCCCTTCTAATAAAAGCAAGATCAATGATAATAAAATGGCCAACGATTATCGCGTCTCTAAAAAATTCAAGAAACTCCTCAAGCACAAGCTTTATATGGGGGGATGACTGAAGTTCAGAGGAAACTATGCCGTGCACCAAAATGCCCTCTTTTTTTAACTGACAAGAGGGCTTTACAAGTCTGGAGAAGGTATTGCCTATCCTTATTCTTTTGCCTCTCATCCTGACCCCGGCGATAGACACTATCTCATCCCTGCTTTCATCAAGTCCTGTAAGCTCTGTATCAACAACCACAAAGTTAGCATCACGAATAGGGACTCCTTTTAGATTTTTCTCTTTGCTCTTAAAGATAGTCTCAATTTTTAAGTATAGGCTTTCCAGCATCTCTGGCAGTCTTTTGCACTTTCAGCTTTCGGATGATATTGATGAAGACCACTTTTTCACCAAAGAAATCCTTCCTCTCCAAAATACCGAGTCTACGCTCCTTGATTTTTAAACTTCGGACTTCAAAGCTAATCTTTTATCTTAAAAGAAAAGAGCAATTTATATGCCAAACAGTCCAGTAATCCGGCGGGCGGCAAGGACGATGTTGTTTTGCCAAAGTTATTTGATGTTAGCAAAAAACTCCCGAGGTGAATGAGAAGAATTGCGGTTGAAAAAAATATGCAAATCACCACAAAATTGGTCTATGATGTTACCAAAAGTAACCAAAGATATAAATGGGGTAAATGGGGTCGGGTCACTGAACCCGGTGTTAAACCTCAAACCTTAATTTTAAAGCAATTTTGGGATTGCAAAGCTAAAAGTGCTTCCTTTGTTTAAAAGACTCTCCGCCCAGATCCTGCCGCCATGAGCCTCCACTATCTCTTTTGCAATCGATAGTCCCAATCCTGAGCCTTTGTGATCCCTATCGATGCGGTAAAAGGGATCAAATATATATGGCATATGTTCGGAAGATATCCCAACGCCTGTGTCTTCTACCTGAACAAGCAAAAATTCTTCTTTATCAGACAGTCTTACAGTTATCTTCCCTCCTGAAGCAGTGTACTTAATGGCATTATTAAGAATGTTTGAGATAACCCTACTAATCATTATTTTATCGGCATTAACTATAGTTTTAAGGTTGGTTTCTCTGCATTCAAAGTTCAATGAGATATTTTTTTCATTTGCGTTCAATACCGCGCTCTCTACCTGTTTTGCGAGCAAGTCGAGCAGATCAAAATCCTCTCTTTGGAGCTTGCATTCTTTGGTTTCAAGCCTTGAATATTCAAGAAAATCTACTATCAATGCCTCTACCGTTTTTAGTTCATCCGAAACTATCCGTAAATATTCGAAATAATTTTCCTGTTTGCCGGACAATAATCTCGAAGTAAAACCAATAGATGTGGCAATAGAGTTTTTCATGTCGTGGGCAAACATTGCAAGGATATTTTTCATTTCCCTTTGAAGCTTCCTAATTTCAGACATATCCCTGAATATCTCAATCCCGCCAATGAATTTACCTTGGGAGTCAAAAATAGGAGAAACACTAACAAGAAGGGTAATTAATTGGCCATTCTTTTTGATAAAATGTTTTTCTCTGGCTGTAGCCGGCTCTTTTTCAGAGAAAGCATACTTTAACAATGGACATTCTTCATTGCTTAAGTTGGGATGAAATATTACATCATGAGGTTTTCCTATTACATCCTCTTTGGCGTATCCTGTGATCACCTCAGCAGCCTTGTTGAAATCTACAGTTATGCCGTTTTCATCAACAACCGTGAAACCAATAGGAAGATTATCAACAATAGTTTTGTATATTTTTTGCTTAACCATCTTTTAGTATATTACTGATTAATACTGAGCTTTTCAAATTTAATGCGGTTACCGAAAAACAGAGATAGACCCGCAACCTTGTTAATCTGTTTGCCATTCCTCATACCCAACGGGTGTGAGGAATCGTTATTGAAAGGCAGCAAGATTCCTCGCGGACACATTCGCTTTGCTCAGTGCATGGTTTATCTTGAACGATAAGGAAAGATTCCTCGTTTCACTCGGAATGACAGAGAGTGCGGTCTTTAAATTGCCATTTGCTATCTCTATTTTAGCAGGTCAATATAAACTTGATAGAATTCTGAATTTCAGACCGAAAAAAGAGTCGATTTAAAAGTGAACTGTCTCTTTTTCAATATCAATATATATGTAATCAATGTCTTTTTGAATCTCTATGTTCTTTGCAATAACTGTGACAACCTTACAATATAGCGTTATCTCTTCAAGGGATAGACAGCGTCCTTTTCTATCCTTAAGCCACTTTTCGCATACATGATAACCTCCAATCTGATATTCCCATACCTCAGGCTGGATGCCCTCAAAATATTGCTCTTTGTTTATATAAAGCCTTCCATTTTCATATCTCAATTTCTCGACCTTGTTATCTCCCATGCCTTGAAATCTGGCTATAGGCCTATCAAGTTCGGAAGACTTAAGCAAGTGAAGGTGAACCAACCTCTCTCCATAACCAGCCATCCTGCTAAATATTTTGTAATCTTTTGTAAATGGAATTCTCGGGAAATCAATCTTTAAAAACTCTGCGTATTTTGTGCGGTAGATGTTTGAATAGAGAACGGCGTAGATGTAATAGAGGATCTGCTCTGGCGTCGGTGTTTTCTTGAAAGTCATCGTGAAATGCTCCATCAGTTCGGGTGATATGTTCGGCTTTTTTACAAGATACTCTGCCTCATCTTCAAAGAGCAACCATGCCCTATCAAAGGTAAATGGTCTTCTTTTTTTCTTAGACTCTAATTTTTTATGGCTTTTGTAGATGTAGAGGGGAAAAAGGTAAGTAATGCCTAATTGTCCAGATAGCACATGTCCTTCAACAAGGGTATCTCCAATAAATACATAATTGTAATCACCTACAGAATATCGTTTTGCAAGTATCAGCCCCAAATTCTCTTGCATCATATGCTGCATGACTTCTGGGCGTGAGCGCTCTATTGCAGCATCATGATAAAAAATCCACTGCGTGTCAAAAGGACGATACAGGATTTTTGTTATAGCCCGCTCCCAGTCGTCATCTTTTTTTACAGCCTTACGAGCCTCTTTCAATTTGAACTTTGAGGTATCGTTTAGCTTAAATGTCTGCCTTATGATTTCATCAGGCATTTTCTCGTCCCTGAACATTCTGATACGCCGTTTAAGCGATTCTATATTATTGTCAATCACAAAACCGTCTCTTGCTGTAACAATCCCCACACTATTCACAGGGAAAATATCTGTTATTTTGAAATAGGTGTCATATTGCTTTAAAAGCCCCTCGTCTCTTGGTATAAAAAGGTAAAACTCTGGTTTTGGGTTAATCCGCTTCCATTTTGTGGTTTTTATATCGTGGTTGTTGAGCCAATCATATTTACGCTCTCTTACACCCCATAGTTCAGAGTGAGAAATCTTTTTCTTCAAGTCTTTTTTCTTTATAAACAGGGCAACGGCAACGCCCTGCTGAATATCAAAGACATTTTCATCTTTAGAACCATCAGGACATTTTTCTTTTTTGAGACTGTTGCCGTGAAGATCGCAAATATATACCTCATCAAAGCTATTCATCAATGATTGGCGCATACCCCTAAATGTCGGATTATCAAGATAACTGTGGTTTGTTATAAAGCCTAAAACTCCTTCACCTGCCTCGTCAATCTTCCATTGAGCAAAGCGGATAAATTTTACATAGTCATCCTGAAGCCATTTTGGGTTTTTCTCTCTCAGCGGTTTCCCATCAACCTGAAAATAAGCCTTTATCTCTTTTGATATCCATTCTCCAACATTGGATGAATGCCCTGAATAAGGCGGGTTGCCGAGTATTACTAATATCGGCTGTTCCTTCTTTACCTTTCCTGCCATGTGTGATTCCTCAGAAAGCGAAGCCATACCAGGAAGCGCTGTCTGGGCGAGCTCTTCCATATGAAGGGTGTTGGTAAGATAAAGCTTGAATCTGTCATCGTCATGGAGCCTATAGCCAAGCTCTTCCAGCAAAAAAGACATTTTCAGATGGCCTACTGCATAAGGCGCCATCATCAGTTCAAAGGCATAAAAATTTTTGAGAACATGCTCTTTTATAAATTTTTCTTTACCGCCTTTGCCATATTTTGAAGCAAATTCATCAACTGCCAGTTTTGCTGCCTCCGCCAAAAAGGTGAGCGTTCCTGCGGCAGGGTCCAACACCGTTACAGAGGGATTCGCAAAGCCGTCATCTTTGTTGAAATGCTCTTTCAAAATATGGTGCAGAGAACGGACAATATAAGAGACTACAGGCTC
>JBBIIV010000030.1:0-18430 GCA_037446295.1 Nitrospirota bacterium
CTAATTTTGTATGGCAATATATATGCCGAACAGTATTGTAGCTGTCCCTATTTTCCTTAATAAATTTTGTAAAGCAATATACATACCGAACAGTATTGTCGCTGTCCCTATTTTCCTTAATAACCTTTTGTGATATAATCTTTGAATGAAGATTGTTGCACAAAACCGCAAGGCTTTTCACGATTACTTTATAGAAGATACACTGGAAGCAGGTATAGTTCTTTTAGGGACCGAGGTTAAATCCCTTAGAGACGGAAAGGCAAATCTAAAAGACAGTTATGTGCTCATTAAGGATGCAGAAGCTTTTCTCCTGAACTGCCACATAAGCCCTTACAGCCACGGCAATATATTCAATCATGACCCTTTAAGAACCAGAAAACTTCTTATCCATAAAAACCAGATAATTAAATTAAGGGGCAGATTGATTCAGAAGGGATACTCTTTAATCCCCCTTAAGATTTACTTCAGGGGTGCCTTTGCGAAGATTGAGATTGGCGTTGCGAAGGGCAAAAAATTATACGAAAAAAGAGAAAAAATAAAGGAAAAAGAGGTTAAAAGGGAGCTGGAGAGGGCCATAAGAATTGACAAAAACAAAAAAACAGGGGATTAACCTCTATATTCCCCTGTCTCCTGCAGTTTATTGGATTAGTTTTATACGCAAAGGCTTACCCAATTCTCATAGCTTTAAGCCTTGCTATTCTTTCCTGAATAGGCGGATGAGTACTAAAGAGCTTTAAAAGAGCGCCTCCTGAAAGCGGATTTACAATAAACATATGGGAAGTTGCTGGATTAGCATTCATAGGTATCTGGCGAGAAGCCATATCAAGTTTATTTAAAGCGCTTGCAAGATACATTGGATTGCCTGCTATCTTTGCGCCGCCTTCGTCAGCGCCATATTCCCTGGCACGAGAGATTGCCATCTGGACAAGCATAGCAGCGATAGGACCTACTATCATCATTACTATTGCGGCGATAGGATTACTCCCGCCTTCCTCATCGCTTCTTCCGCCGAATATCATAGCCCATTGAGCCATCTGGGCAAGATAGCTTATAGCGCCGGCAATTGCGGCTGCGATTGTGCTTACAAGAATATCCCTGTTCTTGATATGTGCAAGCTCATGTGCCATAACCCCCTCAAGTTCCTCCCTCGAAAGAATCCGCATAATCCCGGTAGTTGCGGCAACTGCTCCATGAGCAGGATTTCTGCCTGTGGCAAACGCGTTTGGCTGATCCTGATCTATGATGTAAACTTTTGGCATAGGAAGCCCTGCCTTTTGCGCAAGCCTTCTAACCATATTGTAAAGGTCTGGAGCTTCGGACTCGGAAACCTGTCTGGCACGATACATCTTAAGAACTATCTTGTCGCTGAACCAGTAGGTGATGAAATTTATCCCAAATGCAAGGATAAGGGCTATTGTCATACCGGATCTGCCGCCGAGAATTGCCCCTATGCCCACCAACATAACTGTAAGGGTGACCATCAGCACCATTGTTTTTAGAGTGTTCATTCAGCCTCCATTCTTATTTTTTAACAAAAAGTTTTTTAATAAAAAGACCTTTACCACTATGAATTAATATCAATTAATATACATTGCGGCAAAGGCCTTACTTGTTCGTTGATTGCTAACTATGATGAATACTGGCTGTATCATGCCCTACACTACCCGCTCACAGTAACGATACCAACGATTCAATTACTCCTTTACTATTTTTCTATTTTATTTTAAACAGAGAATTTTGTCAATTAACCTCTAAACATCCGAAAAATAGCGATAGACCTGCAAACCGCTCTATTTATCTGTCATTTCGAACACTCAACGGGCGTGAGGAATCTTTAAGTTAAACAATAAGATTTCTCGCTCTGCTCTAAATGACAATTTTCTATCTCTTTTTTTCGGTAACATCAAAATCCTTGTTTTGTAATAAATCTTGCAAGGTCAACCAGACGAGCTGAATACCCCCATTCGTTATCATACCAGGTAATAATCTTTGCGATTCTATTTCCAATCATCATTGTAGATTGAGCATCAACGATTGAGGAGTGCGGGTCGCCTATAATATCCCTTGATACCAATGCTTCATCTGTAACCCGCAGAACACCTTTGAGAGATGGCTCCTCAGATGCTTGTGCCAGCACATCATTGATTTGTCCCGGTGTGGCGTCTTTCATCAGAGATAAAACAATATCAGCTACTGAGCCATCTGGAATAGGAACCCTCATTGCCATACCATCAATTTTTCCAGCAAGTTCAGGTATTGCCTTTTCAACGGCCCTTGCAGCCCCTGTGGTGGTTGGGATGATAGAAACAGCTGCTGCTCTACCGCGGCGCCTATGCCGTGCAGGCGTGTCCATTAGAGACTGGCTTGAAGTATAGGCATGGACGGTTGTGAACATTATATACTCAACGCCAAAATACTTGTGGATTACTTTAGCAACCGGTGCTATGCAATTTGTGGTGCATGATGCCATAGAGATTATCTGGTGAGCTTTTGGGTCGTAGCTTTCAGAATTGACCCCTAACATAATAGTCACATCAGCATCATCAGAAGGCGCAGAAATAATTACTCGCTGTGCCCCCGCCTCAAGGTGACCTGCTGCCTTAGAACGGCTTCTGAGGGCACCGCTGCACTCTATAACAATCTCTGCGCCTAGATCCTTCCATGGTATTTTCGCGGGATTGGGACTTGAGCTGAAAGGAATGTTTAATCCATCTACTTGCAAGTTTGATGTGTTGCAACTGACCTTCTTGGGATACCAGCCATGCACAGAGTCATATTTGAGGAGATACGCCAGATCTTCGATATTACTGAGATCGTTAATCCCCACCACCTCAAAATCCCCCCTCTGCAAAAGCTGCTTGAAAGTTGACCTCCCAATCCTGCCAAAACCATTAATCCCCACTTTCACCTTTTTGATTTCGTTCATACTCATCCTCCCATGTTTTTATTATGTATTGTCAAAAATTATTTTCCCTCCCCCCTTGTTGGAGAGGGTTAGGGTGAGGGGTTATTGAATACTTCATTATCCCAAAATCTCAGCACCTTATACCTCTCAGCGCTAAGCCATTCATCACGTAACTTATCGCTTGAATTATCTGCGTGCTGCCCTCCATCCACCTCTATAACCACTTTATTTTCAAGATTTACGAAATCTACTATGTAGTTGCCCAACTGCTGTTGACGACGAAATTTAACCCCCTCTACTTGCCTATTCCTGAGATATCATCTCCCATAAATAGTGTCTGTCTATAAACTATCATTTTTGTAAGAAGCCATCATTCCCACGAAAGGGGGAATCCAATTCCTTATGTCTGGATGCCTGACTAAAGACCCCCGACTACAAACTTCGAGGGCAGGCTTCGGGCATGACAGGAATAAAAAACGGCACTTTATAAACAGACTCTATATATAACAACTAATAAAGCATATCTATAATTGTCAGGTATTATTTTGCAATAATTCGGAAACAGGGAATGCATACAATTTTCCCCGATTTAATCCTTGCCTTTGGCTCGGCGACCTTTTCCCCGCATTTCTCGCATCTCAGGCTTGCATAGATCTCAGCCTCCGGCGGCAGTTCAAGTTTCATTTTTCTTATTTCCAACAATTCCGAGTCGGGCGAGTTCAGGATTATCTGTATCTTTTTTGTCTTTCTATTGTGGACGGCATCCAAAACCTCCCTGGCACGGTCACCTTCTGAGTATCTTTTCCACATTTCCATCTCAGCTTCCGTCTCGGCAGGGGTCTGAAAGTCTATTGAGAGTCTTACTGCGTCTCCAGATGGTCTTTTAAGAAAGGTATAGACCTGCTTGCCGTAATCCCTGAAAATGAGATTACCTTTGCCGAAAGTGCATCCTGTAATCACCTGAACGGCGTCTACCGCGCATGAATCGTTTTCAACTATTGCAACGATTTCCTCGTCCCCGGACATCTCATCCACTTTCATTTCCTTCATTGCCGCTATGGCAACTCTGTAACCCAGAGCGAGGCCGGGACAAGAGTGCCCATGAAAATTAACAACTTCGTCAAATGTCTTCATAGCGTCCTTTCTATTGCTTATGAGTAAATATTGTTTGACATCATCTGTAATTATAACTCAGAAACCGATGAGTTAGGTACTCCGAAAGTTACATTCTCAAGCTGTTTAAAGTGAGCCTTGCCGCGGTCAATCTTCATCTGCTCGCTCACTCTCAATTCCTGCCCCTCGCTTTTTGTCTCTGCTATAAAATATATTACCTAAAGTATATACCTGCTCAAATCCTGATCTTTGACGATATCTCCAAGCTTTTCGGATACATATTGTTTATCTATAGTAATCTCTTTTTCGCTGATATCAGGCGCTTCAAATAAGAGGTCTTGCAGCAGCCTCTCCATGACCGTATGCAGCCTTCTGGCGCCTATATTCTCTGTTTTATCATTAACTGAAGCTGCGACATCAGCGAGGTCATAGATCGCCTCTTCAGTAAAGTTAATTGCAATATTCTCAGTTTCAAGCATGGCTATATACTGCTTTATGAGGGCGTTGTGAGGCTCTGTCAATATTCTAATAAATTCATTTTTGCCAAGCGACTCAAGCTCTACCCTTATTGGAAATCTTCCCTGCAACTCCGGTATGAGGTCAGAAGGCTTTGTCATATGAAATGCCCCTGCTGCAATAAAAAGTATGTGGTCTGTTTTAACAGTTCCATGTTTAGTCGCAACGGTGGAGCCTTCTACTATTGGGAGGAGATCTCTCTGGACGCCTTCTCTTGATACATCCGGGCCATAGCCGTGCGCCCTGCTTGCAACTTTATCAATCTCATCAATGAATATAATGCCTGTCTGTTCGGTTCTTTCTATCGCCTCTTTTTTGACTATCTCAATGTCAATGAGCTTGTTGGCTTCCTCCTGTGTCAGGAGAGAAAGGGCATCAGGTATCTTTACTTTCTTCCTCTTGGATTTCTCAGGCATAAAACTGCCAAGCATCTCTTTAAGGTTCATCTCGATTTCATCGAGACCGACATTAGAGACAACTCCAAATGGCATAATCTTTTCTTTAATCTCAATCTCTACATATCTAGAGTTTAGCTTGCCTTCATTAAGTTGATATTTGAGTTTTTCCCTCGTGTTTTTATAATGCTCTTTTTCTGCTTCATCAACTACGGCGCCTCTTGCATTTCTGGGTGGAGGAAGGAGAATGTCGAGTATCTTTTCTTCGGCAAGGTTTTTTGCCTTCTCATAAACCTTTTCCATATGCTCCGTTCTAACCATATTCATAGATATTTCGGTCAAATCCCTTATCATTGACTCGACATCCCTGCCTACATACCCCACTTCTGTGAATTTAGAAGCCTCGACCTTCAAAAATGGGGCGTTAGCAAGCTTTGCAAGTCTCCTGGCTATTTCAGTCTTGCCGACACCTGTGGGCCCAATCATAATGATATTTTTTGGCAAAACCTCGTCTTTGAGGTCAGAAACAATCCTTTGTCTTCTCCATCTGTTTCTGAGGGCAATAGCTACTGCCTTTTTTGCCTTATCTTGTCCTATTATATATTTATCAAGCTCACCTACGATTTTTTTGGGTATAAGATTATCCATTTAGTTCCTCTATGATTATGTTTTTGTTAGTGTAAATACAGATATCAGCCGCTATTTCCATAGCCTTTGAGACTATTTCTGATGCGCTCAAGCCTGTGTTTTCATATAAAGCCTTTGATGCAGCATGAGCGTAAGGGCCGCCGGAGCCTATTGCGGCAATCCAGCCTTCTGGTTCGATGATATCCCCTGTGCCGGAGAGTATAAACATATTCTCAATGTCTGCTACTATTAGCAAAGCCTCAAGCCTTCTCAAGATTTTATCCGTGCGCCAGTCTTTAGCGAGTTCCACCGCCGCCCTTTTAATGTTACCCTTATACGCCTCGAGTTTAGACTCGAATCGCTCAAAAAGGGTGAAAGCATCTGCAGTTGCGCCGGCAAAACCAGCCAAAATTTTATCATTATACATCTTTCGTATTTTTCTGGCATTTTGTTTTAAAACTGTATTACCAAGTGTCACCTGACCGTCACAGGCTATCGCGACCTTGTTTTCCCTCTTTACGCATAAGACAGTTGTGCTGTGTGTCATAAGTCCTCCTCAGGGTTTATCATAGCACTACAAATAAATATTATAACACTGCATATTATGCCATAGATTTAGCTATTAGATAAAAAAATATGGGTCTTCTCCAATTTTGTTGCTACAAATGCTCCACAACTTATTTTTGCAACTGTTTTGGAGATGAACCAAAAATATAAGATATTGGCAAATAACTCCAGTTACCTGAATCTTGACATGGAAAAGCATTTAAGGTTTAAATAATAGCACTATGTCAATAAAAAAGTTATTTTTTTTACTCATCGCTGCTTCGCTGCTGATTTCAGCCTGCGGCAAGAAAGTTGCAAAAAGGGATGAAGTATTTGATGCCGAGAAATTTCTTGCAAATGCCGACATGCTTATTAGCAAAAGGGAATATCAAGAAGCAAGAAAACTGCTTGTTGAGGTGAAAAATAGGGATAAATCAAAAAAATATGCCCCTATAGCCCATCTAAAGATTGCCGATTCATATATAAAAGAAGATGAGACAGAGCCCGCTATTGACGAATACCGAAAGTTTGTAGAATTTTATCCTGATAATCGTTTTGCTTCATATTCTCAATACCAGATAGCCATGGTTTATTTCAATCAAATCGAATCTTCAGACAGAGGCTCTGGTGCCGCCCAAAAGGCACTTAAAGAGTTTATAATTCTTAAGGAGCGTTATCCTAGAAATCCCTTCAAGGATATTATAGAACTCAGGATTGAAAAGTGCCGTAATGTAATAGCCGAGGGAGAGTTTATAGTGGGTGAGTTTTATTTTAAAAAGGGAGCATTCAACTCCGCAATAAACAGGTTCAAATGGCTTATCAATCAATACCCCGAATACAGACGGAATGACGAATCGCTTCTTTTTATCGGCAAGTCTTATCTGGGACTTAAAATGAAGGATAAAGCTGTAGAGTATTTCAAGATGCTCCTGGATAGGTATCCGACAAGCAGGTTTGCTCCAGAGGCTAAGAAAAGGTCTGCATAGATATCGTGGAACCCTCTTATTATCCCGCCTTTATTAATATCGAAGGAAAGCAGTGCGTTGTTGTTGGGGGAGGCAAAGTCGCCGAAAGAAAGGCTCTGTCCCTTCTCAGATCAGGAGCGATGATTAAGTTAATAAGCCCTCGTATAACTTCAAAGCTTGCAGCTGAAAAAACTAAGGGCAATATCGTTCACATAAACAGGGATTACTTAAGCGGTGACTTAAAAGGCGCATTTCTTGTTATAGCGGCAACCTCTAATGAGGAAACAAACAGGGTAGTCTCCTCTGAAGCCCCTTGTCTTGTGAATGTTGTTGATGCTCCTGAACTTGCCAATTTTATTGTCCCGTCTGTTATTAAGAGGGGCTTAATGACAATCGCTATCTCAACTTCCGGCGCAAGTCCTGCAATGGCAAGGTCTATAAGAATTGAACTCGAAACCTTTTACAGCGGCGAATTGAGCAAGTATCTTTTTTTTTTAAAAAAACTCCGCAAAAAGATTTTATCGCAAATATCGTCAAACAAAATAAGAAGGCGATTATTTAAAGAAATCGCATCGAAAAAGATGCTCGATGTTCTCAGAAAAAAGGGTTATAAGGAGGCAAGGTATTCAGCTTTAAGGATTTTTCGAGAGGCTGTTTCATCTTGATTTTATAATTATCATGCTCAAGATTGGGGTTATAGGGGTAGGATATCTCGGTCAGCACCACGCCCGCATTTATTCTGAATTAGAGAATGTGCGCTTGATTGGAATATTTGATACAGATTATAAGAGGTCGGAGGAGATAGCCCAGAAATATGGCTGCGCCTCATATGCAGATTTAATAAACCTCTTGGACAAAGTGGATGCAGCAAGCATCGCAGCGCCTACAACAGAACACTTCAAGATTGCTATTGAATGTATTAAAGCGGGTAAGGATATTCTTATAGAAAAACCCGTGACTCAAAGCCCTCTCGAGGCTGAAAATCTGATTGATGAGGCTGAAAAAAAAGATATTATTATTCAGGTGGGACACATTGAGAGATTTAACCCAGCGGTCAGAAAGGTTTATTCTTGCATAAACAACCCCATTTTTTTTGAAGCTGAAAGGTTATCTCCCTTTACTGGACGAGGTATAGATGTAGATATTGCTGTTGATTTGATGATTCATGATATTGATATAATATTGTCTATTTTATCAGTCAACGGGAAAACTGCCAATCTGAAAGACATTAAGGCTGTAGCAGCAAGGGTGCTCACTGACAAGCCGGATGTAGCTAAGGCGTGGCTCGATTTCGGGAATAACATTCATGCCGTCCTGACAGCGAGCAGGGTGTCTACTGAAAGGTCGAGGATACTTAGGGTTTTTCAAAAAGATTCCCACATAATTCTCGATTATCAAGGGATGAATATCAAGAGATTCTTTCACCAAAGCGGAGAGATTAAAAGCGAGATAATAAATATGGATAGAAAGGAACCGTTAAAAGAGGAATTAAAGGATTTTGTAGATTGTGTAATCACAAGGCGCAAACCTTTGGTAACGGCGGTTGAGGGAATGAACGCACTAAAGATAGCCCTTAAAGTCACTGAAATGGGCGTTATAATATGAAACCGATGATTGACCTCAAAAAACAATATCTTGATTTAAGGGAAGAGATTTTTGCTGAACTAAATGAGATATTTGAAAGTTCTAGATATATTCTCGGGGCTAAGGTTTCTGAGTTAGAAAATAAAATCAGGGATTATCATGGAGTTAGTCAAGCCGTCGGCGTGGCTTCAGGCACAGATGCGCTTTATTTATCGCTGTTGTCTTTAGGGATCGGCAGCGGGGATGAGGTAATAACTACCCCATTCACTTTTTTTGCGACAGCAGAGGCAATCATTTATACCGGCGCAAAACCGGTATTTGTCGATATCGAACCAGAGACATTTAATATAGATGCATCTCTGATACCACAAGCCATCACTAAAAAGACCCGCGCCATCCTGCCAGTTCACATCTTTGGATGCCCAGCAGATATGAAATCTATAATGGATATTGCCAAAGAATATAATCTTAAAGTAATAGAGGATTGCGCCCAATCTTTCGGAGCTTCACTTGACGGCAAAAAGACTGGCAGTTTTGGGGATGCCGGATGCTTCAGTTTCTACCCTAGCAAAAATCTTGGGGCTTATGGCGACGCAGGCTTGATAATTATGAATGATCAAGCAATAGCAGAGAAAATTAAGATTATCAGAAATCACGGCTCTAAAGGGGGCTACTTACATGAGCTTACCGGCTATAACAGCAGGCTCGACGAAATACAGGCCGGTATATTGCTTGTAAAATTCAAAAGAATTGACGAATACAACAGAAAAAGACGTGAAAAGGCAAAATTTTATAACAGCCTCCTTGAAGGATTTGTCATACTTCCCACTGAAAAAGACGGTTATAATCATGTATATCATCAATATACAATCATGAGCGAAAAGAGGGATATTCTTCAGAAATATCTTAAAGAAAAAGAAATATCTTCCGTAGTTTATTACCCTGTCCCGCTGCACCTTCAGAAAGCTCTCAAACATTTAGGCTATAAAGAGAATACCTTTCCAGCCGCCGAGAAAGCTGCATCAAATGTGCTTTCTCTCCCAATATACCCCGAGCTTGACGACAAGGATATCATTGGCATTTCAGAAGCAATAAAAGAATGCTTGAAAGGGTGATGATAATATCCGGGGAAAGCTCCGGTGAATTATACGGCTCATTGTTAGCCCGCGCATTGAGAATGCGAAATCCCCATATCAGGATAACTGGGGTGGGGGGGGTAAGGATGCAGTCTGAGGGCGTGGAGCTTATTGCTGGAATATCAGGGGCTTTTGGGTTATCAGAGGCGATTGGCGCATACAAGGATTTAAAACAAACATTCAGCAAGGTAACTGATGCCCTTTCCAACTTCAATCCTCAGGTTCTCATACTTATTGATTATCCTGACTTTAATTTAAGGGTTGCAAAAAAGGCAAAGACTATGAACATAAATATCCTTTACTATGTCAGTCCTCAAATCTGGGCATGGAGAAGTTCGAGGATAGAAACAATAAAAAGACTTGTTGATAAAGCGGCTTTAATACTTCCATTTGAAGAGAATATTTACAGAAAAGCAGGTATTCCATACGAGTTTGTTGGACATCCTATATTGGATGAGATTAGAGATGTTGCGGCTCAAGCAGGCTGCGGGTTAATGGATATTGGCAGTTCTATGCTCAAGGGGAAAGCCAAAAAGTTAATCGGCGTCGGTCCAAACAGTCATCTTATAGCTATGCTTCCAGGCAGCAGGCGGCATGAGATAACAAAGCTTCTGCCTGTAATGAGGGGTGTTATATCTGAACTTTCCCGACACAAAAAAGATTATGAGTTTGTTATACCGGTTGCTCCAAATCTCGACAAAAGACTATTGATTTTATTCAATTCCCTTAAAGAGGAGTTTACTAACTGCCATCTATTAGCAGGAGAATCTGTAAAGGCGCTTCTTGCATCAAACATGGCGATTATTGCATCGGGGACAGCTACCTTGCAGGCTGCCCTTCTTGGCGTTCCTATGGCTGTTGTATATAAGCTCTCGCCTCTAAGTTATATAATCGGCAAGCGTATTATAAATGTAAAACATATCTGCCTTGTTAATTTGCTTGCTGAAAGGTCTCTCGATGACGGCGCGTCTTTCAGGGTTAGAGAGATGCTTCAGGAAGATGCGTGCAAGGATAATATCATAAGCGAGATAAACAGGCTTGCTAACGACAAAAGTTATACAGATGAGATGCATTTGATGTTTAGCAAGATTAGACTTTTGTTTATTAACAAGCACGCCTCATCAAGGGTTGCGGAACTCGCAGAGAACCTGCATAGTGCGTAAGATTTCCGAATATGCTTTACCTGATATATACAATAATATATATTTTCATATTGGTTTTTATCCTGCCATTTGAATATTTCAAAAGACAAAGGGATAACAGGCGGTCATGGATTCGTGAGAGAATCGGGATGTCTCCCAACCCTGTCAACAGCAAGGAGCCATGCCTCTGGCTTCATGCAGTTTCAGTAGGGGAAGTGGTATCGGCGGTCGCTTTTATTCAAATGATAAAATCGGCTTACCCAGACTTTCGGATAGTCGTCTCAACCGTGACTGATACAGGCAGGAAGGTTGCCTATGAGAGGTTAGCAAATATTGCAAGGATTGTATATATACCCTTTGATATCCCTTTATTTATCAGAAAGGCGCTGAGCCATTACAATCCCTTCCTTTTCATCATAATGGAGACAGAACTATGGCCAAACATAATCAATCAATTAAAAAAGGCAGGGATTCCAATAATTCTTATCAACGGGAGAATCTCCGAGAGGTCGTTCAACGGGTATCAGAAGATAGGTTTTTTTATAAAAGACATATTGCAAAAAATCGATAAATTCAGTATGCAAAATGAACTTTATGCACAGAGGATAATTAAACTTGGGGCGCTTCCCGAAAAGACCCTTGCTGCAGGCAATTTTAAGTTCGATGCTCGACCGCCAGGGCCTATTCCTGAGTGGATGAAGTCACTGCATGGCAAGATTATTATTGCAGGAAGCACGCACTATCCAGAGGAGAGTATTGTATTAAATTCATATATTAAATTGATAGAGAAGTTTCCGTCTCTCACATTAATTCTCGCCCCGCGTCATCCAGAGAGATTTAAGGAGGTAGAAGATTTAGTCAAAAAGAAGGGATTGAGATATATTAAGAGGTCCGATTTGCTGGCACAGATGTCTTTTGAACACGCTTCCGTGGTGGTAATACTCGATGTGATAGGAGAGCTCGCTTCTGTTTACGGCGGATGCGATATCGCGATCATCGGGGGCAGTTTTATAAAACATGGCGGACAGAATCCTTTAGAGCCTGCATATTGGTCTAAAGGCATAGTATGCGGTCACAGCATGGAAAACTTTCCATTTATAGAAGAGTTTTATACTAAAAAAGCCGCCTTAAAGGCTGACAGAGAGACGCTGTATGACTGTTTATATAAACTCATGGAATCTCCCGAGGAGATTTTGTTAATGGGCAAACGCGCAAGAGAGATATATGATAATAACTCAGGGGCTATGGCGAGAACCTTCAATATCGTAAAGGGATATCTAAATTAACTTGAAAACTGCAATTGAAATTTTATTTAGCATTCATCTATGCTTGCTCTTTTGAAACGAAAAGGATTTTTTGGGTTAAATTTTTGCCAGCGTTATCCCCTTTTGGGACTGGTATTTTCCTGCCTTGTCCTTGTATGAAATCTCGCATAATTCATCAGCCCTTAAAAAAATTAACTGAGCTATGCCTTCATTGGCATATATCTTGGCAGGCAGCGGAGTAGTATTAGATATTTCCACGGTCACATGCCCCTCCCATTCAGGCTCAAGGGGCGTTACATTAACTATTATACCGCATCGGGCATAGGTAGATTTACCAAGGCATATGACAAGAATATCGCGCGGTATTTTGAAATATTCGACAGAACTTGCGAGCGCAAAGGAATTTGGCGGTATAATACACACATCTCCTTTAAAATCAAGAAGGTTTTTTTCGTCAAATCTCTTGGGATCAATGACAGCGCTGTTAACACTATTAAAAATTTTGAATTCATTGCCGATTTTTATATCATACCCATATGAGCTCACCCCGTATGATATTACTCCTTTGCGCACCTGCCTGTCATAAAAAGGGGTTATCATCCCCTGTTGCGCCATTTTTTTTATCCATTTGTCTGATTTAATCAATTTATACTCCAGTCTATATTAGCCGACTATCCTGCAGCAACTACTTTGTCGCGACCTTCTCTTTTAGCCGTATATAAGGCGTCATCCGCAGCTTTGATCAATGCTTCCCAGTCCTGCGCGTCATTGGGAAATATAGCCACGCCAAAAGACATAGAGACAGCGCCAAGATGCTGCCCTTTGTTTATAACATCGAGGTTTTTGACATCCTGCCTGAGCTTTTCAGCCCTCTCTTTTGTTGTTTGAAGAGATGCGTCAGGCATGGTTATAAGAAATTCTTCTCCCCCATATCTGCTTAAGATGTCTTCAGCCCTGATATTTGATTTCACAAAAGAGGCTATTTCCCGAAGCATTGTATCGCCTGCCTCATGTCCAAATGTGTCATTGAATCTTTTGAAGTGGTCAATATCAAACATAATTAATCCCACAGTTGATTTTTTGCGGCGCGCCCTTTGAAGTTCGCGTTTGAGGGTTTCTTCCATATACCTCCGATTGAATAAATTAGTCAAAGGGTCTCTGATAGCTTGATACCTCAAGTTTTCCCTTAGCTGAATGCTGTGAAGAGTTAAGGAGATATTTTCTCCGAGAAGTATATGAAATTGCTGCCTCGAATCAGTTGTTTCGAGTTCGAATGAGGGCAATGATTCCTTTCCTGCCTGCAAGTGTAAAAGCCCAATGGCTTCTCCTTGTGCGATAAGAGGTATGCAGATATAACCTCCTGAGAAATCCTTAGATAAAAGATTGCAGCGCTCCCTTTTTTTTGTTGTATTTGAGATATGTATTCTATTCGATTTAAAAGCCCAACAGCTGGCAGGCGCAAAAGATTTCTCCTTTATTAAGCAGCCTCCCCATCTCGATACAATATCAAGTTGATCAGTTATGTTATTGCGCATAAGAATACATCCTGAGAAGGCAGGGAATAACTCCATTATAGAGTATGAAATAATTTCGTAAGCGTCATTAATATTCGTGCACGCCTGCATGAGCTTTGTCAAACTATTCAAAGTGGATAAATCCTTTGTAGTCTTTTCTAAATCATTCGCCCATACCCTCAACTGATTGTTTATATCAATGACCATCCTTTCACCTTCTTTAAGTTCAGTTATATCGCGGATTACTTCTATAGCTCCTAATACACCTCCATCTCTGGAGCAAATAAGTGCCGCAGTAGCCCATATATAAGTGGTTTTTCCTTTTTTGAAAAAAGGCAGTAAAACCTCACCTGATATAGAATTTGATTCCCTTTTAATATTTGAATATACCTTTTCTAAATCTTTATCAGGGGCATTGATAAGATCTATCAAGATGGGTCTCTTATAGCCATAAAATGGAACAGCGTAACAGTAATCGCCCTTGCCTATTATCTCAGCCTTTTTTACGCCTGTTATTTTCTCGATTGCCATATTCCATGCTATAACCTTTTTATTGTTGTCAATCGCAAATGTAGGGTCTGGTATAAACTCTATAATATCCTCAAGGATATCAAAATAATATTCGTCTCTACTGGCTTTATTTTTACTATAATTAGTTGATTTCCTCACAGTGTTTTCATATTTCCCTAAGGAATAAGACAGCATTAAAAGTATTTTTTTAAATGAAGATGCAGTAATATTTTGTTTTAAAACTTTGCAATCTAAACATAGTTTGAGCTTTGATATGAAGCTAACATGTTCATCATGGCGGAGTGTGCCAGAGATAAGCCAGCAGTTGACAGTTTTATTATAGTAAGCAGGGCATTCGGTCTTGGCACACTTATGGAAATCCCAGCAGTATAGCTTTGTTGGCATAAATCTTCTCTTTAAAAAGATAGAATCAAAAGTTAAATTAAATTAAGACAAAATCTTATACTAAAGCAAGATTTAAAATCAATAATATACACCATCCCGAAAAAAAATATAGATAGAAAATGGCAATGCCGAGACCGCACTTTTTGTCATTCCGATTCCCTCATTCTCTGTCATTCCGAGTGAAACGAGGAATCTTTCCTTATCGTTCGTGATAAACCATGCACTGAGCAAAGCGAATGTGTCCGCGAGGAATCTCGCTGCCCTCAAATAAAGATTCCTTACACCCGTTGTGTGTTCGGAACGAGAAATAAATCAACAGGTTTGCCGGTTTAATTCAATTTTTCAGAAAGATATATCGGCAGGTATGTTATAATTACGCATGTCCTCTGTGAATACATCTGCTGAAACATCACCATTTATTAAAAAGGAAGACTTCCCCAAAGTTCCTCTCCTTATCGGCGGGCTTTCTTCGAGATTTATTATCGAAAACCTGTTTATCCCTGTTGAATTCAAAAATAATGTTTTAAAGATTATAATGGCTGACCCTGATAATCAGGAAACTATTGATGCGCTCAAGGTTTCATTAAGAGCTGATGTTGTAGTTTATTCTTCCGAACCACAGGCAATCGAAGAGTATCTGACAAGATTTTATGGGCAGGAGTCTCAAAATATAAATAGAATTATAGAGGATATAGGCACTGGAGATATTGAATTCCTCAAGGAGGAAGAAGAAGATATAGGGCACCTTAAAGATCTTGCTTCAGAGGCTCCCATTATAAAACTCGTTAATACCCTTATCACTAGGGCTGTTGAGAGCAGGGCAAGCGACATACATATCGAGCCTTTTGAGGATGAACTGCGCGTCAGATATAGAATTGATGGAATTCTTCATGATATAGAGTTTTTACCTAAGAAACTTCAGCCCGCAATAGTTTCGAGGGTAAAAATAATGGCTAAGCTCAATATTGCCGAAAGAAGGCTTCCCCAGGACGGCCGAATAAGATTGAAGGTTAGCGAGACCGAGATAGACATCAGGGTATCTACAATCCCCGTTATCTATGGCGAGAGTGTTGTGATGAGGATATTGCGGAAAGAGGGTATTGTCATTGACCTCGAGTTGCTTGGTTTTTCCGCTGAAACACTTTCGGGTTTTATATCTCTTATCAAAAAACCTAACGGGATTATTCTGGTGACAGGCCCAACCGGAAGCGGGAAGACAACCACTCTATACGGTGCGCTTGACAAGATCAACTCTCCTGATAAAAAAATCATAACCGTTGAGGACCCCGTTGAATACCAGCTAAAAGGTATAAATCAAATACATGTGAAACCGCAGATAGGTTTGAATTTTGCCAATACTTTAAGGCATATAGTCAGGCAGGACCCAGATATTATAATGATCGGTGAGATACGAGACCTCGAGACTGCCGAGATCGCTATACAGTCTGCCCTTACTGGTCATCTTGTGTTTTCGACATTACACACTAATGACGCCCCAAGCTCGATAACGAGACTCTTGGATATGGGCGTTGAGCATTTTCTTTTATCCTCGACTGTCAGGGGCGTATTGGCTCAAAGGCTTGTAAGGGTTATCTGTCCTAAATGCAAGGAAGTTGATGAGTCTCAGCCGGTTGAGGTTCCTGAATTTTCTTCTGTAGGTATTCGCTCTGCAATTAAAACCTTTGTGGGCACGGGATGCGAGCACTGTGCAGGCACAGGTTATTTTGGCAGAACAGGCATCTTTGAATTGCTTGTTATAGATGATGAAATCCGCAGACTTGTCCTTAAGAGCGCAGATTCCAATCAGATAAGGGAGGAAGGCAGAGGTAGGGGAATGAAGACGCTCCTTGAGGACGGCATTGAAAAAATCAGGGCAGGGATAACAACGGTGAGTGAGGTGCTGAGGGTTACACAGGAATAAGTTAGACGGCTGATTTTCAAAAATTGGTTCATCTCCCATTTAGTTGCTGTGTGCAAAGGCGCTTTTAATGATTAAGGTAAAATATTCGACATCATGAAACCCATAACCCTTACTCGACAAAATTTAAAAAATGCTTTAAGCTCTGTCTTGGACATTGCAAAACCCCCGCTGGAAGTGTTTTTTTGTCAAGACTACTTTATCCAGCCGGCTTTGTGATGTCCACTATTTTATTTATATTTTTGCAACGCTATTGGAGATGAACCTCAAAATTAAAGTATGCCTTTTTTTAGGATATCATGTATATGGATTATCCCTTTAATTCTTCCTTCATGATCTGGGACAATCAGAGATGTTATAGAGTGCTTCTCCATTATTGAGAGCGCCTTGGCAGCGAGCTCGTCTTCTATAATGGTTTTAGGGGTTTGTATCATCACGTCAGATGCCTTGAGGTCATAAAAATCCCTCCCCCACTTTTCGATGCCCCGCCGCAAATCGCCGTCAGTTATAATACCCAAAATCCTCATGTCCTTATCAACAACGACAGTTAGCCCGAGCCTTTTAGATGAGATTTCAATCACAGCTCTTGTCATGCTTACAGAAGGAGAGATTACGGGCACTGCATCTCCTGTTGCCATGAGATCTTTTACTTTTATCAGCAATCTTTTTCCGAGACTTCCGCCCGGATGATAATTGGCAAAATCCTCCTCACTAATACCCTTCTTAGTCAAAATCGCTACTGCAAGGGCGTCTCCCATTGCAAGGGCGGCTGTTGTGGATGCTGTTGGTATAAAACCAAATGGGCAGGCTTCTTCTTTTACTGAGACATCGAGATTTACATCAGCGAATCTTGCAAGGGTTGATAAGGGATTGCCAGTCATGGATATCAAGCCCACATTAAATCGCTTTAAAAATGGCAACAGACCAATAAGCTCATCTGTCTCTCCGCTGTTCGATATCGCTAAAATAACATCTCTTGAAGTAACCATCCCCAGATCACCGTGAGACGCCTCGGCAGGATGAAGAAAAAAAGAAGGCGTCCCAGTAGAGGCTAAGGTCGCTGTGACTTTTTTTCCTACTAACCCCGACTTACCCATCCCTGTTACGACAACCCTTCCTTTACAGTTAAAGATAATGGAAACAGCCTTATCAAAGTCGTGGTTGAGTCTTTGCGCAAGCGCCAAGACGGCATCTGCCTCTGTTTGCAAAACCTTCTTTGCTATACTAATGATATCTTCCATTGCCTTAAGCGTTATAGTATAAATTACAAGTGTGTATTTTACATATAATTTAATTAGAGCCTGTTTATAAACTGTATGAAAATCTTTCTGTCATTTCGAACGAAGTGAGAAATCTTTGAGTTTTAAGATTCCTCCTTTCGGTCGGAATGTTAACATGAAAAAGTGCACCTCCAACGAGGGCGTTAGTTTATACTAACCCCTAAATAAATAAAGAGGGCGATAGATGACCTATCCCCTAAAATTAAGAGGAGGCGCACATATGAAGTATATCGGAATTGATTATCATAAGCAATATTTTGTAGCGACCCGAATCCCGATATAGAAATTCTTCAAAACTATTTCTAAGGCAATTTCAAGGTTTTTTGGCAGATTTTATCTTATGTCCTATCTAATTGCCCTGTAAAATCTCCACTGACATTAATCAATGTGTTTTTATCCGATACTTTTACTGTATGAAGGCACACTTCCCCCTTTAAGGCTTCTTTTTTTTGCCTTTCCTATATTGCAAGTGCCAATAATATCCCTTACTAATCCTAACCCTTTTAATCCTATTTGCTCTTTGGCTATGTCTCCCATCCTTCTCATCCAATCCCCGGCTGTGTCGGGATCAGGTATGTTGCTATAATCTATCAGCTTCATTAACCCTTC
>JBBIIV010000031.1:0-18229 GCA_037446295.1 Nitrospirota bacterium
TAAGGGAAGGCGGAAGGACGGTCGGCGCAGGCGTTGTCACCGAGGTCATGGAGTAATTTATGAGGGATATTATACTTTTTCAATGTACTGAATGTAAGAACAAGAATTACTCAAGCACAAAGGACAAAAAAAATACACCAGATAAATTGAATCGTAAAAAATATTGTAGGCATTGCAAAAAACATACTCAACATAAAGAGACCAAGTCTTGATTTTGGTATTTTTTCTCCTTCTCGATGTAAAGGGAAGGCTAAGCGTTAATAAATTTTCTGCCTGTAGAGGGCGCAGTTAGTAGAGAATTTATAAAGGCCAGTAGCTCTAACGGCTAGAGCATCGGACTCCAAATCCGAGGGGTGGGGGTTCAAATCCCTCCTGGCCTGTCATTATTATATTGCGCTCCTTAAATGAGGATGAATTAATGATTCAGAGAGTTAAGAATTTTCTTGGAGAAGTCAAAACAGAAACAAAAAAGGTCAATTATCCCAGTAAGGAAGAGTTGCTTGGCTCCACATGGGTAGTAATAATCACAGTAATTTTAATAGGTATCTTTTTGGGAATGATTGACTTTGGGCTCTCACGGGCGCTAAAGGTTATCATCAGGTAAATAAATGTCATTAAAATGGTATGCCGTTCACACTTATTCTGGGTATGAAGAAAAGGTTAAGAAGTCGGTAGAGGAAAAGGTAAAATTAAGCGGGCTTGATGACAGGATTACAAGAGTAATTATCCCGACAGAAAGGATTATAGAGTTAAAAGGCAAAAAGAAAATCGAAGCGGGAAAGAAATTTTATCCTGGCTATATCTTGATAGAAATGGAACTCGATGAAGAGACATGGTTTCTTGTCAAAAACACCCCCAGGGTTACAGGTTTTATTGGTGGGATTAAACCCGTCCCGCTAAGAGAAGACGAGATTGATATAATCCTGTGTCAGCTTGATAAGGCGCCTGCTCCAACGGTTAAACACCGCTTTGAGAAAGGCGATAATGTGAGGATTATCGAGGGACCGTTCAATAATTTCGTAGGTTATGTTGAGGACGTAGATCAGGATCATTCAAGACTGCGTGTGATGGTGAGCATATTCGGAAGGTTAACACCAGTGGAACTTTCTTTCTATCAGGCTGAAAAGGCTTAAATAATTTTTTTGAATTTTTTTGAAATTACTCGTTATTTCTTACCACCGGCTTGGCTGGAGGTCAAAGAATGACATAAATTACCCTTATATCAAGCTGTGGGAAATTAAAAGTAGTAATAACTGCGGATGGAGGATTAAATGGCGAAGAAAGAAATTGTGGCTCAGGTTAAACTTGTTATTCCTGCGGGTAAGGCCAACCCTGCACCTCCTGTTGGTCCAGCACTCGGTCCTCATGGAATAAATATCATGGAGTTTTGTAAGCAATTTAACGCTCAGACCCAAAATATGGGGGATACGCTTACACCCGTAGTGCTGAGCATATATAATGACAGGTCCTTTACTTTTATCCTTAAGACGCCGCCAGCTTCAGAATTGATTAAAAAAGCTGTGGGCATCATTAAAGGTTCTAACAATCCTGGGAAGGATAAAGTCGGCATAATAACAAATGCACAGATTGAGGAAATAGCGAAAAAGAAACTTCAGGATCTTAATGCTACTTCTCTCCAGTCAGCAATAAAGATAGTTAAAGGAACTGCCAAAAGCATGGGTGTTGAAATAAAGAATTAAGAGGAGCAAAAAATGGGCAAGAAACTTTCAGATATCAGAAAAAAAATTGAACTGTTGCAAGAATATCCAATAGATGATGCAATATCTATGATTAAGGAAAGCCCTGTTGCAAAATTTGATGAGACGGTTGATCTGGCAGTAAATTTAGGAGTAAACCCTAAAAAATCAGACCAGATGGTTAGGGGAACTGTAGTACTCCCTAACGGAACTGGCAAAAAGGTAAGGGTGCTGGTTTTTGCTAAGGGGGAAAAAGAGCGAGAGGCTACAGAAGCTGGTGCTGATTATGCCGGCGCTGAGAGTCTTGTTGAAAAGGTACAGCAAGGCTGGCTTGAATTTGATAAAACTGTAGCAACGCCTGATGTAATGGGAGTTGTAGGCAAGCTTGGTAAAATTCTGGGACCAAGAGGACTTATGCCAAATCCGAAACTTGGAACGGTAACATTTGATATCGCTAAAGCTGTAAAAGAAATAAAAGCAGGCAAGGTTGAATACAAGGTTGATAAAGCAGGCATCGTTCATATCCCAGTTGGGAAACTCTCATTTGATAAGGAAAAATTGCTCGAAAATGTGATGGCTGTTTTGAAGTCAATTATCAGAGCAAAACCAGCCACATCTAAAGGAAGATATATTCGCAGGGTCACTATATCGTCTACTATGGGGGCTGGTATAAGAATTGATACTCAAAAATTGAAGGTTGTATAAAGAAGAAGGATATCCACAGTAATTAGTAGAGCAAAAAAGCAGAAAAGACTGTCATGGCACAAACGTTGATTAAACTAAAAGTCTTGTATAGTAGAAAAAAAATAATGGAATCTATTCATTTTATCATTCTCTAATAACTTCAGCGTGAATTCATTCGAATGCTTATTAGGGGAACATGAAATATACAGCGGATTTACTGCATGGAAGTAAGGGTTGATCTTTAAATCATATAAGCGGGCTTTGCCCGTTAAATAAAAAAGTCGGAGACCGTAGGCAGAAAAACAAACTCTGTTTTGTCGATCTTTAATTGGGCAATTTATAAAAGCTGTTTAAAGTATATCAATAATTTTAGGGCGCCATTGTTGATAGCTGGCTTTTATACAATTGAATTCCCCCAACCTACCGAGACACTTGATTGTTGATTATTGAAGCCCCATTATGGAAATGTTTCTTTTAAGTCCCGCACAGACTGCCTGAAAGGGGTCTCTGAGAAAGGAGGAGTAGCCTGATTACCAAAAAGAAGAAATCCCATCAGATCAATGATCTTTCCAAGAAATTTTCAAGATCAAAGGCGGTTCTTCTAACTGAATATAAGGGGTTAACTGTTTCAGAACTTATTGGACTGAGAAGGCAGATGAAAGAAGTAAATTCAGAATATAAAGTTGTAAAAAATACCCTTATTAATATTGCAGCATCTGGAACATCTATGGAATCAGCCAAAAACTTTTTTAACGGACCCACAGGTCTTGCGATTGCTTATGGAGATCCGATAGAGATGACAAAGAAGGTTCTGGATTTTGCTGAGAAGAACGACAAGTTTAGGATCAAAAGCGGAATTCTCGAAGGAAGATTATGCTCGCTTGATGATGTGAAGGAGATATCAGTGCTTCCGTCTCGAACAATTCTCTTGGGGATGTTTGGGGGAGCCTTGCAGTCTCCTTTGGCTAAGTTAGCTTTTTCTTTAAATGAGGTTGTTAGTCAGTTCGCTCGCGCATTAGAATCATTGAGAAATACAAGAGAAAAAAGTGGAGGAATTTAAATGTCTATAACTAAAGATGATGTTTTTCAATTCATTGATAACATGACCATTCTCGAGATGTCAAAGTTCATCAAGGAATTTGAAGAAAGATACGGAGTAACTGCAGCTGCCCCCGTAGCAGTTGCCGCCGCTCCAGCTGCCGCGGCAGCTCCAAAAGAGGATGAAAAAACCAGTTTCGATGTAATACTTATGGCTGCAGGCGATAAGAAGATACAGGTTATCAAGGTTGTAAGAGAGCTTACTGCTCTTGGACTTAAAGAAGCCAAGGATTTAGTTGACGGAGCGCCAAAACCGATTAAATCAGGGGTATCGAAGGAAGAGGCAGATGCAATTAAGGCGAAACTTGAAGCAGAAGGAGCCAAGGTAGAAATTAAGTAATAAAATTACAGGTGGTTAAGGATTATTTCAATCGCTGAAAAAGAGTGCGCAGTTTTTTTAACGGCAGAACAGGTTTTCTACAGGGCTGTAACGCAAGGATTTTTGTTTTGCAGATTTTACAGTCCGCCGTATTCAATTGTTTTAGAGGCTAAATATTTCTCTGTTTCAGAAAACTCCTTAACCACCTCACTTTTTTAGAAGGAGTTATATGGCAAAATTTTCGAGACAAAGACAGGATTTTGGCAGAGGACTGCCAGTGCTCGATGTGCCTTATCTGGTGGAATTTCAAAAAAAGTCTTTTGAGAGATTTCTGCAAAAGGATATACTTCCTGACGACAGGCTAAATGAAGGGTTGCAGGCAGTTTTTACCAGCGTTTTCCCTATAGTTGATTATAATAATAATTCATCCTTAGAATTCATCTCTTATCATGTCGGTGATTTTAAATTAACCACCATTGAGTGCCTTTCAAAAAGCTCCACTTATGCTGCGCCTTTAAAAATAAAGGTAAGGCTTAATATCTGGGAAAAAACTGAGGACGGCAACAGGCATCTGAAAGAGTCAAGAGAGCAGGAGGTTTATATCGGGGAAATACCAATCATGACCGATACAGGCAGCTTCATAATAAATGGGGTTGAGAGGGTAATTGTGAGCCAATTACACAGATCGCCAGGCGTCTATTTTGCCCCCGACAAGGGTAAAACCCATGCAAGCGGCCGCCTTCTTTATACAGCAAGAGTAATTCCTGTCAGGGGCTCATGGCTGGATTTTGAATTCGATTCAAAGGATATCCTTTATGTGAGAATTGACAGGCGCAGGAAACTTCCTGCAACGATTGTCTTGAAATGTCTTGACTATTCAGATGAAGAGCTTCTTAAAACATTTTATCCTGTTGAAGAAATTAAGATAATTAACAAAGATACTTATGTAAGACCTGTCAGCAATATCCTTATAGGAATAAGAGCTAAAAACAATATAATATCTCCTGATACCGGCGAAGCGATAGTCAAAGAAGGCAGCAAGATAACAAAGCTTGCACTCAAAAAAATGGAAACCACCGGCATCAAAGAAATCCCAATAGCGAGAACCGAGATAGTAGGCAGGATAACGCTTAAAGATATAATAGACCCGCAAACCGGCGAGATAATACTTGATGGAAATAAGGAAATTACTGAGGAGAGCTTTGATAAAATCCTCTCCGTTAATATAAAAACATTGGAAGTTTTGTTTATAGACAATATTAATTATTTAGCCTCTTTGAGGGAAACTCTACTTACTGATAAAGTCACCTCCAAAAAATTAGCCTTGAAAGAGATTTATAAAAAGCTCAGACCTGGCGAGCCAGCCACTGATGCAGCAGCACTTGAACTTTTCAATGGGTTGTTTTTTGACCCTAAGAGGTATGATCTTTCGCCTGTCGGGAGGCTCAAGATAAATCAAAAGCTTGATATAGATACCCCCCGTGAGACGAGAGTCTTAACGGCTAATGATATTATTGAGATTGTTCGTTATCTTCTTAATCTTAGGACAGGCAAAGGTGAAGTTGACGATATAGACCATCTTGGCAACAGAAGAGTCAGGGGCATTGGGGAGCTTATGGAGAATCAGTTCAGAATGGGACTTGTTAGGATGGAAAGGACAATAAAGGAAAAAATGAGCCTTATTGATCTTGAGACAGCGATGCCTCATGACCTAATCAACGCCAAACCTGTGATGGCTTCAATTAAAGAATTTTTTGGTTCGAGCCAGTTGAGCCAGTTTATGGATCAAACTAACCCTCTGTCGGAGATTACACATAAAAGAAGGCTTTCTGCCCTCGGTCCAGGCGGCTTAACAAGGGAAAGGGCGGGGTTTGAAGTAAGGGATGTTCATACTACACATTATGGGAGAATATGTCCTATAGAAACCCCAGAGGGTCCAAATATCGGCCTTATAACCTCACTTGCGATTTATGCGCGGATAAATGAGTTTGGTTTTATTGAAGCTCCTTACAGAAAGGTGGTCAACGGTAAGGTAACCGATGAGATTTTATATTTTTCAGCTTTAGAGAGTGAGAAATATACTATTGCTGAAGCCACATCACTTATGGATAAAAAAGGAAACCTTTTAGGCGAGGCTGTTTCAGCAAGAATTAGCGGTGACTTTAAGATGGTCAAAATTGAGGATGTTGAATTCATGGATGTTTCTCCGAAGCAGATCATCGGAATATCAGCATCACTGATCCCATTTTTGGAAAATGATGATGCGAACAGAGCTTTAATGGGTTCTAATATGCAAAGGCAGGCAGTTCCATTGCTCAGACCCACAGCGCCACGGGTGGGAACGGGAATGGAATATGTTGCAGCTCGGGATTCAGGATGGCTTGTTATAGCTAAACGAGCTGGAATAGTTGAGCATGTTGACTCTACAAGAATTGTCGTAAGGGTCAACGAACCCAATGCAGGGGGAGAAATAGTTGACATGTATAACCTTGTTAAATTCAAACGCTCTAACCAGGGCACCTGCATGAATCAGAAACCCCTTGTAAATGTGGGCGATAGGGTTCGAGGGGGCGATATACTTGCCGATGGTCCTTCAACTGAGCACGGAGAATTAGCCCTCGGTCAGAATGTTCTCGTTGCTTTTATGCCATGGGGTGGATATAACTTCGAAGACGCTATATTGTTGAGCGAGAGATTGGTTAAAGACGATGTATTTACCTCCATCCATATTGAAGAGTTCTATATCGAAGCACGTGAAACAAAACTTGGGTCAGAGGAAATAACCAGAGATATCCCGAATGTGGGCGAGGATGCACTTAAAAACCTTGATCAAAGCGGGATAATCAGGATAGGCGCTGAGGTCAAAGCAGGAGATATTCTTGTAGGCAAGGTTACACCCAAAGGAGAGCCTCTCTTCACAGCCGAAGAAAAACTTTTGAGGGCAATATTTGGCGACAAAGCGGAAGAAGTTAAAGAAAGCAGTCTTTATGTCCCCCCTGGCATAGAAGGGATTGTTGTAGATGTCAGGGTTTTGGTAAGGAAAGGTATTAAAAAAGATGAAAGAACTAAAAGTATTGAGGAAGATGCCATCAGCAGACTGCAGGCAGATCAGGAACAAGAAACTAAAATCCTTAGGGCGGAAAAGGCGCTCTTAATCAAAAAACTTCTTGTCGGAGCTAAACTGCAGGAAGATTTAAAAGATCATAAAACTAAAGAGGTTATTTGCGCAAAGGGCAAAAAATTAACCGATAAGCATCTTGCTCAAGTTAGAGACATCGATATCCTCTTGAAAGTAAAGGTCGATAAGATTGATATAAAAGCAAGACTTGAAGAGATAAGCGGAGATATTAACAATTATATCCGCAAGATCGAGAAGCATTATGCAGAAAGAATCGATAGATTAAAGAAAGGCGACGAACTGCTTCCAGGTGTCAACAAGATTGTCAAGGTTTTTATAGCAATGAAAAGAAAGATACAGATTGGAGATAAGATGGCAGGCCGTCATGGAAATAAAGGGGTTGTATCCATGATTCTACCTGAAGAGGATATGCCTTATTTGCCTAATGGCACACCTATTGATATTGTCTTAAACCCGCTTGGCGTTCCATCAAGGATGAATGTGGGGCAAATACTCGAAACACATCTCGGCTGGGCAGCCATGGCAACAGGTTCATTTTTTGCGATCCCTGCGTTTGAAGGTTTAAAAGAACATGAAATTAGAGACCAACTTAAAAAAGCAGGTCTCCCAACATCAGGTCAGACCACTTTATACGATGGAAGGAGTGGTGAATTATTTAAGAGGCCTGTAACTGTGGGCTGTATGTATATGCTTAAATTGCATCATCTTGTTGCTGATAAAATCCATGCCCGTTCAATCGGTCCATATTCTTTGGTCACTCAGCAACCGCTCGGCGGAAAAGCCCAGTTCGGAGGACAGAGACTGGGAGAGATGGAAGTCTGGGCTTTGGAGGCTTATGGCTCTGCCCATACTCTGCAAGAATTCCTTACGGTCAAAAGCGATGATATTACCGGTAGGTCTCACATGTATGAGGCGGTAGTAAAGGGTGATCCAGTTCTTGAATCGGGGGTTCCGGAGTCTTTCCATGTATTAATCAAAGAACTTCAGAGTCTTTGTCTTGATGTTGAGCTTTTAGAAAAGAAATATAGCAGGGAGGATTAAATTGACAGAAGATATATATTCCCTTTTTCAAAAGCCGAAAAGCCCGAAAAATTTCGAGGCTATAAGAATAAAACTTGCCTCTCCCGAAAAAATCAGGGAATGGTCATACGGTGAGATAAAAAAACCAGAAACGATAAATTACAGAACTTTTAAACCTGAACACGACGGATTGTTTTGCGCAAAGATTTTTGGGCCCGTAAGAGACTGGGAATGCCTTTGCGGCAAGTACAAAAGAATGAAGCACAGAGGCGTTATTTGTGATAAATGCGGAGTAGAAGTTATACAGTCAAAAGTCAGAAGAGAAAGAATGGGGCATATAGAACTCGCTACTCCTGCAGCTCATGTATGGTTCCTGAGAGGGGTACCAAGCAGGATAGGGACGCTACTCGATATTACCATCAGGCAGCTTGAGAAAGTCCTGTATTTTGAAGAATATATCGTGATTGACATTGGTAATACACCTTTGAAAGAAAAACAATTGCTGTCCGAAGAAGAATACAGACAGAGCATCTCCGAATATGGCAGCGGGTTTAATGCTGGCATGGGAGCAGAGGCGGTCAGGGAATTGCTGAAGCGGGTCGATCTAAAATCGCTCTCAACCGAACTTAAGGCAAGAATCGATACAGTGGCATCCACCGGAATAAAAAGGAAACTTACTAAGAGATTAAAAATAGTCGAGGCGTTTATAACTTCAGGAAACAAACCTGAATGGATGATACTTGATATAATTCCAGTTTTACCTCCTGATCTAAGGCCCCTTGTTCCGCTGGATGGGGGACGTTTTGCCACCTCCGATATTAATGATTTATACAGGCGGGTGATAAACAGGAATAATAGACTCAAAAGGCTAATAGAACTTAAAGCGCCTGGAGTGATTCTTAAGAATGAAAAAAGGATGCTTCAGGAAGCAGTTGATGCCCTTTTTGATAACAGTAAGAAAGTCAAGTCTCTTAAAACAGGCACAAAGCGTTCCCTTAAATCCTTGAGCGATATGATCAAAGGGAAACAGGGGCGTTTCAGACAAAATCTTTTGGGTAAAAGGGTTGATTACTCAGGCCGTTCGGTAATTGTTGTGGGACCTGATCTCCATCTTAACCAGTGCGGAATACCTAAAAGCATGGCTTTGGAGCTCTTTAAACCTTTTGTTTTCAATAAACTTGAGGAAAAAGGTCATGCTAATACAATCAAGCAGGCAAAAAGACTCGTTGAAAAAGAGAAACCCGAGGTATGGGATGCGCTCGATGAAGTTATTAGAGAACATCCTGTGCTATTAAACCGCGCTCCAACACTTCATAGGCTTGGCATTCAGGCGTTTGATCCTATATTGGTGGAAGGTAAGGCTATACAGCTTCATCCCCTTGTCTGCACCGCTTTCAACGCTGATTTTGATGGAGACCAGATGGCTGTTCATGTCCCGCTCTCCATCGAGGCGCAGATAGAGGCGAGGGTATTGATGCTGTCAGTGAACAATCTTTTATCGCCCGCAAACGGCAAACCGATTGTTGTGCCTACACAGGATATGGTATTGGGAATTTACTATCTTACAAAACAAAAGGTAGGGGCTGTTGGCGAGCATAATAGATTTTCAGATCCCGAAGATGTGCTTCAGGCATATAATGCGGGAGTTATTGAGGAGCACGCTAAGATAAAGGTTAGAATAAACGGTGAGTTTGTCGAAACGACTGCTGGAAGGATTATATTCAGAGAGATACTTCCGGGCAATATACCTTTTTCAATGATTAATAGGGAATTGACTAAAAAAGAACTCGGCAGGTTGCTTGAACATATTCATAAAGTTTGCGGCAAGAGAGAAACTGTTGTTTTCCTCAATAATCTTGAGAAGCTTGGGTTTAAATATGCAACTCTGGCAGGCATCTCTATTTGTATTGATGACATGCATGTTCCTTCTACAAAAGCAGGTTTAATAAAGGATGCTGAACTGGAAGTAATGGAGGTTCAGAGGCAGTATGCAGAAGGGCTGATAACACAGGGAGAGAGGTATAACAAGGTTATTGACATCTGGGCAAATGTTACTGAAAAGGTTGCTGATGAGATGATGAAAGAGCTTGGCAAGGAAGAAGGCTCTGCCATGTCTGAAGAAGCTTTAAAGGAAAGCAGGTCGTTCAATAGTATTTATATGATGGCAGATTCAGGCGCAAGGGGAAGCACTGCTCAGATTAGACAGCTTGCTGGAATGAGAGGGCTTATGGCAAAACCTTCGGGTGAAATTATAGAGACCCCTATTACTGCCAACTTCAGAGAAGGGCTCAGCCCTATTCAATATTTTATTTCGACTCATGGCGCCAGAAAAGGGCTCGCTGATACAGCCCTGAAAACTGCAAATGCAGGCTATTTAACAAGAAGACTGGTGGATGTTGCTCAGGATGTAATCCTTATTGAGGAGGATTGTGGCACAACAAACGGCTTGGTCATTACATCTCTCGTAGAAGGCGGTGAGATTGTTCAGCCTCTTGATGAAAGGATTTTCGGCAGGACACTCCTTGAGGCACTTAAAGACCCTGTCACAGGCGAAATTATAGCCAACAAGAATGACAATGTCGATATAGATCTTGCCAAAAAAATCACTGGTGCCGGCATAGATAAGGTTAAAATTAGATCCGTTCTCACATGTGAGTCAAAAAAGGGCATATGTTCAAAATGCTATGGGATGGATATGGCAAGAGGGACACCTGCCGAACTCGGAGAAGCAATAGGAATTATTGCTGCACAATCTATCGGAGAGCCAGGCACTCAGCTCACAATGAGAACATTTCATATCGGAGGAGCTGCAACTAAGGTAATAGAGCAAGCAGTTCTTATAGCCAAAAATTCCGGGTCCATTAAGTTTTTGGATGTAAACGCAGTAAGAAATAAGGATGGGTATCTGGTTGTTATCAATAGAAACGCCCTAATAGCGGTTGTTGATTCAACAGGCAGACAAGAAAAATATAATCTTGTTTATGGCGCTAAAATATCTATTAAAGATAGGTATGGCAATCTTGTCGAAGTTAAAGACGGGACTCCCATAGAAGCTGGCACCCCATTTGTTGAGTGGGATCCATATTCGACCCCTATTATTACAGAGATTGGGGGAAAGATAGCACTTGGAGATATTATCGAGGGGATAACATTTAAAGAAGAGGTCAACGAGACTACTGGACTGGCTTCCAAGGTTATAATTGAGAATCCAATTACTTATAGACCCAGGATTTCAATTAAGGATGAAACGGGGAAAACTGCCAAGCTGCATGGAACCAATAATCCTGCAACATATCCTCTGCCTGCAGGAGCTCATCTGCTTGTCGAGAAAAATGATATTGTCTATCCAGGTGATGTTTTAGCCAAGATACCCCGTGAGACAACAAAGACAAAAGATATAACCGGCGGTTTACCTCGGGTGGCAGAACTTTTTGAAGCAAGAAAACCAAAGGAGCAAGCAGTTGTATCAGAGATAGACGGCGTGATTGAATTCAAAGGTTCCCACAAAGGAATGAGGGTTGTTACTGTAAGAAGCGGAGACGAATTCAGGGAATATTTTATAACCAAAGGGAAGCATGTTACCGTTTACGAAGGCGACTATGTCAAAGCAGGAGAGCCTCTTATGGATGGAGCTGTTAATCCGCATAGTATCCTTGACATTCTCGGACCAAATGAACTACAAAGGTATCTTGTAGATGAGGTTCAGAAGGTATATAGATTGCAAGGCGTAACAATTAATGACAAACATATTGAGGTTATAGTTCGTCAGATGATGAGGCGGGTGCGCATTGAAAATCCAGGCGATACATCTTTTCTGATTGGAGATGAGGTTGACAGGGCAACCTATCTGGCAGAAAATGAGCGGGTTAAAGAAAATGGAGGGAGACCTGCGGAAGGACGTCCTTTGCTCCTCGGCATCACGAAGGCATCTCTTTCTACGGATAGTTGGGTTTCTGCTGCTTCGTTTCAGGAGACTACAAGGGTTCTTACAGAAGCCGCTTTAAGCGGAAGGGTTGACGGACTTGAAGGTCTCAAGGAAAATGTAATAATGGGTAAGATTATCCCTGCTGGCACAGGCATGTCACGCTATAAAAACACCTTTATCAAAGGCGATTTTTACACTAAAATGCAAATCAAGCAACAGGAACAAATTGATTTAGAGGAAACAGAGCCAAGCTGACAGAGATTAATATATGAAAACCAAAGCACATCTTATAATCCAAGGCAAGGTGCAAGGAGTTTATTTCAGGGCTTTCACAAAAGAACTTGCGGATTCGCTTGGATTGAAGGGCTGGGTAAGAAACCTGCCTGATAGGACGCTTGAGGCGGTATTTGAGGGAGACAAGGATATTATCGAAGTAGCGGTCAAAAAATGTCATGCAGGACCCCCTTATTCGATGGTGGCTAATATAGATATCAAATGGGAAGACAGCCTTGAAGGATTCAGTGATTTCAGAATTAGATATTGATTATAGCGCCGAGATTCGGATATTAAAGGAAAAAGCTCTTTCTGGAAACTATATTGCAAGGGCTGAAGCCATCCTTTTAACCGAATCTCCAGATCTTAATATGTTAGATATCTTATCATCAGCGGAAAGCATCCGCCGTAATTACGCAGGTGATCGAATAGACCTTTGTTCGATTGTAAATGCAAAATCAGGGGCATGTTCAGAAGATTGCGCATATTGCGCTCAATCTTCAAAGAACAAAACAGCCGTTGAGGTTTTCCCGCTGCTTGATGGCGAAACCATCCTTCAAAAGGCTCATGAAGCCAAAGCAGGTGGCGTAAGCAGATTCAGCATAGTCACAAGCGGAAAGAAAATAAGTGATGGTGAGCTTAACAAAATCAGCTCTGTTTTTAAAAAGATAAGGGATATTGGGCTATTGCCATGCGCCTCTTTTGGCATTCTTACACACGATGAACTCTTATTTCTTAAAGATAAAGGACTTGACCGTTACCATCATAATATCGAAACATCAGAGAGATTTTTCTCCAGAATCTGCACGACCCATGCATTTCCTGAAAGAGTAAAAACGATAGAATCAGCTCAGAAAACAGGTCTTTCTGTTTGTTCTGGGGGCATATTAGGTATGGGAGAGACATGGCAGGACAGACTCGACATGGCATTTTTTTTACGGGATTTAGGAGTTCAATCTGTCCCCCTTAACTTCCTTATACCTATTAAAGGCACCCCTCTTTCAGTCAGAAAAATCCTTCATCCCTTTGAAGCACTCAGGATTATAAGTCTGTTTAGGTTTATCTGTCATGACAAATCTATAAGAGTTTGTGGTGGAAGAGAGCAGATTTTGAGAGAGTTTCATGCCATGATTTTCATGGCTGGAGCCGATGCTATAATGACCGGAAATTATCTTACCACCACAGGAAGGTCTTTTGAGGATGATATACGGCTGATAAAACTTCATAGACTGATTCCTCCTGAAACTTTATTAAAAGGGGAGTGTTGAAAATGGATACAATTTTCAAACGGGCATTTCTTTTCAAGTTCTTCCTTTGGGCTTTTTTATATACCACTATAGCTAACGCTGAGACACCTGGGTTCCAAGTTTTACTCAAGGATCTTGAAAGCAAGGATTTCCAGACACGGATGGCCGCAGTGGAATCTATAGGCAAAATTAGGGATGAAAAGGCAGTAGATGCCCTTATACAGTTTCTCAAGAACAAAGGCGAAGACTGGGAGATTCAGATAAGGGCTATAAGACATTTAGGGAAAAGTAAAGATCCAAAGGCGCTCTATATCTTATTACAATTTTTCGAGAATGTCTTTTTTAATTTTGACTGCCCTGCAATAAAATGGAACACAGCTTTAGCGCTTTCGAATTTTAAAGATAATGAAAGGGTTTTCGAGGCTCTTTTACATGACCTTTATTACGATAATCTTGTAGTGAGGGAGGCGGTAATACAATCATTAGGGTCACTTGGCAACAGAAGAGCTGTTCCCTATTTAATTCCTATTTTAAGAGAGAATGGGTTTGCTCTTAAATTGAGCGTGATAAAAGCCCTTGAAAAAATTGGAGATCCTTCGGCGATTCCTCATCTTCAAAAATTTGCAGCAAATGAGAAAGACCCTTTTTTAAGAAAATCTGCACTTAAGGCTATAAGAAAATTAAAGACCATTGAATATTTGCCCATAGCTCAACAGCAGCTGCAATAGTCTCCGCATTAAAATTAAAGGTTCATCTCCAAAACAGTTGTAAAAATAAGTTAATGACAATTCTGGGATTATAAAATTTAATGTGCCGCTGTTAGAAGGATGCAATCATCTAATATTGCCTCTTTAAATCTTCTTAACTTAGCGGTATAAAGCCATTTTTTTATCTCATCAGGCGAATAACACCTTCCCCCCTCGGTATTGACGAGCATATTTATAGAAAATAGGGCGCTTTTTCCGGGAACAGTCCTCTGTTTGTCAATAAGAAACTCTTGCACAACTATCCTGCCCTTAGGATTCAATGCTTTAGCTGATTTTTGAATAATCTTTAGATTGTCTTTATCTGAAAATGCATGCAGCACTTGACTTATGAAAATAAGATCATAGTTGCCCCCAATCTCATCTAATAGAAAATCACCTTCGATAAAATTTATATTCTTATCGCCTGAATCTTTTATTATTTCCTTTGCTATCTCGATTGTCTCGGGCAAATCATAAAGGGTAACTGACACCCCTTTTTTAGCCATCTCGATGCTGTAAGTGCCTGGACCTCCTCCCAAATCGAGCGCTTTTTTAACATTTTTCAGGTTAATGAGTTTTATAACTTTTGCAGCTTTCATTTTTGAGATATCATGCATACCTTTGATGAAAGCATCTTGATCGTAGAACTTGCGTGCTGGTTTGCCAGTTCTTATAACCTCATCAAGCCCTGACCAGTTTCTCCAAATTGCATCACTGTGTTTGATAATATTACCCTGATAATAAGGGCTGCTGCTGTTTAGAAAAAAATTAGATATAGCTTTGTTGCAATATTTGCGAGATGACTTTTTTAATAAAGCCATTCCAGTTAATGCATCAAGGAGCATTTCCACTGCCCTTGAATCTGCGCCAATCGTTGAAGCAATTTCCTGGGCTGTTTTAGGGGTTTTTAAGTAATCAAATATTTTAAAGTTATTGGCAGAAATCAAAACACGCGAAGACCAATAATTCCCCCAAAGAATCCTGAGTTTGTTCAATTCCAGTTCTATCTTCATTGTTTAAGCTCCTCTGATGAAGTATGTATATAAAGCAATAATCCATACACTCGCTTTAATCTTTAAAAATCAGATTTTTCCTACTGCAGCGAGATATATCGTAAACTCATTTTCACCATCAACCCCGATGAGTCTGTCAATCAACTCTTGATTATATGCCCCAACAGCGCAAGCCCCGCAGCTTATTGCGGCACAAGCTAAGTATAGGTTCTGGCATACATGACCGGCGTCTATAGCGATAACCTTATGAGCTGCAAGATGATAACGCCATTCCATCCTGTTTGGTAGTGTTGTCCAGATAAAGGTCACAGCTCCTTTCCCAGTAAAGGGCTGATTAAGAGTCGCCTCAACAATATCATCAGAGATATTTTCTTTTTCAGATTCAATGAGAAGCTGATGTTCAATTGGCAAATAACGGTAAATCCCCCTTTTCAACCCTTCAACATTCATGATACAGAGATATGTCTCAAAGGCATGACGGCAGCCGGCGGAAGGAACAGTTCTATAAGCTGAACCGCTTGTGACACTTCTTATTCCTTGAGTAGCCCATAACAAGAATGATAGTTCCTTTATAGGTAAGGTTATAGATTTGAAATACCTGTGGCTTTTCCTGTTTTGTATCGCAGTTATAAGGCTAACATTAGAAATGTTTTCCCAATTATCCATTTTTATGAGGTCTATCCTTTGGCTATCTTCTTTGAATGGCTTTTCAATAGGGGGCGGCGGTTTCCCTTTGCTCTGGTCGGTTAAACGAAAGTTAATCTTTTGCCGTATGCTGTCTTTCAAGAAATAGCGGAATTGGGCCAACAAATCATCCATAACCCACCTTCTTCTGTGAATATGAAACTTTTTGCCGATATATTATTATCAACACTATCACGATGTTTAGAGTATGCAAACATATAGAGCCTTGATAATATTATCTATATAGCATTATAGCATTTTTGATTTTAAAACGATAAAGGCGCAATTTGGGGAAAAATCCCGTTTGCTATGCTGTTTCTACCACAAGGTGGTTTATTTTCAATTCAGCATCTTGATTTCAAGTATCCTTTCAATATGAAAAACCCTTTCAGCGCCTCTTAGGGAACAGTAAGCCTTGAGTCCTAAAAATCTCTTCCCCTGATACTCAAGCTCACCTATGAAGCTGGGGGATACAATCCTTCTTGATTTTTCATCTTTTGTTTTGAGATATACAATCTCAAGCCTCGCTTTCTTTTTTATCGCCAGCTCAATAGTAGCAATCCTCTCATTTCTATGATTCTTTATGTCTGCACGCTTATATTGATACTTGGTGGCAAATTCCATAACCTTTCTATCCATCAGTATATGCCTCTTCATTAGGGGTTTTTTCAAGACAATCCCGTTAAGCGTGGTGCACCTGCTGAGAGCTACATACAGTTGGCCGTGAGAAAAAGTGCCCCCACCAATGTCTAATATCACCCTATCAAAGGTCATCCCTTGACTTTTATGGATGGTAATCGCCCATGCGAGTTTTAAAGGATACTGCATGAAGATTCCAGTAACCTGAGAGAGAACCTTGCTGCTTTTTTTATCATAAAAAAACTCAAAAAGCTCCCAAGTGTGCGGCGTAACATCAACTCGAGCGCCCTCAGGAAGATCGACCCATATAATATCCGGTTTACTGCCGCCTGATTCAATTTCAGCCACCCTCCCGATACTCCCGTTTATCCATCTGCCTTCGGAATCGTTATTTAGCAGCATGACCTGAGCACCAACCTTAACAATGATTTCCATTGCAGTAGGCATGTCTTTGACAGCGAAATCACCCTTACATACCCCCTTATAGCTGTATTCTTTGCCTTTAAGCTCGGCAATCTTTACAGCGTTAAGACCGTCAACGAGTTGATTGGTGGTTGCAAGATAAACATAGAAGTCTTCTTTGTCTTCTACGCTCCCTGATATATACCGTTCGTTGAGTTTACTCAGATGCCCTTCATCGGCTGTATTGTTTCTGATGACATTCAGCAGATTCAGAAAGTCATCATCCCTCTGGCGATAAACCTTCTCGAGTTCGATGAATTCCATATCAAACGGAGTCGCGGCTTCATCCAGCAATGTAGGCTTACCGTTACCGAACACTTTGGCATCAAAAAAATAAGGGCTCAGGTAGTAATCAGCAAAAAGATCCTTTTCCTTTGATGTAACGACTGGTGGCAACTGATAAAGGTCGCCTACGAATATCATCTGAATGCCTCCAAAAGGCAGGTTTTTTTTCTTGCCGTGAATGCGCAGAAAGGCATCTACACAATCCAGAAGGTCAGCCCGCACCATTGATATCTCGTCAATTACAATTGCATCCAGTTTTTTATATATGCTCTTATTTCTCGGGGATATTTTTTTCACTTTGTCAGGGGTTATATCGGGCTTAAACGAGAAGAAAGAGTGTATCGTCTGTCCTTTTATATTCACTGCCGCTACTCCGGTCGGGGCAATTACGGCGATATTCTTGCGTGTATTTTCCCTGTAATACCTCAAAAGCGTTGATTTGCCTGTTCCTGCCTTGCCAGTTATAAAGACCGATCTAGTTGTATCTTCCATAATGGAAAGGGCTTGAAGAAACAGGTCGTTGAATTCAATATTGTTGTTTAATGATGCCATATTGAAAAAAAGAAAAGGCGTCTTATTGAGAGCATTTTATCAATAGTCTATAGAAGATAAGAATAAATAGTGTCTGTTTATAAAGTCGGTTTCTGTGTCATTCTCGCCTGTCTGCGTGCCACGCACAGGCAGGCAAGCGAAGCGCGTCGAGAATCCTGCTGTGATAATCCCCTTTATCCCCCTTTATTAAGGAGAAATTAAGAAGGATTCCGGTCAAGCCGGAATGACAAAAAAGAATAGTTTATGGACAGACTCTAAATAATTATTCAATTATTATACTACAGCTTATTCATTTATAAAAAAATATTAATATTGTGACACATTCCGTTAGAAAAATAGGGGACACATCCAATTGGGAGTGTCCCTATTATATTACTGTGGTGATTCTGATGAGGTCGGACAAAATACATCAAAGTAGATGCTCATTTTGCGATACAAAATTGATG
>JBBIIV010000032.1:0-8954 GCA_037446295.1 Nitrospirota bacterium
CCTTTAAGTGAGTTTTTATTATTCTTGACAGAGAAAAATCGCTCAGTTTAGGTTTAAATTATGTCTTTATATCATCCTTTAGTTAAATTAAATCTCCGCTTGAAATTCATTTTATTTTGCAGCATAACCCTGACTATTGCCTTAGGTATTTCTTTTTATATAGTCGCTAAACAGCAGGAACGCCTTATCATGGAGCAGATTGAATTTGAGGCAAGAGCGCTCTTCAAACATATAGTGATTACAAGAAAGTGGGTATCAGACCATCAAGGCGTTTTTGTTGAAAAGCTCCCATGGGTTAAAGAAAATCAATATCTTAAGGATATTAAGGGCGTTGAAACAGAAATTATAGATAACAAAGGAAGGCGATTTGTTCGTAAAAATCCAGCGATGGTTACAAGAGAGCTTTCTGAATATGCTAAGGAAAAGGGGCTTTTCTCATTTCACATAACAAGTTCTAAGTTAATTAACCCAAATAATATGCCTGACGAATTTGAAAGAAACGCTATTTCCACATTCGAGCGCAATGAAGCTACAGAAATAATGACAGTAAACACTATAGATAACGCCAAGTATTTTAGATATATCTCTCCACTCTACATAGAGGACTCCTGCATGGGATGTCATGCACATCAGGGCTATAAAATTGGTGATATCAGGGGGGCTATAAGTATAACAATCCCTGTTGATAAAACATATGCCTACATAGAGTCGAACAAAAAAAATATGTTAATTGCCGGACTACTCACTCTGACCTCAGTTGTACTCGCAATGGTTTTCCTTATACGGAATTTGATACTTAACCCAATTAATAAATTAAGAAAATCCTTTGATGAGTTCTCTGGCTCAAAGGTTATATCCCCCTCAAAATTAAAAACAGGGGATGAGTTTGAGGAACTCTCAGTCTCATTTTCAAATATGGCAAAAACACTTGCAGAATATCATGAAAGCCTCAATGACAGGATTAAGGCTGCTACTAAAGACATTGAAGAAACAAACACCAAACTTATCGAAATGAACAACTTCTTAAAAGAGGTAAGTATCAGAAAATCTGACTTCATAGCAAGGGCTTCTCATGAACTTAGAACGCCGCTTACCTCTATAAAAGGAGCGGTTGATTATATAAATACAATACTTGGATCCCGTTCTTCCGTGGTTAAGCTGAAAGATAAAGAATTCCAAGATATTTTAATGTTTTTTGATATTATTAAAAAAAATACCGAGAGATTAATTCAAATGGTAAAAGACATGCTGGATCTGGAGAGGATAGAGTTGGGCAAATCAGAATTCAATATGACAAATATAAATTTTTCATATCTGATTGAGGAAATACTTGCCTATTTCCGCTTCGATGCCGAAAGAAGAAACATCAAATTAACTACCAGTCTTGACAGTAATCTTTATGTCTGTGCAGATGAGGAAAGAATTACGCAGGTTCTGACTAATCTCCTGACAAATGCCTTTAAATTCAGCCCCGATGACAGCGAAATAAAGATAGATGTTAGAAGATGCGATGGATTTATCGATACAAGAATTTGCGACAACGGCCCCGGCATACCAGCGTCACAGCACAATCTTGTCTTTGAGAAGTTTTTTAAATATGGCAACAAAGAAGGGACGGGTCTTGGGCTTGCAATATGCAGAAGTATAGTAGAGGCTCATGGCGGGATTATTGGCGTAGAAAGTGACGGCAAACATGGAAGCTGTTTTTATTTCAGGCTTCCTTTTGAGAAATGCGAAAACAAAGACGGAAAATATGAATTTTAAGATCTTGCTCATAGATGATGATTCAGATATATTAAAGGTGCTCAAAGCGAACCTTGAGCTACAAGATTTCAATGTCTCAACGGCTGCATCATGGTCAGAAGGACAAGGTATACTGGATAGCATTAAACCAGATCTTGTTCTGCTCGATATAATGCTACCAGATGGAGATGGCTTCAAGATTTGCAGAGTGATAAGAAAACATTATCCTAAACTGCCTATAATACTTCTTACAGCAAGGGATAAAATTTCTGACAAGGTAATTGGACTTGATAGCGGTGCAGATGATTATGTTGTAAAGCCTTTTGAAACTATTGAACTGATCGCGAGGATAAAGGCGTGTATTAGGAGAATAAAGCCTGTTGAAGATAAAATAACTATTCGCAATATGAGTGTTGATCTTAGAAAGAGAATCGTGATGGTCAATAATAAAGAAGTTGTCTTAACGCCGAAAGAGCATGATATCCTCTGCCTTTTGATCTCACAAAAAGGCAAGGTAGTAACCAGAGAGGAAATCAAAAAGGCTCTCTGGAAAGAGTCACGGATATATTCGTGGAGCAGGGTTATCGATGTTCATATACAACATCTGAGGCAAAAAATAGAAGATAAATCTTCTGGATGCGAGTATATAAACACTATCGTCGGAATAGGCTATAGATTTATAGAGGAATAAGGAGATTTTTTATATACATTAAGAAACCTCCTCATCGCTTCCTTCGAGACTAAAATAAGTCAGATAGACGTTCCTTATGCCTTCAATATCTCTCAACGATTCTATTTCTTTCTTTACTAAAGCCGAAGTCTTTTTCTCTATCAAGTATACAATCTTTTCACCATTCACATCACCAACCTCGACTCCCTTTGCCCTAAGGCTGTTAACGATGGCTTCTACATCTCCCTGTTCATTTGCCTCAACAAAACCACTGGCTATTATCATTTCTTTACCCCAATTTCATTTTTATTATTTTTTCTCCGCAGTTTTCTGTACACCTGCCACAGTAAATACAATTGGAATCTCGTAGTGCAACTTCGTTTACATAGGAAATCTTGACATCCATATAACACAGTTGTTCACATACATTACAGTGGGCACATCGCCCTCCTTCAATTTTAAGTTTAAGAAGGCTTACCTTATTGAATAATCCGTAAGTCTTGCCCAAAGGACACAGAACCCTGCACCACAATCTCGGGGAAAAATATTCAAGCCCTAAAAGGAAAAAGATTACTCCACCAGAGAAATAAAAAACGGTCTTATCGACAGGTAGATTAAGCGATAAAAAAACGCCTGATGTCAACATTCTAAAAAAGTTTGTCAGATGGGACAGATAATTAGTAAATATTGGCATCTCTGCAAAAAAAGAGCTGGCAAAAAATAAGAGAACCAATATATAACCGATATATGGTGGAATATTCAATTTCATTTTGCGCCATTTTTTAGCCCTGTTAACTAACTCGAAAATCAAGTCCATCGGGCAGACCCATCCGCAAAAAGCCCTTCCAAAAATGAGATAAACTGCTATTAGAGGTATGGCTGAAAAAAAGGCTTGTTGAGTGAACTCCAGTGAGGCTATCAAAGTCTCAAAATAAGCAAATATATCTAAAAAGGTAAGAGACCATACCACAAGTGAGCCAGATAGACCACCAACGAGGGCTTTAAGCTTAAAAAACTGGAGCAAGAATAAAATTATTACAGCCAATAAAACAAACCGTCTGATTACGCTTGTTTTCATATAACTACCTGTACTCCCTCTCGATTAGCCTTCCTCTGGAGAGTATTTTTGGCAAGTTATGTCCATAAACTAAATTATATCTTTCTTCGCTTTCCATATTAAGTAGGGCATTGAAGTTGTCGATATATTTTTCTTTGACATTTTCATATTGTATTTTAGTAATAACTTTAACGGCAGAACCTCCTAATGGGCAATATTTTACACATAGTCCGCAGCCAACGCATTTGTCGTTTATGTATGGTTGATTCCCCCACTGACCATGATAAAAATTGAAAATCTGCGCTCCCATAGGACATGCTTTGCTGCATGAGAGACAGACATCTCCGTTCCAACCAAAACAAAGGCTTAAATCTATGAGAGCCATTCCCATAATAACATTTTCTTTTTCAATTTTTTGAAGGGCGCCGGTCGGACAATACTTGGGGCATTCCATACAGAGCCCACAAGGAAAATCTCTCATGTCTTTAATATAGGGGGTTCCAAAATTTCTTATATCTTTAATCCCTGTAACAGCGATGGCATCATATTTCATTACATGGCATACATTCACGCATACACCACAGCTTATGCATTTTGACCTGAAAGGCTTCTCAAGAAGGGCGCCAGGCGGTCTTATAAGCCCACCTGTCTCTATATCTGGTAATGGAGATAATTCTGCTTCGGTAAAAGCTGATACGAGTAAGTCCTGTCTCGTTAAATAGCTCGTGGCCGTCGCTAAAGTCGCTGAGAAAAACAGCTTTAGAAAGTCCCTCTTTGAAATATACATATAAAGTTGAAGCAGGGGAACTCCCCCTGCTTTTGCGAGGTAATCAATCAAATTTAGGCAATATTGAGTTATGCAGTAATTTTGCCAGGCTCTGCCTGCCTCCCCTTAGTTTTACCTTTGTAAATCTTGACTGAAAACATCTTATAGTCCATCTGAAAACTGAATGGATCAAAATACTCATTCATGATCATGTTAACAAGCTTATATTCATCAAAGAAAGGGATGAATACATAGTCTTGCCTTGGACCTCCTGTGGCTTTTGTTACATCGAGCACTTTGGCAGGAAGCTCTATTTTGCCCCTTCTTGACTCAATAATTACGCTGTCTAGATTCTTGATACCCAGTTTCCTTGCAAGTATTTCGTTAATTTCAACATATGCACCTGGCACTGCACGATTAAGCTCTGAGACCCTTGTAGTCATACTACCTGTGTGCCAATGTTCGACTATCCTTCCTGTGCAAGCTCCGAAGTTATAACCCTTAGTGTCATACATGACTATCTTTGAACCATCAGGCTTTTCAAATTCCTCCCGATGGTCTTGTATGTCAGCTGGACTAAGCAATATTGTTTTAAGAGCGTTTTTGTTTTTGTCAGGATCGCCAATAACCTTTAGGGTCATTTTAGAAGCTACATCAAAGGGCGCAACAGAGGTCTCATCCACCTTTTTAGGGTTGAATTTTCTTTCTACATATTCTACAGTTTTGTATTTTACAAACTGCCTTCCATCAAACTTGCATGCCCACCACGGGTTTGCCCAAATTATAGCCCTCCCATCGATGCCAGGTACCTTTCTGCCGTCAGGAAGATCTATCATGCCGTGAATAAAAGGATTTGATGCATAAAAACTTGCGTACCAGCCGTCGGGTACAAAATGAGTTTTGTGATAATCTTTATCAGCCTTCATAGTATTGATGTTTTTTTCAAGCCATACGCCATAAACAGGATTGAATGTTTTCATATTAGATATATATGAAGCGGTGGCTTTGTCGATAAGGGGGTCGTAGGGATAGGCATATTGGATGCAAGATTCATATTTGTCATACCTTGCCTTTAAAGCAGGATCAGTATTAACTTCAGCTGGATAGGGGATCCTGTAGCCATGATTTCTATCAAGTAAGATTTTTCTATTCATTCCGGTGAAGTTATAGCCTGTTCCAGCGGAAAGAACCATCATCTCTTCCCAAATATTTGAGCTGAACTCCCTGTTCCATTCCTTCGTCTTTGAAGCTTCAATGGTCTTTTTAAGCCAATCAGAGCCGTCATATTTAGATGGCCAGAATTGAGAAATATGACCCTTTGGCACTAATCCCTTTTCTTCAAGACGCCTTATTATACATGCGAAAATAGTATGATCGGCAATGGTATTACCATAAGGCTCTATTACCTGTTTTATAATCTGATACCTTCTTTCAAGATTTCCGAATATAAACTCTTTTTCATACCAGCTTGATGCCCCCAAAAAAACATCAGATACAAGAGTTGTAGATGTTGGAAATGCCTCCAGAGCGATCGTGATCGGCCATGGCTTACCTTTTTCTGATCCACCCATAGCGAGCCTGTAGGGCCATGCGTATGCAAGGGACTGCCCAGGATTGACACAAGCAACTATTTGAACTTTTATTTGTCCAGCTGCAAGCCTTCTGAACATTTCCTGAGTATGTGGGCCTGGTTTATCGTGTATCTTGATCTTTGCTGTCTCAGCCTTAATAAAATCTTCAGATGTGCCTATCTTTTTTAGGTAGGCAGATGCCCTGTCAGACCATATCTTTTCCACCGCTGTTCGATGGAGTGGATTTGCTACCAGTCTTCCATATGGCAAAGCATGACACAATGCACCGGGCGCTCTTATACCGCCACATGCATTAGGTTGCCCAGTAAGGCTGAAGGAGTGGTTCCCCGGCTTCACTGTCTTGCCGGTGATGAGATTGAGCATATGCAGAGAGGCATTGGTCCATGTGCCCTGTATCTTCTGATTTACACCCATACACCAGATAGATGTAGTGATCCCTTCAGCAAACCATTTTGCAGCTAATCTGATGGCTTCGGGTCCTGATATCTTCTTCCACGTCCTGACCGCTCTATCGTATATGAGTGGCGATTCACCTTCAAAGATGAGTTCAGAAACATTTTCAGGTTTATAGTCTGAAAGGAATTTAAGGAATATGGCAAACCCTCTATAGATATCTTTTATTATCTTGTCTTCAGAGGTATATTTTTTCTTTAAATCAGGATAAGTCTTACGCACCAGCCCATCAGAGTAACTCATATCTAATGCAGCCCCTCTTATGCCGCCATATTCAGTCTTAAGCCATGTTTTCTTAACATCTTCGTGGATGCCGAAACTTGCATGCCTCTCTATAAACTTCTTATCCATATATTTCCATTTAGCCGAAACGGTACCCTTTTCTGGATCGTAAATAGCGCTGTCGAGCTCATGAGTAATCACATAAGCTATAGAGTTTAACAATGCTAAATCCCTTCCGGTAGCAAATGGGAGCCATAGGTCGGCAATAGTGCCAGAACGCGTCTTTCGGGGATCTGCCAGTATTACTTTTATTTTATCAGGATTCTTATTCTTGACCGCCGCAATCCTGTTAAATGGTATTGGGTGAGCTTCAGCTGTATTATTGCCAATTATAAAAAAGGTGTTAGCATGTCTTTTAAAGTCAGGATCGGGCACATCAAGATCATCAAAACTACCGTAAGGTTCATCTTTACCGAAGGTGTAGAGATAACCAACGACAGCAGACGCCATACATGTGCGGGGTTGCCCCTCAATGGCATTGTTAGCAAGCATACCACCGCCTTTAAGTGTCTTGTTCATAATATGAGTCTCTTCACTGCCAAGTTGACCGCTGCCATAATAAGCAAAACTATGTTTGCCATTTTCCTTGACCGTTTTTTCAATTGCACTTGCAACAAACTCAATAGCATCTTCCCATGATACCAATTGAAAATTCTCTTTAAAATCAACCTCAGAAGGCTTAATGCCCTTTGGGTCCTTTGTGGTCTTCCCTTCGAGCACTCTTGGGCTATTAATTAAGTCGGGCTTGCCTGTTTTAGGATTTATCCATTCTTTTCTAACATATGCACCTTTGGGTCGATCTTTATACATAAGCGCCTTATGCAGATAAAATCCCTTTGTACATAGAACCCCTTTATTAACACTGCTTTTAAGATCTCCTTTTATGGCAAGCACCTTTATTACCTTGCCAGCAGCATCTACTTCACAATCTGCAACACAGGTGCATCCTACGGCACAATACCTGCATTGACCAATAGGAAAAGTTTTGGCAGAATATGCTGCCAGAAGCGTGTCAGGATATGTTATGCCTATAGCTGCCGCTGCCGCTGTTAATGCGCTAGCTCTTAAAAAATCTCTCCTATTGAGCTTCATTTCTTTAAAACCTCCAGATTAATTACTTTTTTGGTTTAATGGTGACTACATCGGCTGTGATAGCATCACTCGAGGGAGAATAATCACCATTTGCAGCTACTGCCATCACTTTTATTTCTGCATCAGCTTTTTCTTTAGGCGCTTTCCAAGCAAACTTCCATGTCCTGTTTTGAGCTCCTTCAATTGTATGGGTAACAAAGGAATTCGATTTCTGAGTATTCTTTCTGTCAGTAATAATCAAATCACCAGCAGATGCTGTGGCAGAAAAACCGCCCTTTACCTCGCTCATGCTTTTTAATCGGCTAAATACAGATAATGTAATATTATAAGTTTTCCCAGGCTCATATTCCTTTGGAAATCCAATTGTTTTAATATCTGCTGAATCAGCTGTATGTGTATGGCAAACAAAACATTCTCCATCTGGAGCACTGTTAATTGAACCTTGTCCAACTGATGCTGCTAATCCAAAAGCCGCAATTGCAAGAAGAAACAAAAATATTTTTCTCATCTATCCCCCTTTTTTAATTGGCTTCCATGCAGAAATACTTACGAGGACGGGATAAACGCACCGTCCTCGATTCACATATCTGGCTATTTTGCCGCTTTCGATCTGTCAGTAATTGCCTTTTCAAGGAATTTGACGCCGTCAATGGAGGTTTGAATAGATTCAAGCAAGCTTGCTTTAGCCTGATCTGGATTATGGAATCCATCAGAGTTTTCCGCTGTCCACCACTCCCACTTTGTATGAGCCTTGGTATGAAACTTTCTCGATTCCTTAAGGACATCTTCTGAAACACCCACAGTTTGAGCGAGTTGGTAAGTTTTTACAAACTCTGAAAGCCAGAACTCAGCCTTGCGCATCTTTCCTCTGATATAATTTTGGATTGATTCAATCTGATACTCGGCTTCCTTTTCTGTCCAGTAGGGATGGCATTTAATGCAGGTGTCTTTCTTCATATATTTTGAGCTTTTCTGTCCATGCCATGTGTATGTCTTTTTATCTTTCTTTATCTTTGGCATATGACAGTCTTTACACTCTACACCTGCCCTTTCATGCTTGCTTCCCCAGTAAACTTCTACCTCGGGATGCTGTATTTTAGACAAAAGGGCACCTGTCACCTCATTACGAAAGTCTCTATATCCTTGTTTCTCAACCCATGCATCATAATCAAAGACATTTCTCCATTGAAACTCATTCGTTCTTCTATCAGTCATGCCTATCATGTCGCCTGTCTTAATATTAACCACAGGATTACAGTTATACTCAACATGGCACTGGGCACATAATATATTGGAATC
>JBBIIV010000032.1:9054-17604 GCA_037446295.1 Nitrospirota bacterium
GATGTTTTGCATGTGAGGCATACTGGATTTGCTGCGGTAAAGGCAGTTCTGGCAGTATAGGGCGGGAATATCTTTTGGTCGGATGTAGCCGGATCTACATCTTTCAATACCTCCCATGCTGATTTCTCTGCGCTTTTTGCATCTCCAATCTTGTCCCAGCTTTTTAGCTGGAACCTTCCGCCGTAAGCCCTGTCCACAAGCAGTTGGTCAACTAACATAAATACATGGCTTCTCGGTTCAGAATGTTCTCTCGTAAAAGCGTGCGGTCTCATAATGGAGTCAAAGAGCGGAGATCTACTTGTTGACATAGATTTTTCGATCTTGGGCTTTGCCTCGAGGTTTGTCTGGACATACGACTCATACTGATCTTTATGGCATTTGCCACAGGTAGCGTGATCGAGCTTTGTGATGGGTTTTGAGGCTATATCCTTCAGGTGTTTATCAAGCCCTTCATGACAGTTTATACAGTTGATCTTCGCATGTTTGCCTTCGGTATGGAATTTTTTGATGTCTGAATGGCAGCCATAACATGTCGCGGCGCTTACTGACTTTTCAGGTGGCGCGCTTTTCTGGGCATCGGCTGTTGTGAGATAAACACCTATAAAAATAACGAGCAGACATGCGGCAAAGAATCCCAGATAAAAACCTTTTCTCATAGTGTACCTCCTTTTGAAATTTTTAAAAAATTAATAAAAGTCTATCCTGTTTCTCCGGCTCATCACCTCCTTATTATTACAGCTAACCCAGATATTGCGCTTCCGGTTAATAGAATTTTATTACTAAAGGCAGTAAATTTGTGGTTAAAAAGAGTTAATTTTCTGTAAAGATTGAGAGTAAGGACCGTAGTGTCCGGTAAAAAATGTAATAATTACTATGGTCTGTCATTCCCACAAAAGTAGGAATCTAATTCCTTATGTCTGAATGCCCGAATAAAGACCCCTGACTACAAACTTCGATAGCTGGCTCCGTGCATGACGGAAATAAAAAACGGCACTTTATAAACAGACACTACTTATATATCTTATTAAATTTAATACCTTAAATCAAGATTTATTAAAAAACCGAAAAATAGAGATAGACCAGCAAACCGCTCTATTTATCTGTCATTCCAAACACCCAACGGGGCTGCCCTAAACGGAGTGAATGGGTGTGAGAAATCTTTAAGTTAAACGATAAGATTTCTCGCTCTGCTCGAAATGACAACTTTCTACCTCTATTTTTCGGAAAAAAATACCTGACTATACCTTTGCTTGCCATAATATTCTATAATTTATAATAATCTTGTTGATGTTTGGTTAATCAAAAAGATAAAATCCATGTCGGAGGTGACAGCATGGCAATCTTTGAGAAAAGCTCTTATGAATTAATGATCGAGCACCTTACCTATTCACTCGCTAAGGATATTTATTCAGCGACTAAGAGGGATAAATTCCATTCTGTTGTTCTATCAGTCAGGGACCATCTCGTTCAAAACTGGATGAAAACCCAACAGCACTACTATCAAAAAAATGCAAAAAGGGCTTATTATCTATCTCTTGAATTTCTGATGGGCAGGCTGCTGGATAGCTACATCAGCAATCTGAGATTGACTGAAGACTATAAAAATTCCATATCTTGTCTGGATTTCAGCTATGAAGATATACTCGAACTCGAATGGGATGCTGGGCTTGGGAATGGTGGACTTGGAAGGTTGGCTGCTTGTTTTCTAGATTCCCTTGCATCTCTTGAGTATCCTGCATACGGCTATGGCATCAGGTATGAATACGGCATATTTACACAGCGGATTAAAGACGGCTTTCAGATAGAAACTCCCGATAACTGGTTAAGATACGGGAACCCTTGGGAATTCCCCAGACCCGAAGTTTTGTGCCCTGTCCGTTTCCGCGGCTGGGTTGACACCGTTACTTGCGGCAGGGACAGAATGCATATGGTTTGGAAGGATACCGAGGATGTCCTTGCTATGGCGTATGATTATCCCATCCCAGGCTTTGGCAACAACACAGTCAATACGCTAAGGCTGTGGTCTGCTAAATCAACCCGCGACTTTGACCTTGAATATTTCAATAACGGGGACTATATTAAGGCTATGGAAAATAAGAATTACAGCGAGACTATTTCAAAGGTTTTATATCCCGACGATCACTCTCTTGCCGGCAAGGAACTGCGCCTTAAACAGCAGTATTTCTTCGTCGCTGCAACCCTTAAGGACATAGTCAGAAGATATAGGAAGTTTCATTCTACTTATAACGACTTCCCCGATAAAGTCTCGATACAATTAAACGACACTCATCCATCGGTCGCTATTGCTGAATTAATGCGCATCCTTGTTGATGAAGAGGGGGTATCTTGGGAAGATTCATGGGACATAACTATCAAGACCTTTTCCTATACAAATCACACAGTCCTCCCAGAGGCGCTTGAGACATGGACAGAAGGACTCTTTGCCTATCTTCTGCCCCGCCACCTGCAAATCATTTTGGAGATTGACAGGAGATTTCTAATACAGGTAGGAGAAAAGTATCCAGACGAGAACCTTAAATCAAATGTAGCGATAGTGACAGGGGATGGCGAAAGAAGGGTGCATATGGCGCGGCTTGCGATAGTAGGCAGTCATACGGTTAACGGCGTGTCTGAGCTGCATACAAAGATTATAAATGAGCATATCTTTCAGGATTTCTATAAACTGTTTCCAGAAAAGTTTAAAAATATTACAAATGGAATCACCCACCGCCGTTGGCTGCTTGACTCGAATCCAAACCTTGCAGGGCTTATCTCAGAAGCAATTGGCGATTCATGGATAAAAGACCTGAGCAAAATCAAAGCACTCGAGCCTTTTTCTGACAATTTCGAGTTCCGCCGCAGATTCAGAGCAATTAAACTGGCAAATAAGGAATCTCTTTCACAATATCTGAACCAAGTCTTTAATCTCTCCTTTAGGCCCCATTTCATGCTCGACTGCCAGATTAAAAGGTTTCATGAATACAAAAGACAGATGCTTAATATACTTCATGCGATAACTCTTTACAACAGACTTAATGAAGGCAGAATTTCTGATGCTTTTACACCTCGAACTATCCTATTTGCGGGGAAATCAGCCCCGGGTTATTACATGTGCAAGCTTATCATCAAACTAATTCATTCAGTCGCCCAGGCAATTGATGAGAATCCTCCAGTGAAGGAAAAACTTCAAGTAATATTTGTGCCGAATTACGGGGTTTCGCTTGCTCAAAAGGTCATGCCTGCCGCTGAACTCTCAGAGCAGATATCGACCGCAGGGTTTGAAGCCTCTGGGACGGGGAATATGAAATTCACACTCAATGGCGCTTTGACTATTGGAACCCTTGACGGCGCCAACATAGAGATTAGGGAGGAGGTTGGAGAAGAAAACTTCTTCCTCTTTGGGCTTACTGCAGAAGAGATAATTGCCATAAAGAATTCGTATGAGCCATACAAGTTTTATGAGAGAAATTCCGAACTCAGGCAGGCGATAAACCAGCTGCTCGAGGGCTACTTCAGCCCTCAGAATCCTTCATTGTTTGTCCCCATAGTAAGGTCACTGCTTGATGAAGATAGGTTTTTTGTCCTTGCAGATTATGAATCTTATATAAAGTGTCAGGAAAATATATCAAAAGACTACCTTGACAAAGAGAAGTGGACAAAAATGGCTATCCTCAACATCGCGCGTTCGGGGAAGTTTTCATCTGATAGAGCTATCAAAGAATATGCAGAAAAAATATGGGGAATCCAGCCGGTCTCATTTTCGCATAGGGTATAAATCCAAATGGCATATAAGGCATAAAGAAGAAGCTGAAAAATTATCAGCTAATCTTCCCGTCTTTAAGTCTAATAATGCTCTTTGCCCTGCTCGCAAGGTCTTGATTATGAGTGACCATTACAATTGTGAGACCGTTTAAATTAAGTGAAGTGAGAATTTCAAATATCTTTTCGCTATTATCGGTGTCAAGATTGCCTGTAGGCTCATCTGCAAGCAATACCTCCGGGTTATTAACCAAAGCCCTGGCTATCGCTGCCCTTTGCATCTCTCCGCCGCTTAACTGATTTGGCTTATGATGTATCCTTTCTTTCAGTCCAACTATACTGATAATCTGGATTATTCTATCCAGATTTGGTTTTTTCTTTGCGAATATCAATGGAAGGGTAATATTTTCGAGGACTGACAAACCTGGAATCAAATAGAACTGCTGAAATATAAAACCGATTTTCTCCCTCCGCAATTTCACAAGCTCCTTTTCCTTCATTTGCCCTACATCTATTCCATCCATATGAATTGTCCCTTTCGTTGGTATATCCAGGCAGCCTATTAAATGAAGAAGGGTTGTCTTTCCAGAACCTGAAGCGCCTGTTACGGAGTAAAAATCACCCGGCATTATATTAAGTGTTATACCTTTTAGCGCCCTGACATTTTCAGAACCCCTGATGTAAACTTTTTCTATATCTTTAAGCTCTATCATCCCCTAATTGCCTCTATAGGACTTATTTTAGAAGCCTTCCACGCAGGGTATCCACCGGCTAAAATGCCTATGACAAGCGCGAATATCAAACAGTAAAATGCAGGCAGCGGTTCAAAAAGCAGCATTTTGCCTGAAGGAACATAAGGCAAAAACATCCTGACAATTGTTTCAATAATTCCTGCTGTAGCAACAGTTAACAATATGCCTGCCGCCCCGCCTGCTGTTGTGACAATAATCGTTTCGCCCATGATTATTTTGTAAATATCAAACTTTGATGCCCCTATAGCCCTCATCATGCCTATCTCCTGAGTCCTCTCAAAGACAGCCATTAATATCAGATTCATAACGCCAAAGGAGCTTACAATTACCGCTATAAGAGCTATTGAGAGGCTCAGCGCCCTTGCGGATGCGGCAAGATTTGCAAGACTGTTGAGAACTTGTCCGATTGTTACTATCTGAATACCCGGAATCTTTGCAGAGATATCTTCTTGAATTGCATTAAGTCTTTCGGGTTGGATTAACTTCACTCCAACAGCGGTTATCTCTTTATGCCTGTCAAGAATACCTTGAAGGGCATTGAGAGGCATGTAGATGTATGCATCATCCTGTCCTCCTGTCTTTTCAAGTATCCCAATAACCCTAAAGGTTTTCTTAAAATCGGGGTATTTGATAACATCCCCTACCTTCAGATTATCATGGGCAGCGATCTCAAAGCCAACAATTACCTCACCATCGTTAGAAGGGGTCCCCCCTTTTATTATCCAGAAGGGCTTCAGTTTGGAGATATGCCGCATATCCATTCCATATATCAAATCTATCCTGCCCTTGTCCTTATTAGGCAGTTGAGTCACAATGATAGGAGAGATAAGCTCAATGCCGTCAAATTCCCTGAGTTTGTCAATGATTTCCATGCTTATGAATTTTGGGACAACAGCACCGTGCAGCACCATTGATGCGACCTCATGAGGACAACCGGAGGAAACAATCATGAAATGCAGTCCTGTGGCGTCAAGCTCCCTTGAAAGCCCTCTGTCAAATCCCTTATTCAGAGAGATGATCGAAAAAACGAGGGCAACAGAAACGGCTATCCCCAAAAGGGCAAAGATTGTCCTCGTTTTATAACGAAAAATGCTTTTAAAGGCAAGCCTAAGAAAAGGCATTAATTTATCTCGACCCCGTGAGCAATAATTTGCGCATTATGCTGGTCCCTGACTACTTCGCCTGTAACCTTTGCCTTCTTACCGGTTTTGGGCGGGAGAGTGAACCCTTTAGGAGCGAGGTTTATGAAAATCCTGCCCGTTCCATCGCTCAAGAAAAACCAGCACCCGCTTGACTGGCACTGGGTAGATATTACGCCCTCAAGGTTCACAATTTTGCCGTTGAGGGAATTATCCAGAAAGACATCCTTTACCTTCACTAAAGGTCTGGTTTTATCTACTCCGCTTCCATATTTTTCAGCAGAACACCCTCCGACAGTAAACGCAAGAATAAGCAATACAAGTAATGAAATGTATAATCTTTTCAATGTTTAAATATCCCCTAATTTTTTTGGTATTTACGGCGATCATCTAAATGCTTTAGCGCTGGGTATTGCTTTATTGCTGCTGGATTGGCAAGATAAACCCGGTATCCAGCCTCCTGCAATAAATCCACAAGCCAATCCCGGTTGTATGTGGGTTCAACCGGGATACCGACAATTTCTGTATTGGATAACTCTAGTTATTGTAAAACAGCATCAGGCTTATTGTAAAGTTAGAATACTCAGCCGAAAAACAAGCTGTCATCATCATCTTCAAATATGTTTTTCCACTCGTTTCCTTTGGAGGTTAAGTGATATACTGCGCCGTCATATTCAATTCTTAAGAGTCTTGCAGTAAAGTAAGCTTATATTCAAGTATTCCTAAATATCAAAAATGAAGGCCTGACCCCGTTACTCGCTATATCTTTTTATGAGGCTTGAGCCGTAGATAAAAAAGGCAGATGCAAAAAGAATCAGAATGACGAAAGAAACAGCGGCTTCTTGATCAAATGTTGATTTTCTTATGAGAATATTTGTATGGGTCAGCGGCAAAACATAGATGATTGATTTTATTACAACAGGCATTTTATCGATAGGAAAGAATGTTCCGCTAAAAAACGCCATCGGCATTATAAAAAAATTAGAATAGGTGGCTGTGTCCTCATGGGAGGTAGTCCGCATCCCGACTATAACTCCAAGATTTGCAAACAAAAAACAGTTAATTATTAAAGTGATAAGGAAAATATAGGTAAGAAAGCCCCCATCAGTAGTTAAAAGCCCTACGATGATAATCAAAGCCGACGCAAAAAGCCCCTTAAACATCCCAGCCATCACCTCCCCAATCATTATTGATGAAGGGGTTATGGGCGCCTGCACAAAGACCTGAAAGGTCTTAAAGTAAAGCCTGTTCAAGTTTAGCGCTGACGAGACCCATGTATAAGAGTTATTCATCGAGCTCATCGCTACCAGACCCGGCAAGAGAAAATTCAGATAGCTGCCTCCGTCTATCCTCACGCTTTCGCCCAAGCCGAAACCGAAGGCGACGAGGTAGATTATCGGCACTACCATTGCCGAAAAGAGATAGCCGAGCTTTAAAAGCTTTCTCCTGAAAAGAAGCATCTCTCTGTAAAAAATTGGATACCAGCCGCTCACTCTATCCTCTCGCCTGTTAATTTAATAAAGACATCTTCAAGATTGGATTTTCTGATAGTCACATTATTGTTCTTGCCTTTTGCGATTTCGTGTGCTTCTTCTCGACTCCTGCATATCTCCTGCACAAGTTTGCCGTTTGTATCTATAAACTCGACAATATACTCACCGATACAGCTTTTCAAGTTGTCTGGACTTTCAAGAGCTATCAATTTCCCCTTTGAGAGTATTCCGACTCTGTTGCAAAGTGCTTCTGCCTCCTCAATATAATGGGTAGTGATGACAACTGTCCTGCCTTCAATCCTCGTCTTTCTTATCACATCCCACATCTGATGCCGTATCTGTGGGTCAAGTCCGATAGAAGGCTCATCTAAAAATAAGACAGTTGGTTCAGTTAGCAATGCCCTTGAAAGCAAGAGCCTCCTCTGCATACCACCTGAAAAGCCTGATACAACAGTATCTCTCCTTTCCCACAGGGCAACCATTTCGAGTGCATCTTTAATCTTCTCACCGAGATGCCTGACGCCGTGAAGCATTCCGTAAATAAGCAGGTTTTCGTATGCTGTAAGCTCTCTCTCAAGATTATTCTCCTGAGGAACGACCCCAATAAGTCGTTTTATCTCCAACGGATTAGCTGCAGCATCAATGCTGTTTATCAGACAACTTCCGGAGTCGGGCTTGCTTAATGTCGTAAGTATTTTTATTATGGTGGTTTTTCCTGCACCGTTAGGGCCTAAAAGACCAAAGACTTCGCCTTTGTCTATCGAAAAGGAGACCCCATTGACGGCTTTTATTGAGCCATAGCTTTTATATAAACTCATTACCTCGATCATTCCTTTTCCCCGCAAAACTGTATGAACCCTCATATCTGTCCAAAATAATTTTTTTGATGCTATACAATCGTATGAACATGATACGATTTCTGAAGCCAAAGCCACGGGTAACCTCAACGAGGCTGAAGTCGAAGCGGAAGACTCGACCCAGATGCTGAGAAATCAACTTGATGTCTATCAAGTGTTTACATTTGTATAAAGGTAGTTCTTTAGCAAAGAAATCGTGTCATATTAATTTTGTAGTATTATTTTGGACACCAATGATGAACCCTAAAACCGCAATTGAATTTTTGTTTAACAAGCGTAAATGCCTCAAACATTTATAGTGTCAGAGTGTCAAGGTATCAAATGACACCTTGACACTCTGACACCTGACACTTTCATTTTATCGGGATTGTGGCATTGCATGTCTGAGGTGTTTGAGGACAAAGGGTTTTCGGGCATCTATGCCTGTTCTTTTGAAACGAAATGCATTTTTTTGGTTAAGCCAAAATCTATATCTGTTATTTGAGAGTATAAATAGAGTCTGTTTATAAACTAAGATATTTTTATCATTTCGGCTTGTCCGGAATCTTTC
>JBBIIV010000033.1:0-3521 GCA_037446295.1 Nitrospirota bacterium
GGCAGTTTTGAGAGAAGATAATTGTTTAAACATAAAGAATCGCTCAATTTAGGATATAATATATTTAACCTATTCATTGCGTCAAAGCTCATTTGGGTTTAATCTGATTTTTTTTGGTATAATATCTTTGTAATTTCTTTTTCTTTAAAAGGAGCTACTGATAGACAGTAAGGCTAAGGCAAAAACGGCAGCCAGTGCATCTCTCGAAAAAAAAGCAAGAGATGTCTTGATTATCGAGGTAAAAGACCTAACTTTTATTGCAGATTATTATTTAATCTGCTCTGCAGACAATATTATCCATGTCAAGACAATCGCCGAAAATATAATCAATACTTTTCACCAATACGGACTAAAGCCTTCTGGGATTGAAGGGTTGTCTTATGCTCATTGGGTCCTTATAGACTATGGGGATTTGATAGTCCATATCTTTGAGGAGCAGACAAGGCTTTATTACGGGCTTGAAAAGGTTTGGCTCGATGCCCCGCGGATACCTACAGATGATGAAAGTGCGGATATTATGGGTCGGAAGGACAAGGGAAAATTATCTAATTGAGGGAACAAACCACTACCTCAAGCTGCTAAAGAATATAATTAATTTAAAGATAATCGAGATTAAAGATGAAAGAGGTAAACACCGTCTAAAAGCCCTCTCTGGTGAGGGGAAAAAGATATTGCGTCAAACATCTTCGTATGTGCTGCTTGATGAATCTGGCGTTGAGATGAGTTCAAGGCAATTTGCTTCGTTTCTGACTGGCAGAGATTCAATAGATTTTGTTTTAGGAGGGCATTACGGCGTTTCGGATGAGGTTTAAAAAAGTTCAGGTTACATATTGGCTCTCTCAAAAATGACATTTACTCATGAAATGGCGAGATTGGTATTCCTTGAACAGCTTTATCGTTCGGTCACGATTATAAAGGATATGGAGTATCACTATTGAGACCTTTCGCTTGAAATATTCGCTAAATATAAATAAAGTCTGTTTATAAATTGCCGTTTTTTCTTTCCGTCATGCCCGAAGTTATTAGTCGTGCATCCAGACATAAGGAATTGGATTCTCACTTTCGTGGGAAACACTGGATTCCCGATCTCTGCTTACTGGCTGCAGGGACAAGCTTCGCGGGAATGACAGCCTTTTATACTAATGAGAGTTTATAAACAGACACTAAATAACTTATGTCAAAATTAAACATTGTCCTTGATACAAGCCTTTTTGTTAATCCTGATGTCAGAAATCCCTTTGGAAAATCTCCTTCCGACGCACTGAAGGCATTTCTAACCCTTGCCTCTCAGCTTAATTCAGCGCAGTTTTATATGCCGCCGTCTGTATTCAGGGAACTTATCCAGTTTATTGACAAGGATAAGATTCCTCCTGAACTTTTACTATTCATATTGCAGAAGCCGCCCAAAAAGCATGAATTAAGATGTCCAGCCTTTCTCTTGTATGAGCTCATAGAGGATATGAGGGATAGAATCAACAAAGGGCTTAGAATTGCTGAAAGCGCAGTGAGAAGCACTGAAAAAGCCAAAACAGACGAGATTATCAAAGACCTAAGAAAAAAATATAGAGAGGCTTTAAGAGAGGGTATAATAGACAGCAAGGAGGATGTTGATATACTTCTTCTTGCTATGGAACTGGATGCGCTTCTGGTGACAGCGGATCAGGGTCTCCTAGCATGGGCTGAAAAGCTTGGGATTAAATGGCTTATTCCAGAGATGTTCAGGGATTATCTCCTTGCTGCATTAGAAAAACAACACTCAACATGCAAGATATAATTAGCTCCTTAAACTGTTATAAATATCAACTTCAACTGCTCTCAAAAAGCGGCACATAATCAAAAACTGTAAAATCGAAAAGCCCCCTTTCGCTTATCTTCAATTCGGGTAGAACCGTGAGCGCCATAAAAGAAAGCGTCATAAAAGGAGAGCTTAATTTTGAGCCAAGATTTTTAGCAGCATCTTCAAGTTTTGTATATTTATCTGCAACATAAAAACTATCTTTATCAGACATAATGCCTGCTATAGGAAGTGGAAGCAGTTCGCTTTGATTCCCCACACACATTGCAAGCCCCCCTTTATGACTGATGACAGCATTAACAGCGGAAGCCAAGTCTTCATCCGAGACTCCCACTGCTATAACATTGTGTGAATCGTGAGAAACAGATGAGGCGATAGCGCCTTTTTTTAAACCGAAGTTTTTTATAAACCCCATCGCTGGAGGCTTGTCCCGATAACGACTGACAACAGATATTTTTAGGAGGTCTCTTTCGGGGTCAGCAACTGCCATCCCCGAGGTAGTCTTTGGTTTAGCAAGGATTTTATGAGTGAATATCTGGCAGTCTATCGCTTCTATTACTTTTATGACATTGCCTTTTAACGGAATGAAAAAATCCTCGGTTTTTTTCTCTGTAGCATAAAAATTGTTGACATGACGCACTTCTTGTGAAGACAAAAGGCTCTTCCCCTTTATTGAAACTGCCTTGCCTTCTATGATTGTGCATAAGACATTGAAGTCTTCCAGATTATCAATAATCACAAAATCGGCGCGGTCATTTTTTTGCAGAAGTCCTGTGTCTATGTCGTAATGATTTGCAGGATTCAGGGTGGCGCATCTAAGGAGTGTTATTATATCAAATCTCTTGTTTAACAGCCTTTTTACCATTTCGTTAATATACCCCTTCTGAATGTCGTCAGGGTGCATATCGTCACTGCAAAACATGCAGAGTTCTGGAAATTCATTTATCAAAGGCGCTAATTCCATAAGATTCTTTGCGGCAGAGCCTTCCCTAATCAGAAGCTTCAACCCCTTTTGAAGTTTCTCTTTTCCCTCATCATAGGTTATTGTCTCGTGGTCTGTGCTTATCCCTGCCTCGAGATAAAGATCTAAGTCCCTGCCCCTCAACCCCGGCGCATGTCCATCTATCTTTCTGCCATAATTTCTCGCAACGGCGATCTTTTGCATTACTTCAGGGTCTTTATTGATAACACCGGGGAAATTCATCATCTCGCTGAGATAGTGTAGTTTTTCTTCTTTAAACAATAATTCAATGTCATTTACTGTAATAACCCTGCCTGATGTTTCCATAGGTGTAGCAGGAACGCAAGAAGGGGCGCCGTAGTAAAATCTGAATGGAATATCTGCCCCCTGTTTAATCATGAAACTGACGCCCCCAAGACCCATGACATTAGCTATTTCATGAGGGTCAGAAATTGCAGCACTCACACCATGAGTTAATGCTGTGCGAGCAAATTCCTTAGGCGTGAGCATGGAGCTTTCTATATGCACATGAGAATCGATAAACGGGGGGATTATGAGCATGTTGGAATTTGATTCAGTCTTTATTATATCAGTGATGATACCATCACGGATTATCAATCTCCCTGAATAAATCTTTCTATTGATGATATCAGCGATATTGCCTGAAATCTCCTCCACATAGAAAGGAAAGGTTTTATCAATAGCATCAATTATTTTGTGGTTGAGTATTTTCATCCTAAAATACTTGCTCTATCATTCTGTTAA
>JBBIIV010000033.1:3621-17578 GCA_037446295.1 Nitrospirota bacterium
AAGGGAAATGGTCAAGCCTGTCGCCAAGTCCCACAATTGAGAGAGCGTCCTCTGGCTTCATCGGTTTTTCAGCCGGTAAAAAAAATTTACCCCAAATTTGCCATTATGAATATAACCAATTGTTTTATAAATATTTATTCCTAATGACCGCCATTAGAAAAACTGATTGATAATAAAGGATATTTTAAGTCTAATGACAATTCTGGGTTTAATAGCTATTCCAATTTTCCGGGAAGTTCTTTTAGTTTAATGGGGATTACATAATAACCTGGAGATGCCTGAAAAGGAGATATTAAAATTAAAAGGGAATTTTGTTTAAAAGATGCGTCGGGCATTATCTCCATGCTCAAGTCAGTGCTGCCGCCTGAGATATTGCCTTTGATCCTTGCATAAACGGCTTCTCCTTCTAATGTGAAAGACTTCACTTCTATTACATCCTTGCTGACTGTAAGAAGACCCTTTATATCATTAAACCAATTAAGGGGTAAAATGTAGCCGCCTGGCAAGTAGGTTGTTTTGAGTTTTGCGTCTTTGATATTAAAGAGTATATCCCCTTTGCCCCTTGTAATCTCCATTTTGATAAATAATCTGCCTTCACCCTCGACATTTATAAGTTTAAGGGCGCTTATATCCTCAAGTTTAATATTCCCAGCATTCATAACGAGGGATTTCTGCTTGATGTCGTATGTGCCTTCAACAGCGCCAGAACCGATTTGTCCAACAAAAGGCAATACGGGGGTCAGTTTGATAAATGACATAAAGTCAGGCTTGATATGAACTTTCTCGAGATTAATCAGGCGGGTTTCGTCAATCCTTTTTAACTCAACTTTATTAATGTTTAAAGACAAGAAAAATCCCTTTTCGATGCCCTCGGTCTTTATCTTAATCTTATCCGATTTTACCGAATCGCTTATGTAGCTGGAAATCATATCTTCCGAAACGGCGATATACCATGCCCCGAATATCAAAAATATAATAAATATCGGCGATAAAACCAATATGAAAAATATTTTCTTCATTGCTGCTCCTTGTGAGGTAGATTAAACAAAGCAAGGGTTATTTTAAGGTCGAGAAGTTCGGGCTTCTCGAATGATTTTTTTATTGACGCTTTTTTCACTGATAAAATCACATGGCTTGTCTCAATCTTATAAAATATGTTTATCATCTCGTTCATTGTAACCTTTTCAATATAAATCTCTGCTGATTCTTCCGTGATATTGCCCGGCAGCTGGCGGTTTGAGATTCCAGTTATGCTTTTAACCTTGCCTTTGATACCTAAAGATGTAAAGATATCGTTGAATATATTGGTTATGCCTGCCTTTGCCGCTGGAGACTGTTTTTTTTCTGCTGTCTCGGTCCTGCCTTTAAGCTGTATGTAATCCTTGCTGATGGCGATTAACTCGAGATATTTCTGTTTATGAAGTTCGAGAGAATCTTTGAGCGACCTCTGAAATATAAAGACAGGCACGATTAAAATGATTAGTGATGCCAACACGAGACCTAAAACTGCCGTGCTCCTAAGTTGTTTGTCGCGGAATAAATCCTGCAGCTTTGTGAGATAGCGGTTCTGTTTCACAAGGGCATATCCTTTATAATCAGGGTAAATAATATTTTGGATTCCGACAGCGGCTTTATATCTGATATGGAGACATTATGATAAATTTCAGAGAACGACTTTTTGAGGGCATCCAAGTCGCCCATTGAGACTGCCTCCCCTTTCATAGTGATTACATCTCTATCGTGATTTATCTCCTCAAAAACGATGCCATTAGGTTTAACGCCAGATAAATTTACCATTAAATCTAGCGGATTAACGCCAATCAATATATCTGCTTTTTCTCTGAGGTTCTTCATGTGCGATTTCATCTGGTAAAGCTCGTCCACGATTTTTTTGTCGGCTGGAAAGATGGAGGAATAAATTGTTCTCATCTGCTCTTTGAAATAAGAAGTCTCGTTTTTCGTAGTGACTATTCTGAATGCAAGGTTAGCGTTAACGACAATCGCAAGGCAGATAAGGAGAACTAACATGAGCTTAAACATCCTGCCTGATTTTTTGATGTCTTTGGTATAGGCAAACTCGCCCGTCCGCAGATTGATTGAGCATGCCTTGATCTCTTTTATAGCTGTCTTAATTTTATCTTCCTCAGAAAGCATTTGAGGGTTGGTAAGTTCCAGCGCTATATCTCCTTTTTTGCCTTCAAGGATGCGGCTAAGCTGGAGAGATGTTATTGCATAAATATCTATGTCTTTGGATCTGAATTCCTCAAGTATCCCTTTGATGATTTTCTTGTGAACATAAGCCACAAGGGTAGTATAAGTGTTTCCTGAAGATTCAAGAATTGTGAAGTCATATGCTATATCCTTAATATCTCCAAGTATTAAGTTTCCGAGTTCAAAGGGAATTACCTTCCTGAGTTTCTCTTCGTCTGAGAAGGGGAATTCGAGAATCCTAAAATCGAGAACCTCGGCGGGCAGGCTCAAATAAAAATGTTCTATACCTTTAAGGGATTCACTTGATAAATCTTCAGTGCTTTTATACAGCTCAAAGCCGCTTTTGGCTTCATTAAAAATATAGATGGTGTATTGAAAACCATTGTTAGTTGAGAGCGCAGTCTTTAAATCATTGCTATATAAATGAATAAATCCAACCCTTTTCACCCGAAAATACCCTCTTTGTCGAAGCGAGGAAACTCGTCCTTAGAGATTGCCTCGGCTGCGCCTTGCAATGACATTTTCATCTCCTTTTGTGCCGATAAGTCGGCATGCGGGGTTCATAATCAAATCTCTTTCCAATATTTAATAATATATGAACCGCCCCTTATTTCGGAAGTGCATTCTATTATCCTTTTAAGCTTGTTTTCTTCAGCGATCGAGGTTATCCTGTAATTTATTGCTCTAACAGTTATTTTGGTAGTCCCAAGTCCCAGACCTGGCGCAACCTTTTCAACTTCGCTTACACTCTCAAAGGGTCTGGAGTGTATAATCTTTTCTGCCAGACTTTTTGTCATCCCATTGCTAAGCGACATGATAACAGGTATCGAGGCAGTGTTGATATTTATCAGTTGTGTAAAAGTTTTGTCATGAGTATAAACGGTTATATAAGGCAGAAGCATGCTGTAGGTTTCCATATCAATTGTTTTTATAAGAAGCAGTTCATCAACACTGTCCATATATGCATTTTTGGAATTCTCCTCTGAATCCCTTGTTCTGGGCTCATTATCACGGTCTATCCAGTCGGCTATATAGTCGCCTATATCCTCCCTTATGCCAAGATTTCTGAGAAGTCTTTTAAAAGAGTTGTATGCATCCCTGTTTAACTCCTGATTCCGACTAATAATAGAATTGAGATTAAAACGGCTGTTTTCATCCTCTACCCTGACGATTATACCACCATCAAAATCACTGACTATCCCGCTGATGGGAATTGTAATGCTCCCTTTAAATTTGTATAATTCAGTTGATGGTATATCGGATATAGTTTTGATAGCGAGAGAAACCCCCGATCTTGCTATTTGGGAAAGCCTCTGACTTTCCTTCCAGTTGTTCAGGTTTGCGGTAGCAACATATACGCTGTAAGAAAACTCAATTATCATAGCTGTGAGGATTGTGAGGATCACGAGGGTAAGAATAAGGGCAAAGCCTTGCCGGGATTTTAAATGATTTAGAGGCGAAAAATATTTCACCGATGGCTTAAGGTTCATATTTTTTAAATTTCATTATAAAACCGCATCCTTCCTAATCATGGGCCTCGCAATGTCAAAAACAGACGCAGTTTCATGAGCTTGCTTTTTCCCGCTGCCTTTTTCTAAAAAGGTAATGGTTATCCTGACCTCTTCGGGGCTGCTGGCAGTCGTTTTGCTATCCCATGTCCTTACCCATTTTCCTCCGTATTTTACCTCTATCAAGAATGAGTGTATATCATCAATTAATTCTACATCCTTTGCCTTGGTTTTTAAAGAAAAAGCTGAATTGATCGTTTTCTTGAGCGTAAGCCTCCCATCACTTTCATCCACATTATAGCTTATTCTGGCAAGCCCTGTTGTAAGAGGTGAAAATGCAGTAAATGTGATGCGGGATGCACTCCTTCCGTAGAAGTCCCTATCTTCGAGTTTAAATGCCGAATATTCACTATCTCTACTGAAAAACGATGATTCTATATCCCTTTTTAAATTATCAATAACTGAGCGAGTCTCCTGAAGTCGTATGAGCGAATCATCAATGCTTTCAATAGCCTTTTTTGATAGAAAAAAAGTCCCGTAGCTAGCTGTGATAATGAAACCAGTAATAGCGAGCGCGATTAAAACTTCCAGCAATGTAAAGCCATTTTTTTTGGCATTATTTTTTATTGAAATCATGCTCATTTGTTTATTGAAATTAGTTTTGATAGCGTAACACTTTCTTTGCCTCTGCTCACCGCTACCTTAATCTCTTGCATCCGATGGAAGGTTGAATTCAATACAGCCGTCTCATAAGAGAAACTGGAGTAAGGCTCTTCAAGCTGTCCCTTGCTGTTTAAGGGATTTCTCTCCATCTCATACAGCTTTTGTTTTGCAAGGATAGTGCAGTCCGTTATGGTCTTTTGCCTTTCGGCAAGTTCAAGATGATAATTGAGCGTATAGATTAGCGTAACGAGTATCCCCCCGGTAATGGCGAGGCTTATCATAACTTCAAGAAGGCTGAAGCCGTTTTTTATATTTTTTATTGATTTGATTTTTTTCATAGCCCAGCTATCTTAACCCTGCCGCTTAAATGATTGAGTGATACGACAAGATTTGCCCTGTTGTCAGAAAGATGTATGTCGATATTTTCTGCAGGCCCCGCAGGATGAAAAAACAAGACGGCTTCATCTGCTTGAAGCCTTCCGCGAGACTGTAATTCTACAGATCGGATGGTATCAAACATCTCTTCTTTTTTGTAATCTACAGTTTCATAGCTGAGAAGCCTTTTTTTTATATCAATCTTTAATGTCGCCATTTCTTTTGTAGTTTGAGCAGAGTCATTTAAATATCTAAGGATGGAGGCAATTCTTTTGGCATCTGAATTGATTTTAGCCGTCCCCATTACACCAATAGAAGGCAGGACAATGACTGCCGCTATTGAAAGGATGAATATGACCACGACTAGTTCAAAAAGGGTAAAGCCCCTGCCGTTATTGCATATCCCAGCTTTTGATATCTGCATTCTTTCCTTCACCGCCCTCTTTCCCATCGGCGCCGTAACTCAAGATATCAAAATCGCCATGCACGCCCGGTGAGATATAGATATACGGATTGCCCCATGGGTCATGTGGTACCTTCTTCTGTTCAAGATATCCTCCCTCCCTGTATTTTTTGGGGATCTGGCCAGAAGCAGGCTTCTCTATCAGGGCTTCGAGCCCTTGTTGTGTATCGGGATAAAAGCCGTTGTCGATCTTGAAAAGTTTAAGGGCTGTCTCAAAATTTTTTATCTGCACCTTCGCCTCTGCGATACGGGCGTCATCCGTCCTTCCTATGATTTTTGGAGCTACAATCGCCGTCAATATGCTCAGAATAAAGACGACCACTATAATTTCAAGAAGGGTAAAACCCTTTATATTTCTAATCATTCTCATATTTCCTCCAAATTAAAAGGTCATTACAACAAAGCAAGAAATGACAGCCTTTTTAAAAAAACAGACACTAATTATCCCTCTGCTGGGTGACAATTTCGTTACATTTTAAGTATGTTCATAATTTTATAGTCTTATCCTTTTTTAAATTTTCTATATAATTACCGATGAAGTCTTGAAAATTAATTCTACACTGTTAATTCCTTTAGTTTCCTCAAGATATTCATCCCTTCTATTTCTTCATTCCATTGGCTAACAATTTCAACAACCTTTGATTTAAGTTCTTCCCTATTCAAACTCGGTGGCTTCTGACATTCTACATTTTTAGAGAGTAGAAATTTATAAAGGTCTTCTAATGCATTCTCCTGCCTAAACTCTATGACTTTTACTCCTATTTTTTCCGCCTCAGCTATCATCATTTCTGTTAATCTATCAATCAAAAATAAATCAACCTTTCGTGCCAATGCTTCGTCTCCAATTTCTGGATTCCCTATTCCTAAAAGTTTTAGTTCTATTGTAACAGGCTTCTTATCTTTAGTGAAAAGGATCGCATCTATTTCTCTATTTTCAACTAATCCTTTCTTTTTCATCTCGTCAAAGACAAGGATATAAGCATCTTTTGGCACAGAAAGAAGCTCGAAAATAGTAAACAATAGACATTTCTCTGTCTGTTTTCCGACTTCGCTCCATGCCCCACCTTGAATAGTCAATTTCATAGCAGAAATAATATTCACAAATATAACGCTCTCTACTTCCTCTAACTCAACAACTTCATCATCTCTGTTAATCAATATTTTCATTTGATATTGACGGCTATCAAAGTTGCTCAACAAAAGACGAAAGGATTCAATATTTTTCTTTCCCAAATCAAAACATACCGTTTTTGACGATGTTCCACCAGTCATGTTTTTAACGGTTTTTTCGTTTAGTCCTCCGTACCATAGCAACTTAAATTTGTTTTCTTTTCCTATCTTGAGTTTAGTGTCTTCCAATAATTTGTCAATCCAGTTATTGCCAGCTTTTTTATATGTAAAGATATCTGAGATCAATTCTTGCGCTTTTGTTATAAAGCGCTCATTAATCGTAGCTAAAACAAAGGTTCTGTAATCCTTTCCGCTTAAAATCGAGAAAATGATTTCTGACAACAACTTTTTCACTTGGCTTATCCTTTTATTTTTATATCTTCGCTCATAGTGTCGATGGCTTCAGAAATTCTTTCAACATTCTTTAATAATCTTTCTGTTGATGGCTTTTTACCTCTTATAGAACTTCCGGGAGTTTTTCTAATCTGCTCCCTGAATGTTTCCATCTGTTTTTTTACTTCTCTTATTATAAATTCCTCATTGGCAGCATCCACTTTACTGTCTGATACTTTTTTCAAAACAACAATATATTCATCATCTATCTGCCCTATATCTGCGTTTGTGTATTTTCTCGATTTATCAATATTTCGATAATATGTCTTAATATGCTTAAAGCCAACCTTGCCTGCAAAAGTAGAAAAATATTTATGGCTTTCTATTAACTCATATTCTAAACTTGAATTCCCAACTACTATGGCGCATATTTTCCCAGATTTTAAAATTCTATTCATCTCAATCATTGCCCTGAGCATATCGCCAAGATATTCAGAAAGAAGCCTGAATCTATTCATTATGAAATGTGAATGCCCGCCAATTTCATGTTTTCTAAAAATATCAAAGTCCATTCCAAGCCAAAGCATGTTATACATGTGGACACGGTAATAATCCAGTGCATTAACATAAGGGGGAGAGGTTACTATTAAATCCACAGATGATGATTCAATTTGCAGATTTCTTGCATCGCCATGTATAACTTTTATAAACGCTGGATTAGATATAATTTTCGACATCTCCAGCATCTCTTTCTTCATCATTTGGGTTTTCTTGATAAATGAGTTCTCGACATCTAATCCATTTCCATTTTCTACCAGAGACCAAATAGTTGAAGAAAGGGCAACCCTTGCAAAATTATACAAGTTGTTGCAACCTTCTTCTTTAAGTTCTAAAATCATTTCTCTTATGGCTTCCAACTTGCCAATGATCGCTTTGCTGAACAGTTTACTAACCGTGCGGTTCGGGAGATTATTGGCTCTGTGTTCAATTTTCCAATAATCTAAATCAATATATCTCTTGGTCTCTCTCTGTTTTTTTTCTAAATATTCAAATTCAGATGATAGAATAAGAGTTGTTTTAACCTTACTTATTAAAGCAGCCAATGGATTAAAATCATTGCCTATAGCGCTTCTATTGTTCAGGAAAGCCTCTACTAATGTTGTTCCGCAGCCGCACATTGGATCGCAAATAACATCGCCTTCCTCTGTAAAAAGTCTGATAAACGATAAGGGTATTTGGGGGATAAATCTTGCAGGATAAGAATGGTATTTATGGGAGAGATATTGGGTTGTAAAACCTTTAAAGTCTAAATCTATCTTTTCTAATAGTTTAAATGCTTCTGATTCGTTATACTTGCCAGAAATGAGTTTTAAAAAGTTCTGCTCGTCAGTCCCTTGACCAAACTCTCCGAAAAGAGTAATTTGTTCGAGATTTTGCTTGGGAAATCCCCCTAATCCCCCTTTTTTAAAGGGAGGCAAGTGGAGATTTTCATTGTCCTTTGTGTTTCTCTCAATCATGTTTGTTCCAAAAGGAAAAACTATTGACAGTGTATGGAGTAATAGTCTCTGTTAAAGAGGATTTTACATCTTTTGGTTGCTTTTTCTTAACCATTATAATTATCCCAAAATTTTCGTTATGAATATAACATATTGTTTTATAAATAAATATTTATAATGTTCGCCATTAGAAAAACTGATTGATAATAAGGCATATTTTAATTCTAATAATAATTCTGGGATTATTATAATTCATACATAATTTCAAGTTAATGTTTTTTTACTGGAGTTTCCTATATTTTTATACTTTCCATAATTAGAGTCTGTTTATAAAGTCGATAAACCCGCTATTTTATCATTCCGACCGAAGGGAGGAATCTTAAAACTCAAAGATTTCTCACTTCGTTCGAAATGACAGAAAGATTTTCATACAATTTATGGACAGACTCTAATTATAATTTATGTATTTTATCATTTGATAAGCTGATTCAACTGAAAGATAGGCAGCAAGACCGCAAGAACGATAAAACAGACGACCAGTCCCATGCCAAGTATCATGGCCGGCTCCAAAACGGCCACCGCCCTGTTCATTCTCCTGCTGAACTCCATATCATAAGAATCCGCAGCTTTTTTCAGGCTTTCTCCGAGGCTCCCGCTCTTTTCTCCAACCGCAATAAGCTGCAAAAAAACAGGCGGAAACCCCTCAAGAGAAGATGATAGTTTTTTGCCCTCCGAGACCTTTACCTCTGCCTTCTGAATTATTTCTTCAAGCTCTTTATTGCCCGTTGAACGTGATGAAATCTTGAGGGCTTTGAGCATCGGGATTCCCCCATCCAGAAGGAAAGATAGTGTCCTTGCAAACCTCGAATAATAGAGACTTTGCAGCAAGTTGCCGGGAAGTCTGAGCAAATGCCTGTCAATGAATAACCTATGTTTCTTAATTAACATTTTGAACAGAAAACAGGATGCTGCGACCACACCCAGAATAGCCCACCAGTAGTTGACAAATATATTGCTGATAAAGATAAGCGCATGTGTAATAAAAGGGAGGGCGCTTTTGGTATCGGCAAAGATTTTTACTATCTTGGGCACAACGAATGTAAAAAGAAAAGACAAGACTATTATACAAACGCCCATCATCAAAATCGGATATGCCATAGCCGAGCGAACCCGCGCCCGGATATTATTCTGGCTTTCGAGGTAGTCCGCAAGCCTTACGGTCACCTTTTCGAGGTTTCCGCTTTGCTCGCCTGCCTGTATCATATTTATATAGAATCCGGGAAAGATATTGCTGAAGTCCTGAAGCGCCCGCTGGAGGCTTGAACCAGACGATATGCGGTCTTTAACGGCTATGACAACATCCCTGTAGTATCCGCTATTCTCTGCTGCAATGGATTGTATGGCATCGGCAAGAGGTACGCCTGCCGTAAGGAGAATCGAAAGCTGCCGGGTGAAGTTCTGCAAAAAAAGCGAGTCCGAACGCCGGAAAAACCCCTTTTTTATTTTGCCGCTTGCATCCGATACATCCGACAGGAATATTCCGTCAGACTTGACCTTGAACTTGGCTTCATTCAGGCTGGAAGCCTCAACAGAGCCGAGAATCTCCCTGCCTTCCGGGTTGTATCCTTTGTAATTAAAAATCGGCATAATCCTTCTGTATAACCCTCAAAACCTCTTCCAGCGTAGTAACCCCTTCCGCCGCCTTGTCAATGCCGTCGCCATACAGGGTCTTCATGCCGTTATTTACTGCATAATCCCTGATAACCTGGGAATCGCGATGTGAGGTGGTCATCTGCCTTATATTGTTATCTATAATTAAAAGTTCAAATATCCCTGTCCTGCCGGTATATCCGCTATTCCTGCATTTAGAGCAGCCCTTAGCCTTGTAGAGCATTGCAGGCGGGCGGGTGAAATAGGCTGCTTCAGATTCTGAAGGAAAATACTCTTCTTTGCAGGACTGGCATAATGTTCTGACAAGCCTCTGTGCTAATACTGCGGTCAGAGATGAGGCTACAAGAAAAGGTTCAACTCCCATGTCAAGAAGCCTTGTTATTGCGGAGGCTGCGTCGTTGGTGTGGAGGGTGCTTAAAACAAGATGGCCTGTGAGCGAGGCTTGTATCGCTATCTCAGCCGTCTCGAAATCCCTTATCTCCCCTACCATTATTACATCAGGGTCTTGCCTCAGTATTGACCTCAAGCCCGCCGCAAACGACAAACCTATCTTTGGATTGACATGAATCTGTCCGACGCCTTTAAGCTGATACTCGACCGGGTCTTCTACCGTGATAATGTTCTTTTCCTCTGTATGAATCCTGTTCAAGGCTGCATAAAGAGTGGTCGTCTTGCCGCTGCCGGTCGGGCCTGTAACAAGCACAATCCCGCTTGTCCTTAATAAAAGCTCATTAAACAGCTTTTCTTCCTTCCCGCAAAAGCCGAGATTCCCGAGGGTCATTATCCCGTGACTCCTATCGAGCAGTCTTAGTACGGCTCTCTCCCCAAAAGTGGTAGGCACTATAGAAACCCTTATGTCAATATCCTTTCCCCCGATGAGAAGCCTTATACGGCCGTCCTGAGGAAGCCTCTTTTCGGCTATGTCGAGGCTTGCCATAATCTTGACCCTGCTTATAAGAGCCTCCTGTATTATCTTTGGAGGGCTTAAAACCTTTTGCAAAATCCCGTCAATTCTTAATCTGACATCAAGTTCTTTTTCATACGGCTCTATGTGTATATCGCTTGCTTTTTCCTTTACTGCCTGTAGAAAGAGGGCGTTAAGAAGTCTGATTATAGGAGCTTCCTCTGTTAGTCCTAAAATATCCCTCGGCTTTTCAAACTCTATTGCAACTGCTGAGAAGTCCTCTCCTGTTATGTTGTCCATCACTTCTTCCGCAGAGCCGAGTTGACCGTAAAACCTGTTAATCGCGTCATTGATAACTCCTGCTTTGGCAAGAAGGGGGACGGGCTTTAATTCGTAGTGTTTTGAGAGTTCCAACAATGCCAGTATGCCCCTCTCATCCCCAACGGCGGCAAAAAAACTATCTCCCTCTCTTCTAAGGGGCATGACAAGATTAGACCTTGCAAATGAAATCGGTATTTCCTTAAGAAGGGATTGCTCCACACTATCTTCTTTGATGAATTCGATAGTCTCCATGATTGTTTAATATAACATTTTTTTGCAATATGGGACAGCCGTTTGGAAGGTTGTTTTAAGGAATATTAAGAACCTCTTTTATTTTTAAAATGAGATTGTCAGGGGAGATGGGTTTTTGAAGGAAATGTGTCTTCTTGTTGTCAAGCATATCGGGTTTATCAGATAAATCCTGACTATATCCGCTTACTAAAATAACCTTGATATCATGCCTTATCTTTCTGATATCACGAAGCAAATCCCACCCGCTCTTTTTTGGCATTACTATATCGCTTAGGACAAGCCCTATTTCGTCATTATGCTCCTTAAAAAACTGTAAAGCCTCCACGCCATCAGAGGCTTTAAGAACTTTATAGCCGTAATTGCTCAGGATTTCGCTATGCATATCCCGCACAAAATCCTCATCTTCAACGAGCAGGATAGTTGCGCTGTCGTTTCCAGCCGGGGTTATATCCTCCTTTTTTGGGAATGGTTCATATTCATCCTGAATGGATTCCAATACTGGCAGATAAATGTCAAAGGTTGCTCCCTTTCCAAACTCGCTCTCAACATTGATAAAACCATTATGCTGTTTTATAATCCCGTAAACCATAGAAAGACCCAGCCCGGTGCCCTTTCCAACTTCTTTGGTAGTGAAGAAAGGGTCAAATATCTTGCCGAGCAATTCTTTATCTATGCCAACTCCAGTGTCAGTAATAGAAATCCTCGCATATTTGCCTTTTTTGCCGTATCCATGATGTTTGATGAAATCATCGTCAAGTATAGACAGTTTTGTCTCAATAAGAAGTTTGCCGCCTTGAGGCATTGAATCCCTTGCATTTGTAGCAAGATTCATGAGCACTTGCTCGATTTGGATGGGGTCAGCCCTGACTATTAGCTTCTCATCCGAGAGAACTATCTTTAATTCAATATTTTCTTCAAGAAGTCTTTTTAGTAAGCCCTTTATATTCCTAACTGGTTCGTTTAAATCTATCTGGACAGGTTTAATAATCTGTTTTCTGCTGTATGCAAGTAGGTTTTTTATCAGTTCAGCAGCCCTCTCAGACGATGTAAGTATTTGTTGAACATAACGGTATGAGGGCGATTCCTTATCTATCTTCATTTGAAGGAGATTTGCATAGCCTATTACCGCTGTAAGGATATTATTGAAATCATGGGCGATGCCTCCTGATAAAATGCCTATTGATTCAAATTTCTGAGAATGGCGGAGCTGCTCCTCAAGGTGTTTGCGTTCAGTAATATTCCTTGATACAAAAACCAGATGTGTTATATTGCCTTTGTCGTCTTTAAGGGGGGATAAAGAAACCTCGAAATGCCGTAATTCTCCTTTCCTGCTTTTTAGGTTTTTTTCATAAATTAAAGGCTCACCTTTATTAGTCACATCAATAGCCTTACAGTCTGGACATCGTTCAGAAAAATCTTGTACTACCTCGTAGCAATGCCTGCCTATTATTTCTTCCTTTGTGGTTTTATATACCTTTAAAAAAACGCTGTTTACATCAGTTATTTTTAAGGTATCCGCTTCTGCAACATATATAACATCGTTCATGCTATTTAAGATTGTTTCACTAAATTCCTTTGCGGACTTGATATCCCTCTCCGCCTTTTCGAGTTCTTGAACCCTTTCACTTAACGCAATCATCATATTTCGCATCGAATCGCTCAGAAACTCAATTTCCTTAGTTCCTTTGTAATCTGGGTGCACCCCCTTGTTTAGCCGTTCAATAATTGATAATATCGGATTCCTGATAGAGGTTGTAAGACTCCATATAAGGGAAAATGTGGCAATAATAAGGGTGACGACAACTACCATGTATGTATCTTTGACTTTGTCGATAATATTGGCATATTCCCTGTAATTTTTGCCTATTAATATCTGCCATTTCCAAGGCTGAAAATCGAATAGGTAAACATAAAATCTTTCATTTTTAATAGAAACAGACGAGATTTTCCCTTCCTTTACAAATTCGGAGCTTAAGAGCGTTTTATCAAACGACCCTACATTTAAAAGCACTCTGTTTTCTGAGTAAATCAAGATATTGAGATTTTTATTTCTTGCTATGCTATCGATTGAATCTAAAGACAAAGCCTTTTGAATCCTTAAAGACACCTCGTCACCCGCCTTTGCTTGATACAGAAGTTCAGTAAAACCTTTATCACAAATGTTATAAATCTCCACTGAGTGACCTAATATTTCGTGATCGATATGCGCACTCGCAAAGTCTTTAATAGCCTTGAGGCTGAAATAGTAGAGAATGACGCCTATTAGAACAATCACAGCTATGACTGGGACAACGATTTTTAAAATGATGGGCTTATTTTTAATATTCTCAAGGGACATAAAGTCTTGGGTTAATCAATGGTTTAATTGTTGCCAAATTATCGGGCCAAACTATCTCTTTTTGCCGTTTGCGCCATTGTATTACATAGGTATGATGTCTGACTTGTTTGCCTGACTTATCGATCCCGTATCTGCCTATAATGTTTATAGCATCCATTTTAAAGAGCGTTTCACGAATTTTTCCCCTCTCCAATGTTTTTGTGCGTCCTACTGCCTCCTCAAGCACCTGCCCGCCTGCATATGCAAGGGCTG
>JBBIIV010000034.1:0-9798 GCA_037446295.1 Nitrospirota bacterium
TTTGTTAGTTATATCAATAGGTTGGAAGGTTTCAGTAGAAAAACTCAGGAAACTCTAGCATCGGCAATTATTGACAGACTGGTGCATCATGCAAGCATCTTCTACATCACGGGCAGCAGTTATAGATTGAAGAACAAGCTGAAGAAGGCTAACTAAAAAAGGGGGGGTCATTTTTATTTGCGGAAAAGGGGTCAAATATGTTGACAATCTACATTCACTCATAGAAGCTCCGAGAGAGAAACAGGGTCTCTACGCTTCTATTAGTGAAAACGATAAAAAAGGAGTGTGCATTTTTTTATTGCAAAATCTTTTTCATAGATGACATTTTGGAGCTTTTTGTTGCAACGAAATTGGAGAAGAACCAAAATTTATTGAGACCCTGAAATGCAGGGTCTCAATAAAACTAAGTGACTAAAATCAAAAAAACTTAGCAGCCTTCAGGTTTCTTCTTAGGCTTTGCAGGCTGCTTGTCAGCTTCGGTCTTGACCGCATCTTTTTTTGCGTCTGCTACCTTCTTTTGTGGGAACAACTCATTGCCTACAGCCTTCAGATTTTTATCAGTGATTTTTGCATGCAACTTAGCCTTTTCACCTTTCCTGATAAGCTTTATCATATCTTCAGAGTTTTTAATTCCTTTAGCTTCATTAATCTTTTTTACATCCTTATCTCCTTTGTGACACTTGCCACAGTTTACCTCGAGCGCGGACTTTTTCTCGGGTTTTTTTGTCTGGGAGGCTTTTGTTTCGGACTTCCTCTCAACCTTAGACCCATTAGGCTTTTCGATATTCCCTATAGCTAGTGTCCAAGATGAAAACACCAGCAAGAAAACCATGAATAAAAAAATTAAAAATTTCATCCCAACCCCCTTTGTTTAATTTTAGCTAAAATCTCTCAATAAATGTGCCATATTTCGTAAATATATGGAAAAGACCATTATTAAGACATTATTCTAAAAACAAGGGTTTTAATAGTCCATGAAAAGTTCTCTTTTGGGGAGGTTTTTACCTTTTTGGTCATTACTTTTCCACCTTTCAAGTTTTTTTGTCCTAAATGCCAAGGTGCTTTGAACATTCTCGAAATTTTCAAAGCTGTTTGCGAAATACTGTGAGAAGTCAGATTATTTACATAGACCCATCTTCTACAGTTTCGGGCTAAAAAACTTCTTTTAAAAATATTCAAATATTAAGCTCTATAGCTGAAAAATAGACATAGAATTTTTAAAAGTTCGCTCCCCTTTGATATGACAAGGTTACCGTTGAGGTGAAACGATGGAGATACCCTTCCCCTCGCCTCTTTACCCAAAGGAATGGGGAACAAGGGATAATATTTTCTATCTCTATTTTTCCGCCAATTAGAGAAACTTGCAAAACCTTTATGTAAATTGTTATATTTTTAATTTATTAAGGTTGCTTGAGCCGAAGTGGTGGAACTGGTAGACACGCACGTTTGAGGGGCGTGTGGGGAGACCTGTGCGGGTTCGAGTCCCGCCTTCGGCATTTTTTGGTTATCCCCGCAGTATTTTCCCCGAACGCTCTTATTAAATACCCAAATTGAAGGGTTTTTTCATACGCACCCGGAAACTACAATTGATATTTTGTTTATCAGGCATCAATACCCCCAAACATTTTAAAGTATCAAATGATATCTGACACTTACTTACTTTCCTTCGCCTTGCTATGACAATTTGTTCTCTCTATCTTTCTGTTGCTTAATCTGTGCTGCATAAAATATTTAATCAAAGATTGCGGCATTGCATATCTTAGGTGTTTCAGGACACAAGGTTTTCGGACATCTGCCTGCTCTTTTTAAAACTAAATGCATTTTTAGGGTAAAAACATATAAAACATTGTATAATTAAATAAGCCTTTAGCATCAATTTATAACAACCTGATTTTCAGGTTCAGTGGTTCTAAAATAAAAACATGCAGGAGGTATTCAAATGACTTACACACCAAAGGATTATTCTATCCTTATCGGGATGGAAGGATTCAGCGAGACATTACTTAAAAACCATTTCACCCTTTATCAGGGCTATGTAACAAATACAAACAAATTATTGGATATCCTTGCCCAGATGCTCAAGGACGGCAATGTAGGGAGTCCGGAATTTGCCGAGTTAAAGAGAAGGCTCGGATGGGAATTCAATGGCATGAGACTTCATGAATACTACTTTGAGAATTTGGGCAGCAAAATAGGTTTCAATGATGGAGGTAGACTTGCAAAAACATTGATTGCTAATTTTGGCAGCTATGACTCATGGTTGAAGGATTTTAAGGGAACAGGAACGATGAGAGGCATTGGATGGGTGGCGCTTTATCAAGATATAAACGGCGGGAGGCTGTTAAACTTCTGGGTAAATGAACATGATGTTTCACATCCCGCTGGCTGTAATCCGCTCCTTATCATGGATGTTTTTGAACATGCCTTCATGATTGATTACGGCTTAAAGAGGGCAGATTATATCGAGGCATTTTTCAAAAACATAAATTGGGAGGTTGTGGAATCTAGAATTAAATAGAGTCTGTTTATAAATTTCTATTTTTTTATCTTTGTCATGCCTTAAGCCTGCTCTCGGAGTTTGTAGTCGGGGGTTTTTAGTCGTGCATCCAGACATAAGGAATTGGTTTCCCGCTTTCGTGGGAAACCTCGGATTACTGCCGCCGCTGGAATGACATTCGTGAGCATGTTGTTGCTACAAATTGCGTAAGAACCAATAGCTATAACTGTAGAAGGAGGGAAAAATGGCTTATACTTTGGATGCCTTAAAAGGCAAAATAACGGAAATGTATCCAGAGATCAAGCAACACGATATTATGCTTGGTCTTGAATTTGACGCTAATAAAAATGCATATAGACTGAAATTTAACAAAGGTGCGCATGAATTAACAACATATCTCGAAAAAAAAGATGCAGATGAATGCATGAATAATGTTAAATGCGTTTATTTAGCCGTTCAGGTTGGGCAGTTTGTTAAAAACTTTGAAGCTGGCGATTTAGGGGGGAAAAGCGATGCCTAAAGTTAAATACGGAGATATACAGTTTAATGTGGATGATGAGGGGTATCTCGTCAATCTGGATGACTGGAATGAACAAGTTGCGCATGCGTTGGCATATAGGGAAGGAATAAAAGAGTTTACAAAAGAAAAACTCGACATACTCAAATTTGTGAGGCAATTTTATAAGGAGTATAATTTCTTTCCAGTTTTGAACGCCGTTTGCAAAAATATACACCAGCCAAAGGATTGTATTTCTGAACAGTTTGCAAGTCCTCTTGTCACATGGAAGCTTGCAGGACTGCCAAAACCTGACAATCTTATAATTAATGTCCTTGAATATAAACAGACGCCTGATTAATTTACTAATTCAACAAAAGTCATTGCGGGATTTCCCGCAATGACTTAAATCTCTGTGCTTAATCTATCATTGAGCGATTTAATCGCTATAATTGCCATAATATGGTGGCCCCTTATACCCCTTTTTTGGATACCTGTGCATGCTTTTCCTGACTGGTTTAGAAGAATCGGATTTTTTACTTACTTACTGCCTTTTATAACATGGCTTCCACTCTCATTTGTTCTGTATTCATCTAGGTTTATGATTCTGCAATACAGGATAGAACTTTCTTTAGAGTTTACTATCGTTGGTTGGGTTTTGCTTTTTTCGGGGACATTGCTACACATTTGGACAGGATTTCTTTTGAATTTCTGGGGGTTGATTGGGCTGCCAGAGGTTTCAGACAAATTCAAGGGTAGAATGGTGACATCCGGACCTTTTTCTGTTGTAAGACATCCTACTTATTTAGCTCATACCATAATGTTTTTCGGGGTTTTTTTACTCTCAGGAGTGATCGCTGCTGGGTTGGTTACACTGTTTGATTTCCTCCTTTCTTTGCTGGTAATTATACCTCTTGAGGAAAGGGAATTATCTCGCCGCTTTGGCGATGAGTATAAAAAATATTGCCATACGGTACCCAAATTTTTCCCTGACTTTCGTTTAATAACTAAACGGTAGAAGAACTAAAGTCATAAAGTGCTTTCTTGAAAAAAACCCAAACTGTTTGATAGTCTATACAAGTGCTTATTAACAGGCTCAAGTCGTTCTTTGCTTGGATATATCGCAAACAGGTTTTGTTTTTTCCCAATCTTGGTTGAGAATCATTGAGTTTAGACAATATCTTGATGAGCACAAGATTTTTTTAGTTTTTAAGATACTTTGGAAATCTCGGAGGTTACAAAATGTTTTTTCATAAAATCCTAGGGGCATTTTCAAATGACCTTGCAATAGATCTTGGCACTGCTAATACATTGGTTTATGTAAAGGGCAAAGGCATAATATGCAATGAGCCCTCCGTGGTTGTCTTAAGAAGGGACAATAAAAAACCGATTGCCGTAGGCATTGAAGCCAAGGAAATGCTTGGGAAGACTCCATCTAATATTATCAGCATAAGACCAATGAAAGATGGGGTTATCGCAGACTTTGACGCCACCGAAGAGATGCTGAAGTATTTTATTAAAAAGGCGCATAACAGAAAGAGCTTTGTATCTCCAAGGGTTATTATAGGAGTTCCATCCGGAATAACGCAGGTTGAGCAGAGGGCTGTAAAAGATGCTGCGAGTGCCTCCGGAGCTAGAGAAGTTTATCTTATCGAGGAACCAATGGCTGCTGCTGTAGGGGTGGGACTGCCTGTAGGCGAGCCTTCAGGCAATATGATAGTAGATATCGGAGGTGGAACCACTGATGTTGCAGTAATTTCTATTGACGGTATAGTTTACAGCAAGGCGGTGAGGGTTGGCGGGGATAAGATGGATGAGGCTATAATGGCTTATATCAAGCGTAAATATAACCTTATGATCGGTGAAAGGACGGCAGAGAAAATAAAAATCGAGATTGGTTCAGCCTATCCGCTCACTAAGGGTGAGTCGATGGAAGTAAAGGGAAGGGATTTGATATCAGGAATCCCAAAGGCAATTCAGGTAGTTGACAGTGAGGTAAGGGAAGCGCTTCAGGAGAGCGTAACGGTCATTCTCGATACAATAAAAGTTACCCTTGAAAATACTCCACCAGAGCTTGCTTCTGACATTGTTGACCGCGGCATAGTTATGGCAGGCGGTGGCGCTTTGCTTAGAGGGCTTGATATATTAATAAAAGAGCACACCGGCGTGCCTGTCGTGCTGCCTGACGATCCGTTAACTGCAGTTGTAAGAGGTTGCGGCCGTATGCTCGATAAAATAGAGTTGCTCAGAAAAATAGCACTGACAACAAATTAATTAGTATCTGTTTTTATAAAGTCGGTTTCTGTGTCATTCTCGCAAGCAAAGCGTGTCGGGAATCCTTCTGTCCAGCAAAAAGAAAGGTTCCGGTCAAGCCGGAATGACAAAAAAGTAATAGTTTATAAACAGACACTAATTAGGCACTAAATTAGGTGTTCACAAACCTCTTCTATCATCTCCGAGATATTTTTTGCAAATACGGGGACTTTCATGCTTAAACCCAAAAGAAGGTATATAATACTAATTTTACTTTTATTTGCTGCCTTTTTGATTTTGTCTTATCAGAAAAAGGTGCATCCTCTTATAGATATATTAGTATATCCATTCGATTTGATAAACGGGAGGACTTCCAATATTTATACATCCTTTAATAGATTCTACAATGCTATGGAGGAAAATGAAAGACTTAATAAAAGTCTTAACGAAGTTTTGATTGAAAGGCAGTTTTACAGTGAGATTATGCTCGAAAATAAAAGACTAAGAGCGATTTTAGATTTGAAGGAAACCAACCCCACTTTCTTTACCACAGGACGGGCTATTGGTCGCGGATATGACAGATTTTTAAGCACTCTTATTATAGACAAAGGGAAAAATCATGGCATAGTTAAAAACATGCCTGTGGCAACAGCTAATGGCTTAGTGGGCAAGATATACACACTAAGGGATGATTATTCAGAAGTTCTGCTATTAAATGACCCAAATTTTTCCGCCGCTGTCAGGCTGGGTAAAAGCAGGCATGAAGGCATTATTTCCGGCACAGGGCGAGGATATTGTCTGCTTAAATATATACCACCTGAGGAACATGTAGAAAAGGACGAATTAGTCATAACATCAGGTCTTGATGGAATCTTTCCGCCCGGAATCCCTGTCGGCATCGTCAGTTCTATCAATAGGGACGGGACTGATTTTTTTCTCTACTTAGAGGTGACCCCTTTTCAATCGAGCTCAAAGGTTGAAGAGGTAGTGATCTTAAAGCTGTTCAGCTATAAGGCGTCAATACATGATTTTAAGAAATAAAAGGCGGCTTTTGAGTTTCATATCCATGCCTGATGATTGGTGGCTTGCACCGACGTTAAAGTGGTTACTACTCATCTTTTTAGCATTTACTTTACAAACTCAGATAACTGTGTTTGAGACCCCATTTAATTTTATTATTCTTGTAGTTTATATGTTTGCTTTGCAGTCCCACATAAGGGGTCAAAAAGGGGAATTTTCTTCATGGATATGGGAAATCAAATGCACGCTTTTTGGCGTTTCAGTCGGGATATTGGATGATATCATATCTGGCTCGATAATTGGCCCTTCATTTTTTAGCAAAGGACTTATAGGCTTTCTCATTGCAGTTCTCTTTGGAAGCATTTTTTTCAGATGGACTCCATTGCTGGGCATCATAGTTGTTTTCATCATGACAATATTTGACGGCTTTGTCCAGATTGTCATAAGGGTGGCTTTCACTGAAATCAAGATAGACTTTTTAGACGCCTCCATTACGATTATTATGCAGGCGCTCATAAATTTATTACTTGGGCTGCTGTTAAGACCTCCTGAGCGCGGGTAGAAATGGTTAGTAAAAGGGTAAATATTGGCATATATATAATTATTGGGCTAATTCTAATCATATGCCTCCGATTATGGCAGTTGCAATTGGTTGAGGGCGACAAGTTCAGGAAATTGTCTGAAAACAACAGACTGCGGATTTTACAGACTCCTGCAGCAAGGGGCATAATTTATGACAAAAACGGCAAGCCCCTTGTTAAAAATATTCCCTTTTTCAGCGTCTCAATAGTCTTTGACAGCCGTAATTACCCTGATATTCAAGCCTTGTCGCTATTGCTTAATATGGACAGAAAAGAGATTGAACAGAAGCTCAAAAGACAAAAGAGTCCATTTATCCCTATAAAACTAAAACAAGGATTGAACTTTAAAGAAATCGCCCTTATAGAGTCAAGGAAGTCAGACTTTCCAGGGATTTTTATTGAGACAGATGTTTCAAGGGAGTATCTTACAGGCAGGGTGGCTTCACATATTATCGGCTACCTCGGCAAAATCAACCCCTCTCAATTGGACGATCCCGAATTAAGGCATCTGCCTCCAGAGGCATTTACTGGACAATGGGGTGCTGAGATGCTTTTTGATAAGCATTTGAGGGGATATCCAGGGCAGAGAATAATCGAGGTTAATGCACTTGGCAGGGAGATGAGAATGCTTCATGAGGAAAGTCCCCAGATGGGGAAAGACTTAAAAATGAGCATCGATATAAATATCCAAAAGGCAGCAGAAGAGGCATTTGACGGAAAAAATGGCGCTCTGGTTGCGCTAAAACCTCATTCTGGAGAGATACTCGCCATGGTCAGCTTGCCTTCATTTGACCCCAATGTTTTTTCAAGAGGTATCAGTGTAAAGGAATGGAACTCTATTATATCTGACAGGAAAAAGCCGATGTTGAACAGAGCTATCCAAAGTCAGTATCCACCCGGCTCAATATTTAAGCTAATCACAGCTATCGCTGCACTTGAAGAAGGCGTGATAGACCCTGATACAAAAATAAACTGCACTGGCGCTGTTCATTACGGCAGATGGTCATTTGGCTGCTGGAAGAAAGGCGGGCATGGAGCCGTCGATATGCATAAGGCAATCGTTGAGTCATGCGATGTCTATTTTTACGAAATTGGCAAAAGATTGGGGATTGATAGAATTTACAAATATGCAGCATTATTCGGATTGGGGAGGGAGACAGGCATTGAACTTATGCCAGTGAAAGAGAGAAAAGGCTTGATTCCAAATACTCAATGGAAAAAAGAAAAGCTCAATCAACCATGGTATCTTGGCGATACTTTTATTTCTGCTATCGGACAAGGGTTTGTCTCAATAACCCCGATACAAGCTGCCATGATGACCGCTGCTTTTGCAAATGGGGGGAGTCTTTATAAACCTGTTTTTATTCAGGGAAACAATGAGCCTTTTCAGAAAATAATCCTTAAGCCCGAAACAATTCGGATTATGAAAGAGGCCTTATCAGGGGTTGTCAATGAGTCTAACGGCACAGCTCAAGCTTCGAGGTCATCAGTCGTTAAAATCGCTGGCAAAACAGGCACTGCTCAGGTAGTTGGAAAAGGAAAAAAAGCTACTGGTGAGAAGGCTATGGATCATGCATGGTTTATAGCATATGCACCTGATGATGATCCAGAGATAGTGGTTTCAGTCTTTGTGGAGCATGGCGGGAGCGGTGGCGCAGTAGCTGCCCCGATAGCGAAAAAAACAATCGAGGCATATTTTAAAATAAAATAGAGATTCCCCATGGCTTTACCACGGGGAATCTCAAGATTTAAGATAAGTTATTTTTCTTTTCTCATTCTCCGGAATGCCAAATAGAGTAATGGAAGCGCCATCAGGATAATATCACCGCCTGACGGATTGAGTTCGCTTTTTGCCCTTATTGAACAACCTCCACCGCCGCCTCCGCCTGTTGGTCCCTGCAAAGTAGTGGCGTCAGCTAGATTGGAGTATTCTGAATTGCCCGCAACCGAGTTAAATGTCCTTACTCTGTAAACATATGTGGTATTGGGGTTGAGCCCTGTATCCGCGAAAGCCGCAACATTTGGGCCTACTGTTGCCACCTGGGCGAAATCCCCTCCTCCTATAGCCTTTCTTTCGATTTTATAGCCATCTTCTGCCTGAGAGTTGTCAGTCCAAGAGAGATTTATCTGAGAGGTTGAGACCGCTGTTGCTTTAAGATTTGAAGGGGGATTAAGCGGCGTTACAGCGGTTGACTCATTCGAATAAAGCGAATCTGCTGGAATTGTATTATAAGCCCTTACTCTGTAAGTATAGCTTGTGCCGTCTCTTAATCCAGAGTCGAGATATGTGCTTATGTTTGCATTAGTGGTAGCGATCTGGGTATAGGAGCTGCCCGCCTGCATCCGTTCAATCTTATAGCCGTCCTCTCCTGTGGCATTGTCTGTCCATGTGAGATTTATTTGGGAAGTAGAAACGGCGGATGAGCTTAATCCTGTCGGAACAAGAAGAGAAGATATGGCTCTATATGCATTTATTCTTCCTCCTGTTTGTATCCATCCGCTCAAAGACGGCAGGACATCAACATACCTCAAAATAGTGCTGCGGATCTGCGAAGGGGTAAAATGCGTATAATATGTATATAAGAGACCAGCGAGACCCGAGACATGTGGAGTTGCCATTGATGTGCCAGCCCAAAACCAATACCCTGTAGGCTGAATGGATGTAGGAATTGTGCTCAAGATATAAACGCCTGGAGCTGCAACATGAACTGAATTAAGACCAAAGTTGCTGAAAGAAGCCCTCCTGTCATTTTGGTCTGTAGCAGCAACAGCTATGATATTAGGCAGATTATAACTGGCTGGATATTCCGGGAAAAAGTCATTATTATCCCCGATACCGTCATTTCCGCCGTTTCCTGCTGCAGACATAACGAGAACCCCTGCCGAATTAGCTGTTGCTATTGCATCGTATTCAGCTTGTGAGAATGCAGAACCTGAAAAACTCGCATTGA
>JBBIIV010000034.1:9898-15798 GCA_037446295.1 Nitrospirota bacterium
GAAGTCCCAGCCTCTCCAGTCATCAACCTTCCCATTTCCGTCGTCATCTATTCCGTTATTTGGAATTTCCCCAGAATTGATCCAAATATTTCCTGAGAGATCGGGATGATTATAGTCTATACCTGTATCAAGAACAGCTATGATGATATTGCCTCCAGTACGGATATCCCATGCCTCAACTGCGTCAATATCTGCATCAGCAGTGCCGCCTGCAAAGGTACCTGTATTATGAAGAGCCCACTGCTGATGGAAAAACTGATCATTTGGCGCAGTTGCCGATATTCTCCTGATATAATTGGGTTCTGCATATTCCACAAGAGGGTCGGACATATATTTGATAACAGCGTCCTTTACAGACGCCCCTGCTTGGAGTTGAACAAGTTCCAGATTCGGGACTATTTGAAAGGTTTTTAAAGTAGCAGCCCCGATTGACTGATGCACCTTAGTAGAAGCAGTCTTTAGGACCCCTGATTTAAACTTGACAAGCAACTCTCCTTCCTTATACTTGCCTTTTCCCAACTCGGAAAGGATAAACTGGGCATCGATCTTTTTGAGACCGCCATCTGGCGCACTTGCAGATGTGACATTAGAGACATTTGCTGTCTTATCTGCCCCGCATGAAATCAAAAACAAGACTATTAACAAGATGCACATCGTGAATAATGGTTTTTTCATTCTTACCTCCTCATCAGTTTGATATCGTATTGTCAAAAATTATTTTCCCTCTCCCCTTGCGGGGGAGGGTTTCTTTTATATTTCAATATGTTTTAATTATTTAAAAACGTACCATGTTCCCAGAGCTTGCAATATCAAAAATCCCTTATTTCACATTCTCAGGCAACCGTCCTCTACAAGCACAAAATATAGCACAGCCTTATTAAGACTACTAATTATTGAGTCTAAAGTCAAGTAAAAATGTAAAAAAAATTGTATTGCATAAGCGCCTTATGACAAAATATATTATGGAAATTGACAAATATAAAAAACAAATCCTAATACTTTTCGCCCATCCATCCCTCCAGACATCTCGTGTAAATAAAAAATTGATTCAATTTGTCAAGGATATCGATGGCGTTACTTTTCATGACCTTTACGAGGTTTATCCTGATTTTCATATAAATGTCCCCTATGAGCAGAAGCTTCTTATTAAAAATGAGATTATTATTTTTCAATACCCTATTTTTTGGTATAATGTTCCCGCCTTGCTTAAAGAGTGGCAGGACCTTGTCTTAGCCCACAGGTGGGCTTATGGCAAAGGCGGCGTTGCACTGCGCGGGAAGAAATTGCTCTGCGCTATTACCACTGGCGCCAGAGAGGCGTTATACAGCAGGGAAGGGTTTAACAGGTTTACTATTAAGGAATTTTTGTCCCCTATAAGTCAGCTTGCGTATGTCTGCGGCATGGATTTTCTTCCGCCTATTGTTGTTCACGGCACTCACACCATCACAGAGACCCAGATAGAACGGCATGGCGATGATTATCGCAGGTTAATACTAGCTTTAAGAGATGACAAACTTGATTTAGAGCTTGCTCGCTCTTTGCAGAGACTGAACGCACAAATGAGTAAAATCATCAAGGAATGAACACGAGAATATGTACGGAGAGAAATTCTTTTTTCAAGCCCTTGTATTTTTAGCGGCAGCGGTAATATCCGTTCCTGTTGCTAAACGGCTTGGAATGAGTTCTGTGCTTGGGTATCTGTTTGCAGGTTTCATAATAGGCCCTTTTGGACTGAATTTTATTGGCGCAGAAGGACAAGATATCATGCATTTCGCCGAATTCGGCGTTATCATGATGCTTTTTCTTGTCGGGATTGAGCTCGAGCCTTCTATGCTTTGGCGTATGCGCGACCAGATACTCGGCATGGGAAGTGTTCATGTTGGCGTCACATCTGCTGTTATATTCGCAGTTGCTTATGCATTCGGCTTGCCTTTTCAGACCGCTCTTGCTGTTGGCATGATCTTATCTCTTTCTTCTACAGCCATTGTCCTTCAAACACTAAATGAAAAAGGACTCATGAGAACTGACGGGGGGCAGAGGTCATTCTCTGTCCTTCTTTTTCAAGATATTGCAGTTATCCCCATGCTTGCCCTTATGCCTTTGCTTGCAGTAAGTGCACCCCATGATGTCTCTCATGGACATTCAGGCAGCGCGCTTTGGGTTGAGGGACTGTCAGGATGGATGCGGGCATTTGTAGTGCTGGCAGTTATAGCCGCAATCATCATCATCGGGCGATTTATAGCAAGGCATATTTTTCATGCAATTGCAAAAACTCGACTTCGAGAGATTTTTACAGCGGCGGCTTTACTGCTTGTAATAGGAATAGCTATTTTGATGTCTAAAATTGGGCTGAGTCCAGCTCTGGGGACATTTGTTGCAGGAGTAGTCCTCGCTAACTGCGAATACAGGCATGAACTTGTGAGCGACATAGAACCTTTCAAAGGATTGCTTCTCGGCTTGTTCTTTATCACTATCGGGGCGTCAATAGATTTTGGTCTTGTTGTCACAGAAACGGATATAATTGCTGCTCTTGTTTTAGGTTTAATTTCTATAAAATTTATTATACTTTTTGTTGTGGGACATATCTTTAAGATGGGACGTGATCAGAATATGCTTTTTTCTTTAGCGCTCGCTCAAGGAGGGGAATTTGCCTTTGTTCTTTTTTCTTTTGCGGTAAGAAATAATGTAATGCCTTTTGATATTGTGAATTTTTTAATTGCAGCGGTTGTGCTCTCAATGGCTTTAAATCCAGTGCTCTGGTTACTTTATGACAAGTTTATACGACCCAAAATTGGGACAAAGGAAGATGAATCAAAAGAAGCGGATGCCATAGACGAAAGAAACCCCGTGATTATTGCCGGCTTTGGAAGTTTTGGGAGCGTTATAGGCCGTTTGCTTAGGGCTAATGGAGTTGGCATAACCGTTCTCGAGATAGATTCTGATAAGGTCGAACTGTTAAGAAATCTCGGTCTTAAAGTTTTTTATGGAGATGCTTCTCGTTATGACCTGCTGCACTCTGCGGGCGCTGATGACGCAAAGCTATTAATTCTCACCATAAATGACCATGAAAAGATGCTTGAGATAATCAATACTGTCAAGAGACGTTTTCCGAAGCTTAAAGTTTTAGCTCGTGCGGCGGGCAGGACGGAGGCGTATGAACTACTTAGTGCCGGCATAAAGCATGTGTATCTTGAAAGTCTTGACACATCTTTAAGGATTGGGGTTGACGCTCTCAGAGAACTCGGATTTCGAGCTTATCAAGCTCACAGGGCGTCAAAGACATTCAGGTATCATGATGAAAGGTCAATTATAGAGCTTAGCCATCTCCGCCACGACAAGAAAGGATATATTACCCAGGCGCGCCAAAGGATAGAAGACCTCGAAGAATTGCTTCTGTCTGAACTTAAAGAAGAAGGCGAGCATTTAGATGTTGGTTGGGATACAGCTACTATGAGGGAAGATTCTCGAGAAAAACAGCAAGGCTGATTTTTATTCCAAAAAATAGATAGACCTGCAACTCTTTTGATTTGTTTGTCATTCTGAACACCTAACGGGTGTGAGGAATCTTTATTGGAAGCCAGCAAGAATTTTCGCTGACACATTCGCTTTGCTTACTGCATGGTTTATCCCGAACGATAAGGAAAGATTCCTCGTTTCACTCGGAATGACAGAGGGAGAGGGACTCGGAATGACAGAAAGTGCAGGTTTGAAATTACCATTTTCAATCTCTATTTTACGGTTTATTCTAATTTTGTTTAGAACATTATGATAAAATGTTAGATATCAAACTTTTTAAGGAGATTTAGATGCAATATGAGGCAGTAATAGGGCTCGAGATACACGCACAGATGCTAACTGATTCCAAGATATTCTGCGGCTGTCCAACTGATTATGGTGCAGAGCCAAACTCACAGACTTGCCCTATATGCGCAGGGCTGCCTGGCGTTTTGCCTGTATTAAATAAAAAGGCCGTGGAGTTTGCTGTTAAAACCGGGCTTGCTATGAACAGCACTATTTCTAATTACAGCAGGTTCGCACGGAAAAACTATTTTTATCCGGACTTACCTAAAAACTATCAGATAAGCCAGTATGAACTGCCAATCTGCCAGGGTGGGTATGTGGATATTTATATTGAAGGCAAGCTGAGGAGAATAGGGATAACAAGGATACATCTGGAAGAAGATGCGGGGAAAAATATACATGCAGAAGGCAATTACAGCTTTGTTGACCTTAACAGGACTGGCGTGCCTTTGATGGAGATAGTTTCAGAACCTGATATCAGGAGCGCTTACGAAGCAGCAGAATTTATGAGAAAGCTGAGGACAATACTTAGATATCTCGGCGTCTGTGACGGCAACATGGAGCAGGGCTCTTTAAGATGCGATGCGAATATCTCTGTTAGACCCGCTGGGCATACTCAGCTTGGCACAAGAACAGAGATAAAAAATATTAATTCCTTTAAATTTGTCGAGAAGGCTATTGAATACGAAATAAAAAGACATATTACTCTTTTAGAGCGGGGAGACAAGGTAATTCAGGAAACAAGACTTTGGGATCCAACAAACAGTGTTACACAATCTATGCGTTCAAAAGAGGAGGCGCATGACTATAGATATTTCCCAGAGCCTGATTTAATGCCATTGGTAGGACTTGCAGATAACCTTGATGCAATAAGGGCAGTCTTGCCTGAATTGCCCGATATAAAAAGAAGTCGTTTTTTCTCTCAATATGGACTATCTCAGCAGGACGCTGATATGCTTGTCTCTGAGAAGTCTGTGGCAGATTGGTTCGAGGAGGCTGTGAAGTGTGGAGGAAAACCAAAGGCAGTCTTTAACTGGATATCCGTGGAATTATTAAGGCTGCTAAATGAGGGAAATAAGTCATTCATTGAATGTCCTCTTAAGCCCGAACAATTAACGGGGATGCTCAGACTTATCGATAATGGAACAATAAGTAATAAAATTGGCAAGGTAGTTTTTGAGGAAATGTATAAAACTGGAAAAGATGCAGAATTAATCATAAAAGAAAAAGGACTTATTCAGATAAAAGATGAAGGAGCGCTGGAGAAGATAGTCGAAGATATCCTTTCTAAGAATCCCAAAGAAGTCGAAAGATTTAAGGCCGGAGATGAAAAACTTCTCGGATTCTTTGTTGGTCAAGTCATGAAGGCTACAAAAGGCAAGGCGAATCCTCAATTGGTCAATGAATTATTGAAGAGGAAATTATAATATTTTCAAAACCCTTAATTGTTGCTTTTTTAACCGTGGGTGCCCTATGCAGATGATTTTCACGGACTGCCTGGGAGAGCAGAACCCCAGCGCTTACCGGTTCTTATTTCCTGTGCTCAAAAGCCAGAATTAAAAGGGAACCATGTATTCGGAGTAAAAAGTGAAATCTATCAAACAGGGAAATATAATCACGGGGTCTAACTGGCCTGAGCCGGTAGTAGTAAAGCTGATTGAGGAAATCGGCGATTTTATCCATATTGTAGGCGCTACCAAATCCTCCGGTGAACATATTGATCAGCTAATCCCAAAAGAAGAATTTCAGAAAATCATTATTGATGATAAAAAAATAAGTTTTTCGGAAGAAGCATGGAAAGTCTTTCTCTCCCTCGAAGCAGTGCGATACCGTTTTGCATCTATGTATGACCCTCTCCTTGCAATGAACACTTCTAAAGTTGACCCTTTGCCGCATCAGATAGAGGCTGTCTATGGTTATGTCCTCAGACTTCCCCGAATAAGATTTCTGATTGCTGATGACCCCGGCGCTGGTAAAACTATCATGGCAGGGCTGATTATAAAAGAACTGAAGCTTCGTCAGTTGGTAAAGAGAATTCTTATTGTAACGCCGGGCCACTTGAAAGACCAGTGGAGACGGGAGTTAACAGATAGGTTTGA
>JBBIIV010000034.1:15898-17373 GCA_037446295.1 Nitrospirota bacterium
GAGGATATGGCTGAAGAGGAAAGATGGAAAGAAGAAGAAATATGGGAAACCCTGAGTGTTGCTGAAAACAGAGACGAGCTGGAAAAGGAGATTAAGACAATCGAGGGTCTTATCAGTCTTGCATTGAGTATTATTCAAGAGGAAGAAGAAATAAAGCTTAAAGAACTCAGGAAATCCCTTAAGGAATTAAGCAGTAAATATACAGAGAATAAAGACAGGAAAATCCTTATATTCACAGAATCGAGGGATACCCTTGAATACCTTGAGAAGAAGATCAAGGAATGGGGCTTTTCAACTAATATCATTCATGGCGGAATGAAGCTGGAAGACAGGATAAATGCCGAGGCGATATTCAGGAATGAGACAGAAGTAATGGTCGCTACAGAGGCAGCGGGTGAGGGAATAAATCTTCAATTCTGTAATCTGATGATTAATTATGACATCCCATGGAATCCAAACAGGCTTGAGCAGAGGATGGGAAGGATTCACCGTTATGGACAGCAAAAGGAAGTCTATGTTTTTAACCTTGTTGCAGAGGATACACGAGAAGGCAGAGTTCTCAACAGATTATTCCAGAAACTTGACGAGATAAGACAAGCAATGGGAAGTGATAAGGTATTTGATGTCCTGAGCGAAGTGCTTTACAACAAAAACCTTTCACAGCTTTTGATGGAGGCAGCAGCTAATGCAAGAAACATTGACGATATTTTAAGAGAGATAGAGATTACAGTAGACGAAGAATACATATCAAAGGTAAAGGAAAATTTAGGAGAGACACTTGCCACACGATATATTGATTACACCCGCATAAAGGAAATGGCTCAACAGGCAAGGGAATACCGTCTTATCCCTGAATATACTGAAAGCTATTTTAAGAAGGCATTTGTCAAGGCAGGCGGAAAATTCAAAGAGCGAAAGGATAGATTCCTTGGCATTGAATCAATGCCTTTTGATATACGAAAAATCGCTGAAGAAGAAACCTTCAAGAAGGATTTCGGCCAGATACTAAAAAAGTATCCAAAGATAACCTTTGATAAGGATATCGCTTTCAAGACATCTGATGCAGAGTTTATCTCCTTTGGACATCCCCTTTTTGAGGCCGTGCTTAGCTGGGTTGAAACCAACCTCATGGATTCCCTTATTAACGGAGCAACATTCTATGACCCCGACAGAAGGCTGGATGGATATATTCTTTTTTACGAGGGCGAGATTAAGGATGGAACTGGTGTTGTTGCAGGCAAAAGGTTGTTTTCATTTTATGCCAATGAGAAAGAAGTTATGCCTATCTCACCGGCTGTGATATGGGACCTCGTTGAAGGCGACACCCCCCTTAATCCCCCCTTAATAAGGGGGGAAGTAAAGGGGGGTGTCCCTTATCAAGGGGGGACAGAGGGGGGTAGTGATATGGAACAACTCAAGAGCAGAACATCTATTAGCGTTATCTCAAAACTTGAGGAATACAAGGCAGAGCTTTT
>JBBIIV010000035.1:0-16968 GCA_037446295.1 Nitrospirota bacterium
TTTTTGTCGCCCCGGCTCATGTCCTTGCTTGTCAAGAATCGGTCAGAAATCCTTCACATCATTGAAAGAGCAGAGAGAAATAGTTAGGATTTTGCAAATGGTAGAAGCAAAGGCGGTATTGTCATTTTCTATATCGGGATTTGGGTCCCCTAACAGATTTGCTTTTTTTATTATTATTTCATTTATAATATAATATTTCAGGTGCTGTAATGCCTAACAGGGAATCTCGTGAAAGGAGTTAAACTTCTTGATTCGGGAGCGGTCCCGCCGCTGTAACCGGCACGAAAGCCAGCTATGCCACTGTTTGCATTAATGTAAATGGGAAGGCGGTAAGTAGGAAAAGCTTTAGACAGCCATTAACCGGAAGCCAGAAGACCTGCCTGAAAAAGATGGTGAAGAGTCATCAGTGATAAGTGAATAATTTTTGATTTTTATATTCACTAAAAACAATTCACTATTCACTTCACTCTAAAGCCTTCTCGCGGATGGAAGGGAAATCCTCCTGGGTCAAAAGACTTTTGAGGAAATGTAGAGGATGAAGTAAAAAAGGGTGCAATCCTCAGAGTATGTTGCTCTGAGGATTCTTTATTTTGAGGAGGGATAGATGACTCAATTGCAAAGGGCTTTGAAGGGTGAAACAACTCTTGAAATTCAAACTGTCGCCAAAAATGAAGGATTAGACTCAGAGATTATCAGGGAATGGGTAGCCTCGGGTAAGATTGTAATCCCTGCAAACAGCAAAAGGAATTCAAGAATAGTCGGCATCGGCAAAGGTCTTAGAACTAAAGTCAATGCCTCGATAGGTTCTTCCACTGATATTGCGGATATTGAAATGGAGGTTAAAAAGGCTCAAATAGCTGAAAAATATGGAGCGGATACCTTAATGGATTTGAGCGTGGGCGGAGAAATAGAGGCTATAAGAAAGGCTATCATGAATGCAATAAGCCTTCCTGTTGGGACCGTGCCTCTTTACGAAGCCTTTGCCGTGGCGATAGAAAAATACGGCGCAGCCGTAAAAATGCCAGAAGAACTTTTATTTGAGATTACCGAAAAACAGTGCGCCGAAGGGGTATCTTTTATGGCAATCCACTGCGGCATCAACAGAAGGACTGTAGAGATGCTCAGGAGACAACATTATCGTTACGGGGGACTTGTTTCTAAGGGAGGCTCATATATGGTAGCTTGGATGGAGCATAATAATAAAGAAAATCCCTTGTATGAGCATTTTGATAGGGTTGTTGAGATCTTAAGAAAATATGATGTCGTTCTGAGTCTTGGAAATGGCTTTAGGGCTGGAGCTATTCACGATGCCAATGATAGGGTCCAGATTCAGGAACTGCTTATTAATTGCGAACTCGCTGAATTGGGCAGGGAGGCAGGCTGTCAAACAATGGTAGAGGGGCCCGGGCATATACCTATCAATGAGATAGAGGCTAATATAATATTCCAAAAAAAGATGAGCGGGGAGGCGCCTTTCTACATGCTTGGTCCTATAACTACAGATATAGCCCCAGGATATGACCACATTACCACCGCTATTGGCGCTGCGCTATCGTCAGCCTATGGCGCTGACTTCATATGCTATGTTACGCCATCAGAACATCTTGGTTTACCCTTTCCTGATGATGTCAGGGAAGGGGTTATTGCGGCGAGAATTGCCGTTCATGTCGGGGATATGATAAAGAGAGTGGATATGAATGCTGATAAACTTATGGCTAAGGCAAGAAGGGATATGCAGTGGGACAGGCAGTTCTCAATAGCCATTGACCCAGAGAGAGCTATCGACATAAAAAACAAAAGAGGAAACGGAGATGGCTCAACCTGCACTATGTGCGGGAAATTTTGCGCCAACGGCATACTTCAGGGAATGTTCGAGATGGATATGCAGGGAACCGATAAGAAATAAATGCCGCCTGCTGGTCTTTAACGAATTATGAACTCAAAGATAATATTCATAACTGGCGGGGCAAGAAGCGGGAAAAGCAGCCTCGCTCTTAAGCCAGCATCTTTATATACGGGCAAAAAAGCATATATAGCCACAGCCGAACCATTAGATTCGGAAATGTGCGAGAGGATTGATATGCACAAAAGGCATAGGGGAAGCGGATGGCATGTAATCGAAGAGCCGATTAATATCCCTGATGCAATCAGAAAATTAATGGGTGAATATCCTTTGATAGTCCTTGACTGTCTCACCCTTTGGGTGTCTAATCTCTTGACAGGTCAATATGAGGAGATGTTCATTGAAACAGAATTTCAAAGGCTAATCAAAACCCTCGAATCGTTCAAGATGACTTCTGGCTCTCAGCTTATTATAGTCTCAAATGAAGTGGGGCTTGGAATAGTGCCTGATAATGCACTCGCAAGAAGATTCAGGGACAATGCCGGAATATTGAACCAGATGGTGGTTGAATTAGCTGATGAGGTATATCTTGCAGTATCCGGCATCCCTCTAAGAATAAAGGGGTGATAAAACTTAATATAAACTTATATATATGGGTTAGCCTTAAATAGTGTCTGTTTATAAAATCTGTTTCTGTGTCATTCTCGCCTGTCTGCATGCTAAGCACAGGCAGGCAAGCGAAGCGCGTCGTGAATCCTCCTGTAACAACCCTCTAGCTCCCTTTGTTAAGGGGGAATAAGGAAAGATTTCGGACATGCCGGAATGACAAAAAAATCTTATTTTATCAAACAGACCGACAAATCTTATCGTTTAACTTAAAGATTTCTCACACCCGTTCACTTCGTTTAGGGCAGGCCCGTTGAATGTTCGGAATGACAGATAAATAGAGCGGTTTGCAAGCCTATCTCTATTTTTCTGAAACAGACACTCAATAAGAAATTCTTAGCTTTTTATTTCTATCTTTATCATTTACATATACAACGAGGATAACTAAATGAGCTTGATTAAAGAGACTGTTTCAAAAATCAAACTTCTTGAGAAAGATTTTTTTACACAAGCGCAGAAGCATCTCGACAATCTTACAAAACCACCAGGAAGTCTTGGAAGGCTCGAGGAGATTGCTAGACGGCTTTTTGCTATATCAGAGGGTAAAATGCCTTGTATTGATAAAAAGATCATCTTCACATTTGCAGGCGACCACGGAGTCACAGAGGAGGGGGTTTCGGCTTATCCAAAAGAGGTTACAAAGCAGATGGTTTTTAACTTTTTAAAGGGAGGGGCGGGTATAAATGTCCTCGCAAGACATGCAGGGGCAATAGTGATAGTAGTTGATATAGGCGTAGATTACGATTTTGGGGAACTTGAAGGTCTTACGGCAAGGAAGGTGCTGAGCGGAACAAACAATTTCGTTAAAACACGAGCTATGTCGCGACAGCAGGCAGAGAATTGCATTATGGTTGGGATTGAACTCGCAAATGAATACGCTAAAAAAGGATATAATATATTCGGCACTGGCGATATGGGAATAGGCAATACTACTCCTTCAAGCGCAATTGCATCATTGCTTGCAGGCAGTCGTGTTTCTGATGTGACTGGAAGGGGGACGGGCATATCTGACAAGTCTTTAAAAAGAAAGATAGAAACAATTGAGGCAGGGATAAAAGTTAATAATCCTGATCCCACTGATGCTATAGATATACTATCAAAGGTAGGCGGTGCTGAAATAGGCGGGATTGCAGGTGTCGTTCTTGGGGGAGCGTCAAACCGCATCCCAGTGGTGATTGATGGCTTTATATCTACAGCTGGAGCTTTAATAGCTTATTCAATTGAACCAAAAGTTGGGGATTACATCTTTGCCTCTCACAATTCTGTCGAAAAAGGTCATACCATCATGCTCGAAAAGATGGGGTTGAAACCCATTCTTAACCTCGATTTAAGGCTTGGCGAAGGCACAGGCGCCGCATTGGCGATGCTGATAATTGAGGCGGCAGTTAAGATTTACAAGGAAATGGCGACATTCAGTCAGGCTGGGGTCAGCAACGAGGTCCAGAATTAGGTTTTCTAACTAGATGCTCTGTAAATGAAAAGTTTTTTGATCGCATTACAGTTTTTAACTATAATACCAGTAAGGATTAAAGCTCAGTATGGGGAGGCAGAGATATCCAAAAGCTCATCTGCTTTTATAGTAGTTGGTTTTTTGCAAGGCGTGTTTCTTATTGCAGCAAGTTTTGGACTCAATCTCGTATTTCATCAAGATATTGTTATAGCCCTGATGCTTCTCATCCTCGTCGCATCAAACGGCGGCTTCCATCTGGACGGACTCTCTGACACCTTTGATGCTCTTTCAGTTAAATCTTCTGGTAATATCTCGGACGACAAAGAAAAAAGGCTTTCTATAATGAAAGATTCAACGGCTGGACCAATAGGTATCACAGCGATTATATTCGTTCTGGGACTTAAATATCTTTGTCTAAAAAACATATCTCATATGTCTTATTATTCATATTATTCAACGCTCCTTTTTATGCCCATGGCTTCCAAATGGTGCATGGTTACCGCTATGTTTCACGGCTCATCAGCAAGAAAAGATGGACTTGGAAGGATATTTATCGACAGTGTGAAGGGTAAAGAATTTATCATCTCCACTATAATTTTTATTTTTATGCTCATTTTATTTCAGGCGCTGTTTTCTTCCTTCGCACCCCAGGCTCAGTATTTCTTCAATATTGCAATGTTTATCTTTCTCTATCTATTCAGCCATTTATGGATAAGGCTTTGCAATAAAAATTTCGGCGGACTCACAGGAGACACTCTTGGCGCCCTTAGTGAGCTCTCAGAATTGCTTTTTCTTTTTATGGTAATTGCATGGTCACGACTCTATATCTTATAAGACACGGCAAAACCGAAGGCAGCGAGGCAAAGCGCTATAAGGGATGTATTGATGTTCCCCTTTCGCCTGAAGGGATCGAACAAATCCAGAAGACTGCTGGCTTCATTATTGGGCATATACAAAGTTCAGCTATTTTCAAACAAAACAATTATCTAAATGATATAAATAAGGATTCATTAAATGATGAGGGGGGTGTTCCTACTTTATCAGCTGTTTACTGTTCAAACTTGAGCAGGGCTTCAGTAAGCGCAGAAATCTTAGCAGACAGGGCTGGATTGCATCCAATCGTGGTTTATGATTTAAGGGAAAGAAGCTTTGGGATATGGGAAGGGATGACATTTCTTGAGATTAAAGATAAATATCCTCTGGAATTTGAGAAATGGGCGGATAACCCTCTCAAATATTCTCCCCCTAACGGGGAAAGCACCTTAGATGTAAGAGATAGGGTAATCAATGCCTTAGAAGGCATAATAAACAATCACAATGGAAGAAATCAAAATATCGCTGTAGTTGCGCATGGCGGTGTAAACAGGATAATTCTCTGCCATTTTCTTGGGATTCCGCTCGAAAATATATTCAGGATAGAACAAGATAATGCGGCGGTTAATATCATTGAGTTCTGGAGCAAGTATCCTGTTGTGAAACTGATAAACGGGATTTATTATTAGTGGATATTGAATATGGCTAAATCATTGATGATACAAGGGACAGGCTCTGGCGTGGGTAAAAGCCTGATAGTAGCTGGATTATGCAGATATTTCAGCAGTAAAGGGTTAAGGGTTGCGCCTTTCAAGGCTCAAAATATGGCTCTAAACTCCTTCATAACGATTGAAGGGGGCGAGATCGGCAGAGCTCAAGCTCTTCAGGCAGAGGCTGCTGGGGTAGAGCCTTTGGTTGATATGAATCCTGTTTTGCTCAAGGCTTCAGGCGAAATGGGCTCGCAGGTAATTATTCATGGAAAAGCGATAGGGCATATGAAGCCATTGCAATACTACGCAAATAAAAAAGTTGCATGGAAGGCTGTAACATCCTCATATAGAAGGTTATTCAAAGAATTTGATTTAATAATCATTGAAGGGGCTGGGAGCCCCGCAGAGATAAACCTGATGAGTGCGGATATCGTAAACATGGCTGTCGCAAGGCATGTCAAATCTCCGATTCTCCTTGTTGGAGATATTGATAAAGGTGGGGTTTTTGCCTCTCTGTATGGAACGGTAAAGCTGCTGGGCAGAAATAGCAAGTTTATCAAGGCTTTCATAATCAACAAGTTCAGAGGCGATATCGAGATACTTAACCCTGGACTCAAGATGATTGAACAAAAGACAGGAAAATCTGTCATTGGGGTTATCCCTTATCTCCCCCAGATAGGGCTCCCAGAGGAGGATGGACTTGCCCTTACAAGAAAAACCTTTTCAATCAAGCCTGTTATAGAAAGCGGCGAAAAAGGCAAGGTTAAGATAGTTATCGTCAGGCTGAATTTTATATCCAACTTCACAGATTTTGACCCACTATTTTATGAACCTGATGTCGATATTTTATACTCCCAGAATGATCATGAGATAGAAAATGCCGATATGGTTATCCTGCCAGGGACTAAAAACACCGTGAAAGACTTACTTTATCTCAAGGAAAATAATCTTGATATGAGCATTAACCGTGCTTATAAAAGAGGAACTCAGATAATAGGGTTGTGCGGTGGCTACCAGATGCTCGGCAAGTTGATTTCAGACCCTCACTCTGTCGAAAGCCCGCACAAGGAGAAAGAAGGGATTGGACTGCTCGATATAGAGACTATTTTTAATAAAGACAAGATTACCTCTCAGGTAGAAGCAGAGATAAATAATCAGACTTCGCTTTTCTCAAGTTTTTTGTTTGAGGATAATAATATTTTGGCTCATAAATTGAAGGGTTACGAAATTCATATGGGCATTAGCAAAGGGGATATCAACCTCTTCAAGCTCAGAAGACTTGCTCAAGGAAATGGCTCATATCATATCGACGGCTCTCAAAATTCTAATTGCTGGGGCACTTATATTCACGGGATATTCGAGAATGACTTTTTCAGGAGGGGGATAATAGATACAGTAAGGCACATGAAAGGATTGACTCCCATTAAATCGACCTTTAATTATCACAAGATAAAAGAAAGGGCTTTAAATAATCTTTGTGATGTAATCAGTGAAAACCTTGATATGAAATTCATTGAAGGAATGCTTGAATAAATGGATAATCTCATACCCATAACGCCATTCAGTTTACCGCCAGCTATACTCATTCTAGCTTTTGTTCTGGATTCCGCTATCGGCGATCCCCGCTGGCTGCCGCACCCTGTAAGAATAATCGGCTTTGGGATAAGCGGCGCTGAGAAAGTCTTAAGGAATTTTTTTAAGTCTCCATTCGCTCAAAAGTTTGCAGGGATTCTTCTTGTCCTGATAATTGTTTTGCCAGTTTTTGCGTTAACTTACCTGTTGTTAGATGCTGTTCGTTCTTTTTCTTCTGGAATCGTTATATCCCTATCCGCTGTATTCATTATATATCTAACATCTTCAACCATCGCTATTAAAGACTTAATCCGTTCAGCAAAGCTCGTTATTGATGCCGTTCAGACAGGCAATCTTGAACAAGCAAGAGCGTTGCTGAGTATGATAGTTGGAAGGGACACAGAGAAACTGTCAGAAGATGATGTTCTTAAAGCGACTATAGAAAGCATCTCTGAAAATCTATCTGACGGCGTAGTAGCTCCGCTTTTTTATCTTGTTATAGGCGGGCTGCCTTTTGCTCTGACATACAAGGCTATAAACACCCTTGACTCTATGGTGGGTTATAAGAATCAGAGGCATATCAACTTTGGGTGGGCTTCTGCAAAGTTAGATGATTATGTGAACTATATTCCTGCAAGGATTACAGGCATATTCATCGTCCTCTCTACTGCTATTGTATTTCGTTCTCTCTCGATAGCCCGCATAGCTTTACAAACGATGCTCCGTGACGGAGGCAATCACATAAGCCCTAACAGCGGTGTGCCTGAAGCCGCCCTCGCAGGAGGGATAGGGGTGAAGCTCGGCGGTCCTTCTACTTATGGAGGCGTTTTGGTAAAAAAACCTTATATTGGGGAGTCAAGGCATAAAAATTATACGGCTGCATCCAAGATATCGTTAACCATTGTCTGGTATTCATCCATAATGAGTGTCGCTGCATCCGCTACAGTTCTTTACTTCCTGAATTATAAGGTTTTTTAAGATGGCTGAACACGGCGGAAATATATATAGATTTGCAGAGAATAACAATATTTCTGATATAGATGTGATAGACTTCAGCGCCTCGATAAACCCTCTTGGGCTGCCTAAATCAGTCATTTCAGAGATTAGGAAGATAGATAGTTTAATGTCTAACTACCCCGACCCCAATGTCGTAAGGCTCAAACAAGCCATCTCTATTTATTATAGTTTAGATGCAGATTCTATAGTCTGCGGAAACGGCAGCACTGAATTGATCTATCTGTGCGCAAGAGCTTTAAAGCCTGAGATAGCGCTTATTCCCTCTCCCACCTTTTCTGAATATGAGAGGGCATGCCTGCTTCTAGGCTCAAGGATTAAATATCACAACCTAAAAAAAGAGGACTATTTTGATCTCGATTTAGAAGAATTCATCAAAGATATGAAGGGATGTAGTATGGCTTTTATCTGCAACCCTAATAATCCCACTGGCAGGCTGATAAGGAAGGATTTGCTCCTTGAAATTGCAAATGCTGCAAATGATTTGAAATGTTTTCTCGTAGTTGACGAGGCATTTATCGATTTTATACCTGAAAGCTCTGTCATTAGCGAAGTAAAAAACAACCCTTTTTTGATAGTTTTGAGGTCTATGACTAAGTTTTATGCCCTCTCAGCCTTGAGGCTTGGCTTCGGAGTTTTTCATGCTTCAGTCGTAGAAAACATATTGCGAAACAAAGAGCCATGGACTGTCAATTCAATAGCCCAGATTGCGGGGATCGCCGCTCTAAATGATGAAGATTATAGAGAAGAGACATTTAAAGTAATTAGAGAAGGCAAAGAACTCCTTGAAAACGGCTTGAAAAGGCTTTCGATAGAATTTATCCCATCTTCGGTAAATTACTATTTAATCAGACTCCAAAATGCACCGCAGGCAGTCTCATCTTTACGAGTGGCGTTTATTATGACAAGGGACTGCTCGAACTTCAGGGGGCTTGATAATTCATACATAAGGATTTCTGTTAAATCCTATAAAAATAACATGAGGCTTTTAGGAGAATTATCAAAGCTATGCAGGGGGTAGTTGTAGCTGGGACGCACAGTGGATGCGGCAAGACAACGATAGCTATCGGATTAATGGCTGCGTTTAAGGCTTTAGGGCTAAAGATTCAGCCTTTTAAATGCGGGCCAGACTTCATTGATGCAGGGCTTCACAGGCTTGCTGCTGGCGTCGCATCGAGGAATCTTGATATTTGGATGTGCGGGGAAGGTTATGTCAGGGCTAGTTTTTACAAGCATTCTAAGGGCGCTGATATATCCGTTATAGAGGGTGTAATGGGGTTGTATGACGGCAATTACAATACCGCATCCATTGCGAGGCTTCTTGGTTTGCCTGTTATTCTTATAATCGATGCTTATGGTATGGCTGAGAGCGCAGGGGCATTAGCAAAAGGATTCAAGGATTGGGCAGACAATGTTGGCGTTGATCTCAAGTGGATAATATTTAATCGTATCGGCTCTGAGAGGCATTATTTAAGGCTGAAAAGCGCTTTAAAGGAAAAGGATGTTGATGTTATCGGCTATTTGCCCAAAAATATCTCCTTCGAGGTGCCTCATAGACATTTGGGGCTTATAGTTGCTGAAGAAAATCCAATAGCCCCTGAAGATTTAAATAAGCTTGCTGATGCCGTGCAGAAACATATTGATATAAAAGCTGTTATATCTGAATCAAAAAAAACGCCGCACTGCGTAAAGGCGCAGCCGGACACGCTAGAACTCGAAATGGCTAATTGCCAGCCTCAATTTAAAAGGACAGCGATTGCCTATGACAAGGCATTTTGTTTTTACTACGAGGATAATCTCGATATGCTCAGGAATGCTTGCTCAGAGATTGTAAAATTCAGCCCACTTATGGATTCGTCTCTACCCAGTGGGATTGATGCCGTTTATCTTGGCGGCGGCTACCCTGAACTTTATGCCGAGAGCCTCTCGAACAACAAAAGAATGCTCCAACAAATTCGGCAATGGTCGGAGGCTGGGATGCCTCTATATGCCGAATGCGGGGGGCTCATGTACCTTTCAAGCGGCATTTACGATCAGCATAACAGGTTTTTTGAGATGGCGGCTGTCCTTCCCTTTGAGACATCCATTAAATTAAACAGGAGGTCATTTTTAGGCTATCGTGAAGTGATTCTCAAGGAAGACTGTTTGCTTGGTTTTAGGGGCGATGTTTTAAGGGGTCATGAGTTTCATTATTCAGAGATAAGGGATAAAAACAAAACCTTTAAAGCCAAAAAGGCTTATTCGGTCAAAGACAGCGTCTCTGAACGGCTGGAGGACGAGGGTTTTCTATGCAAAAATACACTTGCAAGCTACATACATCTTCATTTTGGGAGCAATCCCAAAACAGCAAAAAACTTTATTAATATCATACGAGGAGTTTAATGAAATGCTTGACGCCAGAGATAGGATTATATTAATTGCGCACGGAAGCCCTAAAAGAGAGGCTAACAATATTGAATTAATTGGGAGGCTGCTGCATGACGCTATTCATCCCGGTTGCGATAAAAATTGTGTAGGAATAGCTTACCTGCAGTTTGCTGAACCAAACTTGATGACTGTTATCAAAAAATATGCAGAAGACGGCGCAGGAAAAATAATTGTTCATCCCTACTTTCTTAGCTCTGGTACGCATGTGACAATGGATATTCCGAATATGATAGACAAGGCAAAAGCCATGCACCCAAATGTTGAATTTCTATATTCAGAACCTCTTGGCGTGCACAACAAACTTGTCTATGTCGTGCTTGAAAGGGTTTGTGCAGCAAACGGCGTTAAGCCTGATGAGATAGAAAAGAGAAGTTTAGGCATTATCTCTGAAGAGGCCGACTTCAGCGGAATCCCAACTGAACAGCAGCCTATTATCAAAAGGGTGATACATGCCACTGCGGACTTTGAGTTTAAAAACACCTTGATCTTCCACCCCGAGGCAGTAAAAACGGGGTTAAGAGCTATAAAATCAGGCAGAGACATACTCGCCGATGTTGAGATGGTAAAGACAGGGATAAACAAGAATCTTCTCAAACAGTGGGGAGGAAAGGTAATATGCAATATCAACGATAATAACCAATCTTCAGATGGCAAGACAAGGGCTCAAGTCGGCATTGAATCTGCTTTAAACAGTAAAAATAATATAGGCGTCATTGCAATAGGCAACGCCCCTACCGCTCTTATTAAGACTATAGAATTGCTCGGAAAAATGAACCCTGAAAATTTGATGGAGTTGCTTGTGGTAGGAGTTCCGGTGGGGTTCGTAAATGCGCTGGAGTCTAAAACCCTTCTTTCAACCCAGAAATTTCCTTTTATCACAAATTTAAGCAGAAAGGGCGGCACCCCTGTCGCAGTGGCGATAGTCAATGCATTGTTAAAAGTGGCGCAGGAATGACATTGTGTGGCATTTTGTTGCAACGAAATGGGAGAAGACCAAGATTTTTTAATAGAAAATATTTTAAAAAAATCCAAAAGGGGACGTGGATATGATAAATCAGGATTCAAGATTCAAAATTCAAAATTCAAGATTTAAGATTAGCGTCTTAAAAAACAAAATCATATATTTATTCTTATTTGCTTTTTGCTTTTCATTACTCTCTTCGAGGGACGCTCATGCGATGCATATAACGGAGGGCATCCTCCCCCTTGATTGGGCTTTAATTTGGTATGCCCTTGCACTGCCATTTGTCGGTTACGGCATTTGGAGACTTAAAGCAATTTCAAAGCAGGATCTTTCATTCAAACCCCTCGTTGGTCTTTTGGCGGCTGTTGTGTTTATTATCTCTTGTATGCCAGTTCCAGTCCCGGTAGCAGGAACCTGTTCTCATCCTGCCGGCACCGGCATTACCGGGGTTATTTTAGGACCGTTTATAAGCTCGGTTGTCGCTTCTGTCGCATTGTTTATACAAGCCCTTTTTCTGGCGCATGGAGGGATAAGCACATTGGGCGCAAACATCTTTTCTATGGGTGTCGTCGGTTCTCTTGCTGGCTATCTTATATTTAAACTGTTAAGGACATTTGGGATAAATCTTGGTATATCAGGTTTTTTTGCAGGTATGCTCGCTGACTGGGCAACATATTTAGCCACATCCATTCAATTGGCAGCGGGAATTAAAAGCGATGCGCCTATTTTGCCGTTACTTACAAAGATTGTCATCGCCTTTGCTCCCACACAGATACCGCTCGGGTTATTGGAAGGTGCAATGACAGCAGGAGTAGTAGTATTGCTATCCAAAAAGAGACCTGAACTGCTCGTAAAAATGATGGTTTTAAAGCAGGAGGAGGTTAAGATATGAAAAGGGGGTTAAGTCTAATCATTATTTATCTGCTTTTTACTATTTGCTTTTCAATATTCAACGTTGTTAGTGCATCTGAAAAATGGCAGGGGGTAGATGAATCCGTTATTGAGAGATTTGCTAAGGAATTTGGCAGAGAACCCAAAGAGTCTTTTATAAACACGGATCAGGGGGATTTGCTCCTTTTTGTCTTCCTAATTGCAGGGGTAAGCGGAGGTTTTATAGCTGGATATTACTGGAGGGTCTTGACAGAAAAAAGGCATTAAGACTATCAACATGGAATTATTTGCGGAATACTTTAACAAAAGACATCTTTTTTCAAGGGTTGATGTGCGGCTTAAGATTATCATAGCCTTTGTTGCCCTCATCCTTGTATTAAGCTACAAAGGGTTTATTTTTCCTACGGTTGTCATTGTTGTTTGCGCATTATTATGTAGATTAATGAAGATAACTACTAAAGTCTTTCTGTTAAGGTATTCGGAGCCAGTATTTATCGCATTGGTTTTGATGCTTTTAAAAATTTTCTTTTCAGGCTCAGAACCCATTTTTTACATCGACTTGAGAATTTTTGTTTTGACAGGATTTAAGGACGGACTCCTTGAAGGGCTGCTGATTGCTGTTAGGATAATCGCATCCGTCTCCATTATCATCGCTCTTAGCTTTGCTGCATCTTTTACGGATGTAGTAGCAGGGCTCTCGTGGTTCAGAATACCAAAGACACTGATTGAGATTACAATGTTTGCCTACAGGTATATCTTCATTCTGATGGAAGATGCAATGGTTATTTATAATGCCCAAAAAAACCGTCTTGGTTATTCCAACATTAAAAGAGGGTTAAGTTCTTTCTCCGCCTTAACGGGTTCACTTATCATCAAGGCATTTGATCACAGCCAAAAGACTACCATCTCGATGATTCAAAGAGGATATGACGGCAATATCCCGCTACTAAGCCAGATGCCCTTTAAATCGAGTCAAATCATTGCCTCCATCCTATTTTTAACCTCGCTTGGCGTGATATGGAAAATTTAATCCGTTTAAAGGTAAATATCACTTCCTTTAAGTATCCCGATGACACCACAGCTTTGTCTGATATATCTTTGGATGTCAAAAGAGGCGATTTCATAGGGGTTCTTGGCTCAAACGGCTCGGGCAAGACAACCCTCCTTAAAGTTATGGATGGTCTGCTGAAGGATTTTCAAGGGAGCGTTTATCTTGATGGGCGGGATATAAAAAGATTGAGCCCAAAAGAGATTTACCAGAAAATGGGGCTTATCTTTCAAAACCCTGATGACCAGTTATTCGCTCCTACTGTCTTTGAAGATGTGTCATTTGGACCTTTGAATATGGGTTTTGGTGAGAAGGAGACAGCCCATAGGGTAAGACAGGCGCTTGCAGCTGTCGAGATGGAGGCATATGCAGCTAAACCCATTCAGAGCTTGAGCTATGGACAAAAGAAGAGGATTTGCATAGCTGGACTGCTGTCGATGGGCCATGAAATATTGCTCCTTGATGAACCCACAGCCAGCTTAGACCCTATGGGCGAATACAAGATGATGAACCTCTTACGGAAGTTGAATAAAGAAAACGGAGTTACAATAGTTATGGCTACTCACAGCGTTGACCTCGTGCCGCTTTTCCTTGACAGGTTATATATCCTGAGCAAAGGCAAGGTAGCAAGGAGCGGCATCCCAGAGGATGTCTTTACAGCGCCTGATGATATGTCAAGTGTGAAATTGAGGCTGCCAAGCATTGCAGAACTTATTTATAGACTTAAACACGATGATAAACTCCCATTTGAGAGAATACCTCTTACAATCGGTGAGGCAAGGAGGGAAATAATCAAGGCTTTCTACAACATGGAAAGAAATATTTCAGAAACATTTTTTTTCTTCACTTAAAGGATAAAATCTTATATACTTGATTTATGTATAAAGAAATCTTTATTTTTATTGTAGGTTCCACCCCTCAGGTAATCACCGAGACTATCTGCGCACTCGCCCTCAAAAAGCCGCCCGTTTATCCATCCGAGATTTATGTTATAACCACCTCCAGGGGCAGAGAGCTTGCCGAAAAAACATTGATAGAGGGCGGCATTTTAAAAAGACTCTCCGAAGATTACGGAATACCTGCAATCCCCCTAAGCGGGGACTCTTTTGTGATTCCGAAAGATAACAACGGCGGCTTTCTCGATGATATTAGAAGCGACCCGGAAAATGAGATTGTCGGCGATCTGATAACAAATCTCATCAGAGAAAAAACGGCTATTCCGAATTCGAGGCTCCACTGCTCGCTGGCAGGGGGGCGAAAAACGATGTCTTTTTATATCGGTGCTGCGATGCAGCTTTTTGCAAGGCCGTGGGATAAACTTTATCATGTTCTTGTGACACCCGAGTTTGAGTCCAATCCCGATTTTTTCTATAAACCCGTAAAAGACATATTGATAGAGTGCAGGATGCCTGACGGCTCGATTAAAAAACTGAGCACAAAACATGCAGAAATCCAACTTGCTGAATTGCCGTTTATAAGGCTTGGGAGCAAGGTATCACTTCATGGGAAAAGCTTTAGCGACCTTGTCGAAGAAGGACAGAGGGAAATCGATACGGCAACGATTCAGCCGGAGCTGCGAGTCGATTTAATTGAAAGGACTATCTATATCGGTGATACATTGATAGAGTTGGTTCCCGTGCAGATGATGCTTTATACGGCGTTTTTAAGACAAAAACTCGAAAACTGCAGGTATCCCGAAAGGCAATACTGCGACGATTGCAGAGACTGCTTTATGCAGCACTCAGATTTAACCACAAAGCCGTTTTTGGAAAAAGCTGCAAGAGATTACTCCTCAATTTACAGCGGTCAGCGATTAAAAGCCGATGAATTGTTGTACAAAAACCCTGATGGGATGAAGGTAGAAACAGTGAGGCAAAATATAAGCAAGATTAACAAAGCTATTAAAGAACAACTTAATGATGAGGTATTGCTCCCCTACTTTATAATATGCACGCAAAAGCGTTATGCTTCCAGCAGATACGGAGTAATAGCGGAAAAAGGGAGGATTCGAGTAAGGGGCAGTAAGAGTGAAAAGCAATGATGATAAAAGATTTTGATTAAAATAATACCATACTGTAATGCATGCAGCCCAGCTGCATGATAGGGGGAGGGATAGATGGACGAAACTGTTTATAAAATAGCACTTGCAGGACTTCTGCATGATATCGGGAAGTTTGCAGAACGAGCTGCGGGAGCGCGTAAGGCTAATGATGTGGGCTTTTTCCCAGATGAGATTTTTTTGAATGATAACAGGGATTTATATCAGCCTCACTTCCAAGGCAAATATACCCACAGCCATGCTGTTTATACAGCAGCATTTATTGACCATCTTGAAAAGCTTCTGCCTAAGAAATTCAACAAAGGCGACTGGGGGCTTGGTGATTCTTTTATGAATCTCACCGCAGGGCATCACAAACCTGAAACACCTTTGCAATGGATAATTGCCATTGCAGATAGGGCAAGCAGCGGGTTTGACAGGGCAGAATTTGATGATAAATACAATAAAGAGATTCAGGTCAGAGACTATAAAAAGACAAGGCTCCTAACACTATTTGAAGGATTGTCATTAGACGGAAATTGGAAAACAGATAGGTTGCAAGACTATAAATATCGCTATCCACTAAAAGAACTTTCACCTAACAATATATTTCCAATCAATAACCCTGAAATACTTCAGATAGACAGTGAACAGGCGTCAGAAGATTACCGCTTGCTTTTCATTAATTTTACTGCAGCGATCAAAAAATTAAGTCATAAAGAAAATATTCCCCTCTGGTTTGAGCATTTTGAAAGCCTATTAATGATTTACGGCTCTCATATCCCTGCTGCCACAGTCGGCTATGTAGTGCCTGATGTATCACTTTACGACCACAGTAGGACAACATCAGCCCTTGCATCTGCGCTTTATAAATATCACAATGAAACCAAAACTATGTCAATTGAGGCGATTAAAGATTATGAACCTAAGAAGTTTTTGCTCATAAGCGGTGATTTTTATGGCATTCAGGACTTTATTTTTACAGAAGGCGGAAGCACAGGCAAGGCTTCTGCCAAACTTCTGCGCGGCAGGTCGTTTTATGTATCGCTTTTGAGTGAGCTTGCGGCTGATATGCTTTGCAGGGAGCTTGGACTACCCGTGTCGTCAATTGTTCTCAATGCAGCAGGCAAGTTTACAATATTAGCTCATAACACAGAAGCAACAAAAAAGGCTGTCTCTGATATTGAAGCTAAAATCAATGATTGGCTCGTAAAAAACTTTTTCGGACAGGCATCTATTGGATTTTCATATATTGAGGCGTCATGCGATGACTTTGTAGGCGGTAAATTTGCAGAGTTATGGAGCAGGCTGTCAAAAGAAGGCGACAAGAAGAAATGCTCTAAATTTGACATCATAAAGCATGGCGGCTGCGTGGAGACGTATCTTGATTCGTTTGATAGTGAACTCGGCATCTGCCCATTCTGTTCTAAAAGACCTGCGAATAAATCAGCGAAAGTCAGAGACACTCATGCCTGCAGAATTTGTCATGACCATGTTTATATTGGAGAGAACCTTGTAAAAGAAGACAGGAT